>CAZFVH010000236.1:0-4394 GCA_964522465.1 uncultured Rubrivivax sp. | reverse complement strand
GGGTGGGGAGAATTCGATTACCGCGGGTGGGGATTATTGGAATGCCACTGACAGTGCGGCAGCCAGTCGTCGGCCTTACCCGGTGTCTAGGCCTGCAAACGCATCCACGTCAGGTGCGCCGCCAGCGGCTGGCCGTCGGCCTCGTAGTCGTTCAAGACGCGGATCTACCGCCCGACGAAGTGCGCCGCCCAGATCGTGAAGGCGTCGGCCCTCGCACCCGTGCCGCCGCTGTCGCCGAACAAGCGCACCGTCATCAGCGAGTCCGCCGCGACCTTGCCGATGCGGCCGGCGGCGCGCGCCTGCGCCAGCACCCGGGCGTAGTAGACGCCCTCGAGCACCGTGGCGTAGCCGCCCTCCCAGATGTGGTTGTACTGCTCGTGCGTGTCGCGCAGGTAGTCCTGGCGCTCCTTGTCCAGCACCGCAGGCAAGCGCGGGTTGTCGGCCACCAGACGCATGGCTTGATCGCTGTTGTCCGACGCGGCCTCACAGCGGCAATGCGAGGCTTCAATGAAGCCCACCCCGTTCGACCCGTCGATGCCGCCGTTCAACGCGCCCCGACACGATCCAAGACACCTCGCGCGGCCCGAGCCAATCTCGATTTGAGATATTCCTCGATCTCGATGAAGCGGATCTTGAACATGCCCCTGCGCGAGTTTGCCGCCGCAAACCCGGATGCGGAGGCGCCCTTGCAGGCATGGCGGCGGCTGATCGAGAGGGGCGATTTCGAACGCTTTTCGGCACTCCGACAGACGTTCGCGACCGTCGACAAGGTCGGACAGCGCTACGTCTTCAATATCGGCGGCAACAAGTTCAGCCTTGTGGCCAGTATGGCCTTCCAATCCCGTATCGTCTGGGTCAAGGCGGTGCTCACGCACGGCGAGTACGACAAGGGAGCATGACCATGAACCTGCAGGACGTGACCGCTAACTGGGTGGCCCTGCACCAGGCGCTGGGCTTGGGCGCGCCGATCGCCGACGACGAGGAGTACGGGCGTGCGCTGCGCGCGGTCGACGAGATGGTGGACGCCACCGGCGGGCGCGAAGAACACCCGCTGTGGGGCCTGATCGCCGTAGCCGGGGGGCGAATCTGGGCCTACGAGGAGCGGAGCCTCCCCTGGCCCGACACGAGTACGCCCGCCACAGCCCTGGCCAGCCTGATGCAGGAACACGGCCTGCGCCAGACCGATCTGCCCGAGGCGGGATCCCAAGGCGTGGTCAGCGAGGTGCTGTCGGTCAAGCGGCAGCTCAACGCGCGCCAGATCGCCGCCCTGGCCCGTCGCTTCAGCGTCCCGGCCCAGGACTTCCTCGACGCCACCGCGGCGCCGTTGAGCAGGAGCGCCCCATGACCGCCGCCCTGTTGTGGACCCTGGCCGTGGCGCTGATCGTGCTCGGTCTGGCGGGCACGGTGCTACCCGCGTTGCCGGGCACGGCCTTCGTGCTGGCGGGCATCGTGCTGGGGGCCTGGATCGACGACTTCACCCGGGTCGGCCCGGTCACCGTCGGCATCGTCGCGGTGCTGGCCGTCGTCGCGTGGGTGCTCGACTACGTTGCCGGGCTGCTGGGGGCACGGAAGGCGGGCGCAAGCCGGCAGGCGCTCGTCGGCGCGGCGGTGGGCACCGTGGCGGGGCTGTTCATGGGGCTGGTGGGCGTGCTGTTCATGCCGCTGGTGGGCGCGGCGGTGGGCGAGTACCTCGCGCGCCGCGACGAGCGCCGCGCCGTGCACGTGGGTGTGGCCACCTGGCTGGGCCTCATGGCGGGCTTGATCGCCAAGGTCGTCATCGCCTTCGTGATGGTGGGTCTGTTCGTCGTGGCGCTGGTGTTCTGAAGCGGGTCGCAGGCCATCACGCCAGGCAGCGGACGCGCCCTCTCACCCGCCTTCAGCCTCCCGCTCCGCCGCCCGCTGCTGCTCGATCCAGGCGCTGCCAGCGCGCAGCTTGCGGGCCAACGGCGACTGCGGGTCGACCACGCGCCAGAAGGGCGCGATGGCGGTGGCGGGGGCGCCCGCCTCGAGTTCGTCCCACGCGGCCTCGGCCACGGTGCGCAGAAAGATCGCCGTCGACACCGGGCAGGCCGCATCGGCGCCGTGCAGGGCAGCGAGTTCGCGGCGCATCTGCTGGATGGAGCGGGTCTGCCCGGCGGGCACCCGGGTGCGCAGCCAGTCCTCCACCTCCACCGGGCATGAAATCAGCAGCCGCGCGCCGGCCGGCACGCCGGCGAAGTCCTTGTCCAGCCGCACGGTGTGCGGCGGCTTGGCCTGCATCTTCTGCTTCCAGGTCTTGGGCTTGGCGGGCATGCTGGGCTCCTTCAAGGCCGATCATCGCGTCGGACGGGCCACAGCCCGAGAATCCCCGAGAAAACCCTGAGCACACGGACTTGCGAGATTTCCTGGCCAGGTCAGCATATGATCTTGGCCAGAACCTCCCCTTGACCGCTCTCGCAGATCTGCCGCCCCCATGCAAGTCAACGTCCTCGAAGCCAAGAACCGGCTCTCCGAGTTGCTGCGCGCCGCGCAACGCGGTGAGGAGGTCGTGATCGCCAACCGCGGCAAGGGCCTCGCGAGGCTGGCGCCATTGAACACCAGCGCAGCGAACGAGCCTGCGCCACCGGGTCAGGCTGCGGCTTTCCTCGATTGGCTCGAACGCAACCCCTGGCCCGCGCGCCCCACGCACGCCACGGATGCCGAGCGTCACGCGGACATCCAGACGCGCATCGACGAACAGCGTTCGTCGTGGGACTGATCTACCTCGACACCTGCCTGCTGGTCTACGCGGTCGAGGACGACCCGATCCACGGCCTGGCCACGCGTCGGCGCCTGGCGGCGGCCAGCGACGCCACCTTGGCGATCTCGCCGCTGGTGCGCATGGAGTGCCTGGTCGGCCCCATGCGCTCTGGCGACCGGGCCTTGCGTCTGCGCTACGAACAGGCGCTGGGCATGCTGCGCTTGCTGGAGATGCCGCCCGCGGTCTACGACGGCGCCGCCGAATTGCGAGCGCGTTTCGGACTTCGCTCCCCTGACGCGCTGCACCTGTCCTGCGCGCAGCACCATGGATGCCAGGCCCTGTGGACCAACGACGACCGCTTGGCCCGCGCGTCGCACGGCCTGGCGGTCAGGCTCTGACCTGTCCGCCAGATCCGGGCCACGCATTCGAAGAACATCACCTTCACCTCAGAGGAAACCCTGCGCAACCCGTCGCACGGATGGGACACAGACGATGGTGACCACGGCACGCCTGCCGTCCGCCAGCCGGCTTGCCCTCACGGGCCTGAGCCCGATCGGCGAGCGGCGGCTTCACCGACGAGTGCCTTGCGCCCCTTCAACACCCACGCTGGCGGGAGATTGCACAACACCAGGGCGCTGCACGACGAGGCGGCGAAGGTCTCGCGCATCAACCGGCGCAGTTCCTGGGCGCGTGGCGTTGGCCAGGACAGCAGATAGCTGAACTGACGGAACTCGCCGCCGGGCAGCAAAGAGCGTTCGGCCTCGAGGACGATGTCGCGCAGGGTCGGCATCAGGACCAGCGGCAGCCCGGACAGGATGGCGCGGGGCGCTGGCAGACCGCGCGCCCGGCGCTGGGCCTGGACGTTCTCGACCCGGTCATTGGCGAAGTCAAGTTGTGGAAAGCGCTCGCGCAGCCGGTCGCAGAAGTCGCCATCCTGCTCGATGCCCAGATAGCGCGCCCCGGGTGTCATGGCCACCCGGGCGGCGATCGCGGGCGTCAGGGCACCCGTGCCCACACCGTACTCGATCACGAGATCGCCAGGTCGCAGAGCCAGGTCACGCACCATCTCCGCCGCCAGACGGCTCGAACTCGGCCACAGGGCGCCAACCTTGCGCGGGTTGCCGATGAAATGGCGGAAGAACTGCACGCCATCCAGGAATGCGTGGGTCACGATCGGGTCATCCCTGTTGCCAAGCTCGCTGCATGCCGCCACGGCCCGTCGCCGCGCTATCGGAGCCGAAGCGATATCGGCCCATCCCTCCCCGGCCGGGTCTGTCGAACCCGCAGCACGTGCCTGGCCATCGGGCCCACAGGTCCGCCTCGACACACGGACGTGCTTCCGGAGCATCGTGGAAGGGGCTCGGGCGAGCGATGCGATGACGCAAGTGACGAGCGCCGCGCGGTGGTTGACGGCAAACTTGAAACGAAGCGTGGGATGCGTTCCGGCACCTGTGTCCGGAGGATCCCGGGCCGCGATCAGGGCGAAGGGTCCGCACGCATGGACCATGGATGTTCGCACGCGGCCTGAAGCCATCCGTCCCAGGTTCTTCGCAACGGGACCTCCCGTGCCTTTCAGAAACCAAAAAGCCCGAGCAAATCGATGACTTGCTCGGGCCTGTATTTGGTAGGCGCGATTGGACTCGAACCAACGACCCCCACCATGTCAAGGTGGTGC
>CAZFVH010000235.1:0-4412 GCA_964522465.1 uncultured Rubrivivax sp. | reverse complement strand
CGGACGGCTACCTCAAACGAAAAAAGATATTAGAATCTGAGTGACTGTATTTATGCGGACTACAGAATATCTGGAACACAAGCGACTTCTTCCGTTATCGATCGGCATGCCGGTCTACAACGGACAAAAATTTATTGAGGAAGCCATTTCATCCATACTCAGTCAAAAATTTTCTGACTTTGAACTTATCATCTCCGACAATGCATCCTCGGATCAAACTGAAACAATATGCAAATATCTCCGGAGCAAGGACAGCAGGATTATATATTTCAGACAGGAAAGGAATATTGGTGCACTTCGAAATTTCGAGTTTGTCCTAGAGCAAGCGCGCGGACAATTCTTCATGTGGGCGGCATGTGACGATTTGTGGTCTCACAATTGGACTCTCGATCTTCTTGCAATCTCTGAAAAAACCAATTGCCCAGCATACGGCCGTGTACGCGCAATTGACAGTCAAGGCCTCGCTGTGAAGCACGTCGCGAACGATAGGGCGATTTCTTTTTCCGGACCCCGAACATTGCGCAGGATGGCATATTTCATCGATCCAGGCATGCGAGGAAAATCAAACGCCTTTTATAGCATGTTCCCGACAGAATTACTCAGAAGATATAGCAAAGATTTTCTTTTCTCGAACAAGAAGGTTGAAAATCTAGCATTTCTTGATACATTATTTTTATATCATATTCTTAGCGATTCCGAATTAAAATCCGCCCATACCACCTTGATGTACAAGCGAATTCACCCAGGTGCAGCAGGGGGAAGAAATGCGATGTTGTCAGATTCAGAAACAAGTAGCAGCTCACTCAAGGATGCAATTGTTCATTACTTTACGCGCTGGAAAGAGTCAACCGACTGGATTCACTACTATGGCATGAGCACCAAGAAAGAAAAGTTTCTGATAACGCTCCTGCTGCCCGTGCTCGTTCTCAACAAATTCCGCTGGAAAGTCTTCAGGAGCCTTGTGAACAAAAGAACCGCGTAGTCGAGATATCGGCTACCACACCCTAGAGTCAATATAGATCCCATTAATGTGCGTGTGGGCGTACTGAAAATAGCCTGCTGACTGCAATAAATCGTCTATATCTTTCCGCTGCACGGCTCTCCTTGTCCCATCGTAAATGATTGTCTCAACACACACCACGCGTGGTCTTTTCAACTCAAAGTCCCAAGAAGAAAGAATTTCGTAATCTAGGCCCTCTACATCAAGCGAGACAAAGTCTGGACAAGTCTCCGGGAAAAACTCTTGCAATAAATTTACAACTCCCTTAACAGGTAGCAACAGTTTCTTCTCAACTCGGGTTCTGCCGGTTTTGGTTGCCGAGTTCGCCTCCTCTTCTGAGAATGTATTGAGTGTCTTAGTGGTCATCACATAAAATGTAAGTTGACCATCTTCAGCACCAACACCCACATTGACGTTCTTGTCGTCAGGACGCACTTCGAGAAATCTTGAGAACAGATCCGGGTCGGGCTCCACATTGACACCTCGGGAACCCTCGAGATAAAATTTATATGTATTGTTGAGGTATGTCGGATGGTGAGCGCCGATATCAATATATGTTGGATTTGGAATTTTCAGCGCATCAAAAACAAAGCGCACGATGAGATCCTCTCCGCACTGCGAATAGGAGGCTTTTGCATGGTCTCCCATGCGTTTGGCGATCTTCCCTGACAGCCGGTATAGGAACCACTTCAGTTTCTTGGACATGTGGAAAGCAGTCAAAATCTATTGATCAATGCCCCGCCCCCTGCACCACCGCATCCCCCTTCACCGCCCGCAACGCCGCCATGAAATCCCGCTCGATCCGCGCCAGCGCGTGCTGGGTCTGGCCTTCGAAGCGCAAGACCAGCACCGGCGTCGTGTTCGAGGCGCGGATCAGGCCGAAGCCATCGGGGTAGTCGGCGCGTACGCCGTCGATGGTGGAGACTTCGGCGCCGGGGAAACGGGCTGATTGCTGCAGTGCCTCCACCACACGCCGGGGTTCGCCTTCGGCGCAGGGAACATTGAGTTCGGGGGTGGAATGGCTGGTGGGCAGGGCGTTGAGCACCTGGCTGGGGTCGGGGCTGCGGGACAGGATCTCGAGCACGCGCGCGGCGGTGTAGGTGGCGTCGTCAAAGCCGTACCACCGTTCGCCGAAGAAGATGTGGCCGCTCATCTCGCCGGCGATGGGGGCGCCGATGTCCTTCATCTTCGCCTTGATCAGCGAGTGGCCGGTCTTCCACATCATCGGCACGCCGCCGGCGGCGCGGATGGCGGGCGCCAGGCGCTGGCTACACTTGACGTCGAAGATCACGGTGGCGCCCGGGTTGCGGGTCAGCACGTCAGTGGCCAGGAGCATCAGCTGCCGGTCGGGGTAGATGATCTGGCCGTCCTTGGTGACGATGCCCAGGCGGTCTCCATCGCCATCGAAGGCCAAGCCGATCTCCGCGTCGGTGGACTGGACGGTGCGGATCAGGTCCGCCAGATTCTCGGGCTTGCTGGGATCGGGATGGTGATTAGGGAAGTTGCCGTCGACCTCGGAGTAGAGCTCGATCACCTCGCAGCCCAGGGCGCGCAGTACCGAGGGCGAGGTGGCCCCGGGGATGCCATTGCCTGAGTCGACGACGATCTTCATCGGCCGGGCCAACTTGCAGTCCCCGACGATGCGCTGGGTGTACTCGGTCTGGATGTCCAGCGCGGCGGTGCGGCCCCGTGCGGTGGCATAGTCCTCGGCCTCGATGCGCTCGCGCAGGCGCTGGATGTCGTCGCCGTAGATGGCGCGTCCGGCCATCACCATCTTGAAGCCGTTGTAGTCCTTGGGGTTGTGGCTGCCGGTGACCTGGATGCCGGAGTTGCAACCGTGCGCGCCACGCGTGGCCGCCACGTAGTACAGCATCGGCGTGGTGACCGGGCCAAGATCGACGACGTCAAGCCCGGTGGAAGACAGCCCGCGGATCAGCGCCGCTGCCAGCCCAGGTCCGGACAGCCGGCCATCACGGCCAACAGCCACCGCACGCTCTCCCAGCGCCCGGGCCTCGGTGCCGAAGGCGCGGCCGAGGTGCTCGGCAAAGGCTTCGTCGACCGTCTTGCCCACGATGCCACGGATGTCGTAGGCCTTGAAGATGGACGGCTCGACGCGCATGGAACTCCCCTGGAAGATGGCTGGGACCCGCACCCCGGCGCGCGCCGTGGATGAGAGATAGTCGACCACATTCTAGAGACGCGGCCGACACGATCGCGCGGATCGGCAACCTTGGCGGCAATCGGGCCGCGTCACGACGCGGACGGCGTCGATCAAGGGGTCCTGTGCCGGCTCGCCGCCCTCCTCACCTCGCCTCAACTCCTCTGTGCCCGGCGCACGACACCTCACGTCTGCACTGAACCGACACCCGCACCCGGCATTCCGATCCACACCTGGCGACTTCAGCGCCGATGCCCCACCTGGAAGTCGTTGCGCCCGCTGCGGTCGACTCCGCGCACCAGCCACAAAGGCCGGTTCGCAAAGTTGACTGGAACGCCCGACTTGCCATCCACGGGCCGCAGATCGCGCTCAAAGACCGAGGTCGACGGCATATAGCGCAGCGCGGCGCCGGTGCGGCGCTGCCCCGACGTGTTGGCGGCGGCACCATGGATCATGTAGACGTCGTGCAGCGACATCTGCCCGGGCTGCAATTCCAGGTCGACCGCAGTGGACTCGTCGAAGGCGCCATCGGCCATGCGCTGGTTCAGCGTCAGGTCGTCACGGTCTTCGTGCAGATGGTCGTGCAGACGCTCCCCGACGTGCGACCGTGGGATCACACGCAGGCAGCCGTTCTCGCGCGTCGAGGGCTCGAGGGCCACCCAGACGGTGCAGGTGGCCAGGGGGCGGATGGGCCAGTAGTGCCCGTCCTGGTGCCAAGGCGTCTCGTAGCCTTGCCCGGCGGGTTTGCAGAAAACGTGGCAGCCCCAAAGGATGACATCCTGGCCGATGACGTCGGACACGAGTTCGACGATCTCCGGATCGCGTGCGAGATCGAGGAAGTCCTGCACACCGCGCACGCCCTCCCCGTTGTCGCCCGCGACATGGGCCGAGACGAGCTTCTCGGGCCGCACCCCTGGGTTCTGGGTCAGCAGGGTTTCCAGGGCATTCGTCATCGTGGCCACCCGGGTGGCCGGCAGCCGGTATTCGGGGATGACCCAGCCCTCGCGCTGGTAGTGGGAGATCTCTTCGGGATTCAGGTGTGCCATCGTCTGGACTCCAGGGCGGAATGTTCGACGCGAGGATAACGGACACGCAGGGCCCCACTGCCATCGCAGCCGGTCCGCCAGCCGACGCCGAAACAAATCGGGAGCGCAAAAGAACGAAGCCC
The DNA here is from genome assembly GCA_964522465.1 of uncultured Rubrivivax sp. Lineage (GTDB taxonomy): Bacteria > Pseudomonadota > Gammaproteobacteria > Burkholderiales > Burkholderiaceae_C > Rubrivivax. The sequence continues at coordinate 86 of CAZFVH010000235.1, read as the reverse complement.
CTCGGACATGACATCCGAGGGGCTCGAAGAGGTGGCGGAGTGGACGGGGCTCGAACCCGCGACCCCCGGCGTGACAGGCCGGTATT
>CAZFVH010000234.1:0-4431 GCA_964522465.1 uncultured Rubrivivax sp. | reverse complement strand
GCGAGTTCTTCGCCGCCATCCGCGAGGGCCGCGAGCCCAACGCCAGCGTGGCCCAAGTGCTGCCGTGCTACGAGGTGCTGCACGCGCTGGAGCAGCAGCTCGTCTGACACCCTCCCGTCCGTCGCGCGGTGCGCGGGCGCGCAGCGGGGCAAAATCGCCTGATGAAGACACGTCGCATCGGCCCTTTCGAAGTCGCCCCCATCGGCCTGGGGTGCATGAGCCTGAGCCATGCCTATGGCATCCCGCCCTCACCGGAAGACGGCGAGCGGCTGCTGCTGGAGGCCCTGGATTTGGGCGTCACGCTGTTCGACACCGCCGCGCTGTACGGCTTCGGTGCCAACGAGACGCTGGTGGGTCGGGTGCTGAAGCCCCACCGCGACCGCATCACGCTGGCCAGCAAGGGCGGCATGGCAGGGGTGACCTTCCCGGATGGCGTCAAGCGGGTGATCGACGGCCGGCCCGAGACGATCCAGCGCAACTGCGAGGACAGCCTGCGCCGTCTGGGCACCGACGTCATCGACCTCTACTATCTGCACCGCTGGGACAAGAAGGTGCCGATCGAGGACTCGGTGGGCGCGCTGTCCCGGCTGGTCGAGCAGGGCAAGGTCCGCACGCTAGGGCTGAGCGAGGTGTCGGCGGCGACGCTGAGGCGCGCGCACGCCGTGCACCCGATCGTCGCCGTGCAGACCGAGTATTCCCTGTGGACCCGCAACCCGGAGATCGCGGTGCTGCAGGCCTGCCGGGACATCGGTGCGGCCTTCGTGGCCTTCAGCCCGGTCGGGCGAGCCTTTCTCACCGGGGCCTTGCGCGACGTGGGCGGCCTGCACGAGAAGGATTTCCGGCGCACCAACCCGCGGTTCGAGCCGGCAACCTACGCGCGCAACCTCGAACTGCTCGTGAAGTACGAGGCCCTGGCCGCCACGGCCGGGTGCACGCCGGCGCAACTGGCCCTGGCCTGGTTGCTGGCGCAGGGGGAGGACATCATCCCGATCCCTGGCACGACCCGCATCGACCACCTGCGCGAAGACCTGGCGGCCTGGTCGCTGCAAGTGCCGCCCGACGTGCTGCGGCAGGCCGGTGAGCTCATCAACGAGCGCACGGTCAGCGGCGAGCGCTACAACGCACAGGCGGCGTCCGAGGTGGACACCGAAACGTTCTGAGGCCCGGGAGCTCGGGCTGAGCACCGGTGCAGGCGATGAGCGCCACCACCCACGCCGTTCGTGGCCCCGGCTTGCAGGCGGCCTTGGTGCAGGCGCACTTGCCCGCGTTGATGCCGGCCCTGGCCTGCCTCACGGGGGATCTGTCGGCGCTGGACGCTGCCTGGCAGCCCGACCTGTCGGACCAGGCGCAGCGACCGCAACCGCAAGCCGGGCTGTCGGAGCAGGCCCAGCAGGCCGCGCGCGAGCGCGCACAGGCGCTGATCGAGCGCTGGGACGCTGACGGGCGGCCTGCGCCCGGTGCGCTCGACGCCGTGATGCTGCAGCGCGTGATCCGTTTCGTCACCGGCGATGTCGATCCTGCGGTGGTCGACCTGCTGCTGCACGAACTCGGCCTGACCGACGTGGCCACTGCACCAGGCGACTTGCACGGCATCAGGCCGGGCTTCCATGTGGCGGTGATCGGCGCGGGGATGTCGGGGTTGCTGGCGTCCTGGCACCTCGCGCGGGCGGGCGTGTCGCACACGATCTACGAGCGGCAAGCGACGCTGGGCGGTGTCTGGGCCGAGAACCACTATCCGGGATGCCGTCTCGACACCAGCAACTTTTGCTACAGCTACTCCTTCCACCAGCAGGCGCGGTGGCGGCACCATTTCTCCCCGCGTGACGAAGTGCTGCGCTACTTCGGGGAGGTGGCGCGCTCGCATGGCATCGATCATCGGATCCAGTGGCGCACGCATGTCGTCGGCCTGGCGTACGACGACGCCACGAAACGGTGGCGCCTCGAACTGGCGCGCGACGGTCGGCGCGAGCAGGTGCAGGCTGATGCGGTCATCAGCGCGGTCGGCCAGCTCAACGAGCCGCGCCTGCCGCAGATTCCCGGGTTGGACCGCTACAGCGGGCAAACCTGGCATACCGCGCGCTGGAACCACGGTGTGGCGCTGGACGGCCTGCGCGTGGGTGTCATCGGCACTGGCGCCAGCGCTTTCCAGGTGGTGCCGCAGATCGCGCCGCGGGTGCAGTCGCTGCGCGTCTTCCAACGCACGCCGCCCTGGGTGGTGCGCACACCGTCCTACACGCGCGAGCTGCCCGAGGGCTTGCGCTGGCTGCTCGAGCACCTGCCCGGCTACAACGCCTGGTATCGATTCGAGCAGTTCTGGGTGGCTGTCGAAGGCCGGCGCCGCTACTCGATCGTCGATCCGGCCTGGACGCGTCCCGGTTCGGTGTCCGCCTTGAACCAGCAACTGCGCGAGATGCTGGAGCAGGACATCCGCGCGTCCTACCCTGGCCGGCTCGACCTGCAGCGGCTGATGACGCCCGAGTACCCGCCGTATGCCAAGCGCATGCTGCGCGACGACGGCGCGTGGCCGGCCGCGCTGATGCGGGACAACGTGCGCGTGGTGTCCTCGCCGATACGCGAGTTCACACCCACCGGTGTGCGTTGCGCCGACGGGAGCGCGCATGAACTCGACGCGGTGATCTTCGGCACCGGCTTCCGTGCCTCGGAGTTCCTGTCGTCGATGCGGGTGACCGGCCGCGCAGGCGCCGACCTGCACACGCAGTGGGGCGGTGAGCCCCAGGCCTATCGCGGCATCTGCGTGCCCGGTTTCCCCAACCTGTTCCTGCTCTACGGGCCGAACACCAACCTGATCACCAATGGCAGCCTCGTGTTGTTCGGCGAGTTCGAGGTCGAGTTCGTGATGCGCTGCCTGAAGACGCTGGCTGCGCAAGGCGCCCGCGCGATGGAGCCGACGTTCCAGGCGGCGCAGGCGGACGCGCAGCGCGTGGCGGCGGCCGCGCGCGGCATGGCGTACGGGATCGACGGGGTGCGCAACTGGTACAAGTCGGCTTCGGGCCGGGTGACGCAGAACTGGCCTTTCAGCACCGTGGATTTCTGGCGCCAGACGCGAGAGGTGCAGGTGGAGGACTTCACGTTCCACCGCTGAGCGCGCTCTGTCGCATCCTTGCGTGCAGCGCAGACCTGCAGGGCCGTTCTCAGGCGGCCGCTTCCAGCCCCCGCGCGAAATGCGCCTGCATCAGCGCACGCGCGGCCTGCGCGTCGCCTTCGGCGATCGCACGCATCATCGCGCGGTGCTCCGCCAGGGAGTCGGCGAGCCGGCCCTGACGGAACAGCGAGTGATGACGGTTCAGCTTCATCACCTTGCGCAGGTCGGCCACTACCTGCAGGGCCCAGCGGTTGCCCGCCTCTTCGAGCAGCGCAAAGTGGAAGCGCTCGTTGGCGGCGAAGAAGGCGTCGCGATCGGCCACCTGCTGTTCCAGTTCTTCGTGCAGGGCCCGCAGCCGGGCCAGCGCGGAGGGCGACGCGCGGGCCGACACCTGGGCGGCGGCGTCGCTTTCCAGCAGTGCCAGCAGGTGGTAGACCTGCGCGACGTCGTCGCGCGACACCTCGGTCACGTAGGCGCCGCGCCGGACCTTCATCGTCACCAGGCCTTCGACGGCCAGCACCTTCAGCGCCTCGCGCAGCGGGGTGCGGCTGATGCCCCATTGGGCGCACAGCTTCATCTCGTCGATCCAGGCGCCGGGCTCCAGCTCGCGCGCGAAGATCTGCTGGCGCAGCCGCTCGGCCACGGCCACGTACAGGGCACGCGGGGCCAGCGAGGCGGGTGGGGCGGCTGTCGGATGATGTGCCGTCGCGGCGGCGAGATCGTCCACGATGTCTTGTCAGCTTGGAGTGGGTTTTGAATTCATAATTATGCATAATTCGGTTAGAGGTCGGTGACGAATGTGCAATATGAGCCTGAGGGCCCCTGACGTTCGCCACGACGGCCTCGCAAACTGCATGACCTGACCGACGCCACCGGACCCTTGCCATGAGCCAACCCCACGAGCCCTCCGAGTTCCAGCCCGCCACGCTCGAACAGTGGACGCGCGCCGCGGCGAAGTCCGCCCCCGCGGGCGATCTGTCTGCACTGGACTGGGTCACGCCCGAGGGCCTGAAGGTCAAGCCCCTGTACACCGCGGCCGACACGGCCGCGCTGGCGCACACCGACACGCTGCCCGGCTTCGAGCCCTTCATCCGCGGCCCGCAGGCGACGATGTACGCGGTGCGCCCGTGGACCATCCGCCAGTACGCCGGCTTCTCCACCGCCGAGGCCTCCAACGCCTTCTACCGCAAGGCCCTGGCCGCGGGCGGGCAGGGGGTCAGCGTGGCTTTCGACCTGGCCACCCACCGCGGCTACGACAGCGACCACCCGCGCGTGACCGGGGACGTGGGCAAGGCGGGCGTGGCGATCGACTCGGTGGAGGACATGAA
>CAZFVH010000233.1:0-4558 GCA_964522465.1 uncultured Rubrivivax sp. | reverse complement strand
ATGACCATGACCAGCTACCAGGTCGAGACCTTCGGCAAGCCGCTCGCGCAGAAGCTGCGCGAGGTCCCCCAACCCCAGGGCCGCGAGGTCGTGCTGCGCATCGGCAGCTGCGGCGTGTGCCACAGCGACGTGCACCTGCACGACGGCTACTTCGACCTCGGCGGCGGCAACAAGCTCGACATGACGCGCGCGCTGCAGCCGCCGCGCACCCTGGGCCACGAGATCGCCGGCACCGTGGTGGCCGTGGGCCCCGAGGCCCAGGGCGTGCAGGTCGGCGACCGCCGCGTGGTCTTCCCCTGGCTGGGCTGCGGCACCTGCTCGCTGTGCCGCGAAGGCCGCGAGCACCTGTGCAACCGCCCGCAGGCCCTGGGCATCCAGCGCGACGGCGGCTTCTCCAGCCACGTCGTCGTGCCGGACGGCAAGTACCTGCTCGACTACGGCACGCTCGCCGAGGAGCAGGCCTGCACCTACGCCTGCTCGGGCCTGACGGCCTACAGCGCGCTGAAGAAGGTGGGCACGGTCGGCCCGCAGGATCCGCTGCTGATCATCGGCGCCGGCGGCGTGGGCCTTTCGGGGATCCGCCTGGCGCGCCAGATGTACGGCGTGGCGCCCATCGTCGTCGAGCTCGACCAGGGCAAGTGGGACATCGCGCGCGAGGCCGGCGCCGGCGAGCTGATCGACCCCACGGCCGACGGCGCGCTGAAGAACCTGCTCAAGGCCACGGGCGGCGGTGTGGCCGCGGCGATCGACTTCGTCGGCGCGGCCGCGACCTTCAATTTCGGCTTCGGCGCGCTGCGCAAGGCCGGCAAGCTGGTGTGCGTGGGCCTGTTCGGCGGCTCCACGCCCATCGTGCCGGCGCTGGTCTCGATGAAGGCCGTCAGCGTCGAGGGCTCCTACGTCGGCAGCCTGCAGGAGATGCAGGAGCTGATGGCGCTGGCGCGCAGCGGCGTGCTGCCCGGCCTGCCGCTGGCCACACAGCCGCTGTCCACGGCGACGCAGGCGCTGGAAGACCTGCGCGCCGGCCGCATCCGCGGCCGCACCATCCTGAAGCCCGGCGCCGACGCCGCGGCGCAAGCCTGACGCCCGGGAGCACACTGCATGGAGACCATCGACTGGAACGCGGTCAACCCGCTGGCGCTGTGGCGCGACTGGATCGTCAAGTCCGAGGCGCAGTGGAGCCAGGGCTTGTCCGAGCTGATGAAGGACGAGCGCCTGAGCGGGCAGCTGGGCCGCCAGGTGGACGAACTGCGCATGATGCAGCGCCAGTTCGCCGAGGTGGCGCAGGCCTCGCTGGCCGTGGCCAACCTGCCCTCGCGCAGCGACCTGGAGGCGCTGGACGAGCGCATGGGCCGCCTCGAGGACGGCCTGGCCCAGGTGGCCGCAGCGGTGTCGCGCCTGCAGCAGGCGCTGGAGGCGCGCCAGGTCGTCGCCCCCACCGCCCCGGCGCGCACGCGCAAGCCGGCGCCTGCCGGCCCGGCGGCAGCAGAGGGCGCGCAGGCGGCAACGCGGGCGGCCACTGCACCCGCGCCCGCGCCCGCCCCAGCGCCCGCACCTGCCGCCGCCCCGACGCCAGGCCGTACGCCGACGCGGAAGGCGCGCCCATGAGCGCGGTCCAGCCCGCCCGCGCCGGCGTGCTGCCCAACCCGGTGCAGCAGGCGCTCGAGCGCATGGGCCTGCCGGCCGAGGACTTCAGCACGATGGCCGGCCCGCTGGGCGTGACGCCGCGGCGCACCATCCACGCCGAGGGCACGCTCAAGCTGCACCACTACCTGCCGCAGGCCGACGCGGTCTACCGCGTGCCGGTGCTGGTGGTGACCTCGCTCGTCAACCAGCCCTACATCCTGGACCTGGTGCCGGGGCAGAGCATGGTGGAGTTTCTGCTGAAGCAGGGCTTCGACGTCTACATGATCGAGTGGGGCCGGCCGAGGCGCGAGCACTGCGACCTCACGCTCGAGGACCACGTGCTCGGCCGCCTGCCGCGCTGCGTCGAGCGCGTGCTCGAGCACAGCGGGCAGCGCGAGCTGTCGCTGCTGGGCTACTGCATCGGCGGCCTGCTCGCGGTGCTCTACACCGCGCTGCACGCCGACGCCCCGGTGCGCAACCTCGTGTGCATGGCCGCACCGGTGAACAGCGACGGGCTGGAATCGCTCAAGGCCTGGATGGGCGAGCGCTTCGACGCCGAAGGCCTGCTGGCCCAGCACGGCAACGTGCCCGGCGACTGGGTGCAGAACGCGCTGCGCGCGCTGCGTCCCTTCGGCAAGGTGGCCGGCGCTGCCGGCCTGCTGAACCAGATCGACCGGCCCGAGGTGGTGCGCAGCCACCTGCGCATGGGCAAGTGGGAGACCGACAACCTGCCCTTCCCGGGCGGCGTCTTCCGCCAGATGGTGTGCGACTTCCTGCGCGGCAACCGCCTGGTGCAGGGCACCTGGGAGATCGGCGGCCGGCGCGTCGACCTGGGCGCGCTGCGGCAACCGCTGCTGCATCTGCTGGCGCAGGAGGACCACATCACACCCTACGCCTCCTCGCGCGACCTCGTGCGCCTGGCCGGCAGCGCCGACAAGCAGGAGCTCGTGCTCAAGGGCGGCCACGTCGGCCTGGTGGCCGGTCGCGGCGCCGAGCTGCGCATGTGGCCGGCGCTGGAGGCCTGGCTGGCGCCGCGATCGGTCTGAGAGCCCAGAAGCCCGAGGCCGAGCCTCTTCCCACCGCCCCACCCTTTCCCGTACGACAAGGACCCCCCATGCGCTGCTACTGCGTCACCCACCACGGCCAGCCGCTCGAACTGGTCGAGCGCCCGCTCCCGCAACCCCAGGGCACCGAGGTGCTGCTGAAGGTGAGTGCCGCCGGCGTCTGCCACACCGACCTGCACCTGTGGGAAGGCCACTACGACCTCGGCGGCGGCAAGAAGCTGACGCTGGCCGAGCGCGGCATCAAGCCGCCGCTGACGCTGAGCCACGAGATCGTCGGCGAGGTCGTCGGCGCCGGCGAGGCGGCTGGCCCGGTGGCCACAGGCCGCACCGTGCTCGTGCACCCGTGGATCGGCTGCGGCGAGTGCGCCGCCTGCCGCCGCGGCGAGGAGAACATCTGCATCAAGCCCCAGTCGCTGGGCGTGGTGCGCCCGGGCGGATTCGCCGAGTACGTCATCGTGCCGCACCCGCGCTACCTGGTCGACATCGACGGTCTGGACGCGGCCGAGGCCGCGCCGCTGGCCTGTGCCGGCGTCACCACCTACAGCGCGCTGAAGAAGTTCGGCGACCGCATCCGAACCGACCCGGTGGTGATCATCGGCGCCGGCGGCCTCGGGCTGATGGCCATCGAGGTGCTGAAGGCTCTGGGCGGCAAAGGCGCCATCGTCGTCGACCTGGACCCGGCCAAGCGCGAGGCCGCCCTGGCCGCCGGCGCGCTGCAGGCCATCGACGCGCGGGCGCCCGACGCGGTGGCGCAGATCCAGCAGGCCACCGGCGGCGGCGCGCGCGCCGTGCTCGACCTGGTGGGCGCCACGCCCACGGTGACGCTGGCCATGGCCTGCAGCGCGCGCGGTGGCCACATCGTCATCTGCGGCCTGATGGGCGGCGACCTCACGCTCGCGCTGCCGGTGATCCCGATGCGCCCACTCACGCTGCAGGGCAGCTACGTCGGCACGCTGCAGGAACTGCGCGAACTGGTCACCCTGGCGCAGCGTAGGACAATGAAGCCGATCCCGGTGACGCGGCGCCCCCTGGCCGAAGCCAACGACGCGCTGATGGCCCTGCACGAGGGCCGCATCGTCGGCCGCACGATCCTCGTCCCCTGAAACCACCCCAGGCAAGGAAGCAGACCCGATGACCTACCCCCAGCTCAGCCTCTACATCGACGGCGAATTCATCCAGGGCGGCGGCCGCCGCGAGCAGGACATCGTCAACCCGGCCACGCATGAGGTGATCGGCAAACTGCCGCACGCCACGCGCGAGGACCTGGATCGGGCACTGGCCGCCGCGGCACGTGCGTTCCAGAGCTGGAAGAAGAGCTCCCCGATGGAGCGCAGCAAGGTGCTGCGCAAGGTGGCCGAGCTGGCGCGCGAGCGCGCGCAGGACATCGGCCGCGGCATCACGATGGACCAGGGCAAGCCCCTGGCCGAGGGCGTGGGCGAGGTCATGGCCTGCTCCGAGCACGCCGAGTGGCACGCCGAGGAATGCCGCCGCATCTACGGCCGCGTGATCCCGGCACGCGCGGACGGCGTGCGCCAGATGGTGCTGCGCGAGCCGGTGGGCGTGGTCGCCGCCTTCTCGCCCTGGAACTTCCCCTTCAACCAGGCCATCCGCAAGATCTCGGCCGCTGTGGGCGCGGGCTGCAGCATCATCCTGAAGGGCCCCGAGGACACGCCCAGCGCCGTGGTGGCCCTGGCACGGCTGTTCCACGACGCCGGTTTGCCCGCGGGCGTGCTGAACATCGTCTGGGGCGTGCCCTCCGAGGTGTCGGACCACCTGATCGAGAGTCCGGTGGTGCGCAAGATCACCTTCACCGGCTCGGTGCCGGTGGGCAAGATGCTGGCCGCCAAGGCCGCCGGCCTGATGAAGCGCAG
>CAZFVH010000232.1:0-4638 GCA_964522465.1 uncultured Rubrivivax sp. | reverse complement strand
TCGTCGAAGCCGCAGGTGCTGCCGCGCTGCAGCGCCTGCAGCCGGCTCCAACCCGGCCGCGCCGGCATCTCGTCCAGCGCGCGCGCCGGGGCGATGATCAGCGCCGGCTGCGCACGCACGACGAATTCCGGGTTCAGGCGCGGAAAGGCGCCGAGCGCAGCCGGCACCACGTGGCCCAGCCCCAGCCGCGTGATCGTCTGGCCGACGAAGGACGCCGGGCCGGCCGCATAGGGCTCGGAGCCCACCTCCACGTAGGCGGTCTGGCCGCGCCGGGCCGTCGGCACCCGTGCGGCGGCCGCCTGCAGATCCGCTTCGATGCCGGCCCAGACCTGCGACCCGGCCGCGGGCCGGCCCAGCAGTGCCGCCACCACGCCCAGGCTGCGCCGCACGTCGGCGTGCGTCTGCGGCTCCAGCGCCACCACCTTCAGCCCGAGCGCTTCCAGCCGGCCGATCGCGCGCGTGGACGTGGCCGCCAGCACCAGATCCGGCCGCAGGCGCACCACGCGCTCGACCTCGACATCGTCCATCCCCCCCAGCCGCGGCAGCGCGCGCACCTCGGCTGGCCAGTCCGACCAGCGGTCCACCCCGACCAGCCGATCACAGGCCTGCAGCGCGCACACCGTCTCGGTCAGCGAGGGCAGCAGGCTGACGATGCGCTGCGCGGGTGCGGGCAGGGTGACGGTGCGCTGGCGGTCGTCGGTGATGGTCAGGGTGGTCGGCAGAGCGGAAGACTGCTCGCCGCGGGACGCCAGACTTTTTGGCGCCGCCTCTGCCGCCATGGTCGGCAGGCTCGTCATCGTCGCCAGCGGCGCGCACAGCCAGGCGCAAGCGATCGCGAAGGTGCCGATCCGTCCGGCCTTGGCCACCCGGGAGTCCTCGCACGACCCAGCCGGTCGTCGGCTGCGCCGCGCTTGGACGGGCCAGGTCCGGCCCCTGAGGATGCTCACGAGAAAACGCCGGGCCGCTCCCCGTTCTTTCGCGCTCCCACGGAGGCACGGGACGGGCAACGCCCGGCCCTCTTGGGGGCTCTCAGCCATCGACCTCGGCCGACCAGGCTTCGATGGCCAGACCCGGCACGCGCTCGAACTCGCGCGCGTTCCTGGTGATCACGACGCTGTCCTCGGCCAGTGCATGGGCCGCGATCAGCAGGTCCGTGCCGTCGATCGGCCGGCCGCAGCGCTCCAGCGTGGCGCGTATCTGCGCGTAGTGGTGGGTGGCCTGCGCCGGCCAGGGGCGCACGTCGAAGCCTGCCAGCCACGACTCCACCGCGGCCTGGAATCGCGGCGCCCCCAACTTGACGGCGCCGAAGCGCAGTTCGGCTGCGACGATGGCCGACAGCCACACCTCGTCGCGCTGCAGCCTGGCGAACCGTTCGAGCATCTGCGGCGGATGGCGCCGCAGGATGTAGCTGCAGATATTCGTGTCGAGCGTGCGGCGCATGGAAGACCATTCCCAGGGGTGCTCAATCCCAATCGCGCTCCTGCCCCGGGGCATCCTGCCGCTCGGCGAGGAAGTCGTCGGGCAGGGGCTCGGTGCTGGCATAGAACTGCCGCAACCATTGCCCCATGTCCTGCTCCGGAGGGGTCTCGGGCTGCAGCCACAGGCCGTTGCCCATCTGCTCGATGCGCACCTGGCTGGCCTGCAGACGCAAGCGCGCGGGCAGGCGCAGCGCCTGGCTGCGGCCACTCATGAAGACTCGGGCGGTCAGTGGCATCGTCAGCTCCCGATCATGTGATATTCGTCCGTCATACTACATGATCGAAGACGCACGGGCGGATCCGGCTCAGAACCGGACCCGGGCCGAGGCCGTGAAGGTGCGGCCGACGCTTGGCAATACCGCTTCTTCCCGTCATTGCATGGACCAGCGCAGTCCGATGTGTCCGCTCAGGCCACCGGTCGCAAAAGTACGGGCAAGCTCATAGCGCCGGTCGCCCAGGTTGTCGATACGACCCTCCAGCGTGATGCCATGGCGCAAGCTACGGCTGAAGTACACGTTGACGATCCCGTATCCCGCCAGTGAGTTCGCGTTGTTGGCGTCGTCGAAGCGCGAGTCCACGACCTTCCACTCGGAGCCCAAAGTCCATCCTCGGATCATTCCTTCAGCAGCGACCAGGGCGGACCTTCTCGCTCGTCGCGGCAGGACCTTGTCAGTCGCGAGATTGCGGGGGTTTTGGAAATCCGCGGAGGCCTTCAGCCTGACACGGTTCAGATTGATCTGACCCGCCAGTGTCTGGCCCTGCAGCTTGGCTTTGCCGACGTTCGTAAAGCAGCCTCCCCATTCAGGGTCACTGGCGACGTTTGGACAGGTGCCAGTGCCACCCCGCCAATCGATCAGGTCCCGGATTTCGTTGCGCCAGGCGTTCATACTCAGCTCTCCCACCTCGGTATTCCAGCGCAGCCCCCACTCGAGATTGCGACCCGATTCGGGGTTGAGTGTCGGGTCTCCATATTCGCTGAAACGTTGATACAGGGTTGGTGCCCGGAACGTGGTTGCAGATGAGGCGGTCACTCTCCAGCCAGTCAGGAAAGCCCAGCTCCAGCCGAGACTGCCTGTGCCCTTGCGCCCGAATTCGCTGTCCTGGTCTTGCCTGAAATTCGCCTGAAGCCCGTGTGAGCCGAAGTCCCGGCGCCAACCCACACCGAGCGCGTTCTGGTGACGTTGGCCGCGCAGGCTTGGTCCCCAGTTTGTGGCTGGATTGAACAACTGGTCTTCCCGCCGCTCTAGCAGACCGGTCAGCTGGTTCATCCCAACACGCCACTCTTGCAGCAGTGTGAAGTCGCGCAGCGTTGTCTCGGTTCGGTAGAAGCTGGGCTGGGTCTCGAGCGTGCTGCTTGTCTCGCCGGCGCGAAGGCGGGTCGTTACTTTGTCGGTCCATTGCCCTTCCCAAGCCACATTCGCCGTGCGCAGCCGATGGCTGTTCTGGTCGTCAGCATTGCTGCTGTCGTAACCTGAACGCAGATTACTCTGTAGGACCGACGCTTCAAGGCGATGGTCCCGGTGGATCTGCGCGCCAACCCGACTCTGGAAGGAACTGCGCTCCCAGCCATCCTTGTCGGTATTGTGGTCAGTGGCCGCCGAAGTCCGGGCGTCATACCCGTCGCTGCGGCCCGAAGCGATCGACAGTGCGTAGTCCAGCACCTCGCTGGAGCCGCTGACCCCGGCCTGCGCCTGAGCTGTCCCGTACGAACCCAGGCTTACCGACCCATGTGGCCGTGCCGGACCAGTCCCCCGCTTGGTGAACAGCTGGACCACCCCGGCCACGGCATCCGAGCCGTACACAGCTGCGGCGGCGCCTCGCAAGACCTCGATCCGCTCGATCTGATCCAGCGGTATCTGCTCCCAAGGTGCACCGCCTGTGGCCTGCGAATCCATGCGTATGCCATCCACGTAGACCGCCGTGTGACGCTGTTCGCCACCCCGGATGTTGATACTCGTGGTCGCGCCTGGCCCACCGTTGCGGGTGATGCCTATCCCCGGCAGGATGGCCAGCACATCTGACACCGCAGTGGAACCGCTGCGCTCGATGGCAGACCGGTTGACCACCGAGATATCGGCCAGTGCGCGAGACAATTCTTCAGGGATGCGTCCTCCGGTGACAACGAAGGTTTGCGTGCCCACGGGCGCAGCCTCCACGCTTGCGTCAACACGGGCTTCGACATCACCTGCTGGAGGCATTTGTCCCCAGGCCGGTGCGCTCAGGCCGGTGGCAAAGGCCACGGCCGCAGCGGCCCGGGCGATCGCCGTAGCAGCCGACGACGGTCGGTGCCCGTGTCCATCGCTTTCGACGCCTGGGCGCAGGCCGTCGGCGCACTTACGACCCAGGGCGTATCCGCGCTCGGCGGTTGATGGAGATGACGGCGATGCTTGTTTCAGGCGCGTCGAACGCGTCGAGCCGACGCAGGGCACCACGACGGCATGGGTGGCATGGCCGGCGCGCGTGCGCAGAGCAGTTGAGAACATGACGAAGGATCCGCAACAGAACGTGCCTGCCGGCCTCCCCGCCAGCGTGCACCTCAGGCGCGCCGTTTGCGCGGTGCGCCGCCTCGTTGGCCGGTATCCGGGCTGGCGGAGACGACCCGTGTGTCCTTCCCAGCGGCCGGTGGCCACCAGTGGATGTTCGACACGAGCGGGGAGCAGGGCCGGCGCGGCATGGACCGCTGCATCGGGGCTCCCGTCCGCTTACCGTTGCGGGGGCAGCTCAGGTTGGGGTGCCGACACGACCACGCGCGCCGCGCCCTTCCTGATTCCCGTTGAACTGCCCGGCCCACGAAGAGGCCGGGCGAGCACCAACAAGAAGCAGTGTAAGGCTGGGGGCGCTGCGGAAATGGGGCTGTCAACCCGAAGCAGAAATGTCCCCTGTTTGGCCAAAGTAGAGATGTCCTCCGTGGCTGTCCATGCACGTTCAAGGCGTCGCGGCAGCGGGCTGAATACGCGCCAGCGTCGGGACTCCTGGTCGGCCCGCGCCGTCGACCAGGGCGGTTCGGGATGGGTGCGCTGCGGGGGATGCGAGGGGGGAGGGGAGAGGGCACGCGATTGCCCGCCACTTTTGGCGGCCTTCGATGGGCGCATCCCCTGCATGGGTGTGCTCTTTCGGGGGCCCCATGCGGGCGATGTGTGGCGTGGGTGGGCTGCCTACA
>CAZFVH010000231.1:0-4649 GCA_964522465.1 uncultured Rubrivivax sp. | reverse complement strand
CGTCTCGAGCAGTTGCCCGAGGCCGAAACCGTCGACCCCGGCATTGTTGGAGACCACGGTCAGGCCCTTGACGCCGCTGTCGCGCAGCGCGGCGATGAGGGCTTCGGGGATGCCGCACAGGCCGAAACCGCCGACCGCCAGCAGCTGGTCATCGCGGACGATGCCCTGGAGCGCCGCGGCGGCGCTGGGATAGATCTTGTTCATCGGGAAACCTCGGACAGACGCGAAATTCGAAGGCAAACTCGTACTATGCACTGTAAAACCCGGACTGGACCTGACACGGGCGACCCCTTGTCGCATCGCCTCGGGTTGGGTCCGTGTCCGCAGCAAAGGATGTGCCTTGGAGATCCCGCTCGACCCCACCGACCTGCCCGGCAGCCTCGACCGCCTGCTCGAGCGCATCGGCGCGCCCTGGGTGCGCGCACTCGGGCTGCGGGTGACCGCGTCCGACGGCGAGCGCACGACACTGCGTCTGCCCGTCAGTGCCGAGCTCGTCCACGGCGGGGGCGTGATGTGCGGGCAGGCCACGCTCGCGGCGGCCGACACGGCGATGGTGCTCGGCCTGAGCGCCAGCCTCGGCCGCTTCCAGCCGATGACCACCGTGCAGCTGCAGACCAGCTTCCTGCGCCCGGTGCCGGCCGACGCGGGCGCGCTGCGCCTGGTGTGCACGGTGCTGCGGCGGGGCCGCTCGCTCGCCTTCGGCGACGTGTCGTTCTTCACGGCCGACGACAAACTCGTCGCGCAGGCGACCACCACTTACTCATTGCTGTGATCTGCCCAAGGGTCGGGCAACTGGGCCGCTCCCGCCCTTCCGTCAGCGACGCCGGAACCCGGGGCTTGTGGGCAGCCTGATGCTTCGACACCGATGTCCCGGGCCGGTACCCGCGCGATACCCGGCAGCCGCGCGCGCGCAAGTGCGGGGCCACACGCGCGCCCCGCGTCACGCCAGCAGCGCGCGCAGGGCCTCGGGCAGCGGCACCGATTTCTTCGCCGCGTAGTCGATCCACACCATGCGCGCCCCGCCCTCGGCCTGGATCACCCCGGGCTGGTCGACGCGCTCGAGCGTGATGTAGGTGTCGAGGCTGCTGCGACCGATCTCACCGACGTATTGGCGCGCGAGCAGGTCGGCCGGGTACTCGACCTGCTCCAGGAAGTTGCAGAAGGCGTTGACGATCACCGGGCCCTGCGCCCCGGGCCGGCCGACGACGCGGTGCACCCACTCGAGGCGGACGATCTCCATGTAGCGGAAATACAGCGTGTTGTTGACATGGCCCATGGCGTCCATGTCGCCCCAGCGCACCGGGATCACCATCTCGAAGACCAGGCGGCGCTGGGCAGGCAGTTCGAAACGCAGGCTCATCGGCTCAGCCCCAGCTCGGTGAACAGTCGCTCGACCGCCGACTCGAGCGTGTCGATGCGGGCCTGGGCGCGGGCCAGTTCGGCCTTCAGTGCGGCCACCTCTCCAGCCGCCACGCCGGCGCCCGCGCCAAGGCCCTCGCCGCCGCCACCCAACGGCCCCTCGGGTGCGGCCTGCAGACCGGCGTCGCCGCACATCAGGTGCGCCCAGCGCGACTCGCGCTCACCCGGCCCCCGGGCGAGACGGACCGCGCGCGGCGGGTTCTTCTCGGCGAGTTCGACCAGGAAGGCCTCGACCGAGGAAATGTCGGCAAACCGATGCAGGCGCTCACAGTTCAAGCGCAGCTCTGCCGATGTCTGCGGGCCACGCAGCATCAGCACCGCCAGCAGCGCCACCGACTGGCTCGGCAGGCCCACCCGGCGGCCGAGGTTGTGCTCGTAGCGCGCCACGCGGCTGCCGCTGACCTCGAACAACAGGCTCAGCGCTTTCAGGCCGTCGACGGCGGTGAGCACCTCGGCCTCGGTGGCCTCGATCACGGGCGAGCGCGCCGTCTTCTGGTTGCAGCCCGCCACCAGCGCGTTCATCGACAGCGGGTAGGTGTCGGGGACGGTGTGCTGTTTCTCCACCAGCACACCCAGCACGCGCGCTTCGAGTGGGGTCAGGGGTCGCAGTGGGGCCACGGGATTCGTCATCGGCGCCCCTCTCAGACCGCGTAGCCGTCGTCGGCCTGGATCACCGCGCCGTTGACGAAGTGGCTCTCCTTGGCGCACAGCATCATCAGCACCGCGTCCAGATCCGCCGGCTGGCCCACGCGCTTGCGCGGCAGCATCTGGAGCAGCTTCTGCCCGGCCTCGGTCTGCCAATGGTGGTGGTTGATCTCGGTGTCGATGTAGCCCGGGCAGATGGCGTTCACGTTGATGCCGAAGCGCCCCCACTCGTGCGCCATCGAGCGCGTCATATGGACGACGCCAGCCTTGCTCATCGCATAGACCCCGATCTGGCTCATCACCCGCAGCCCGGCCATCGACGCGATGTTGACGATGCGCCCGCCCGTGAAGGTGCCCGGCGCCGTGCCGCGCGAGCGCGCGATCATCCGCTTGCCGACTTCCTGCGCGACGAAGAAGGCGCCGCGCAGGTTGGTGTTCATCACGAGATCGAAATCCTCGGGCGTGACGTCGACCAGGCGCTGGGTGGTACTGACGCCGGAGTTGTTGACCAGGATGTCGATCGTGCCCATCTCGGTCTCGGCGTGGGCCACGGCTGCCCGGATGCTGTGCGGGTCGGTCACGTCCAGCATTACCACGTGGGCGTCGCCACCGGCGGCCTCGATCTCGGCGCGCAGCGTCTTCAAGCGCTCGACGCGCCGGGCGGCCAGCACCACGCCCGCGCCGGCGCGCGCCAGCGTGCGGGCGAACTGCGCGCCCAGCCCGCTGGACGCGCCTGTGACGAGGGCCACGCGGCCCGACAAGTCGATCTCGTAGGCCATCGGCCCCTCCTCCTCTGCAACTTCAGGCAAGCCTTCGAAGATAGCACGACGCCTAGAATCTTCTGCCATCTGGAGCAGGAGCAAGCGCACGATGAGCCCGCAAGACATCCTCGAGACCCACGGCCCGCGCGAGTCCATGGCGTACGACGTCGTCGTCGTCGGCGCGGGCCCGGCAGGGCTCAGCACCGCGATCCGGCTCAAGCAGCTCAACCCCGACGTCTCCGTCGTTGTGCTCGAGAAGGGCTCCGAGCCGGGCGCGCACATCCTCTCCGGCGCGGTGATGGACCCGCGCGCGATCGACGAGCTCTTCCCCGACTGGAAGGACCGCGGCGCGCCGCTGAACCAGCCCGTCACGGCCGACGAGGTGCTCTTCCTTGACGAGACGCGCGCCCGTCGAACGCCCGACTGGCTGGTGCCTGGCTGCCTGCACAACGAGGGCAACTACGTCATCAGCCTGGGCGCGGTGACGAAGTGGCTGGGCGAGCAGGCCGAGGCCCTGGGCGTGGAGATCTTCCCCGGCTTCACCGCCGCCGAGGTGCTGTACGACGAGGCCGGCGCGGTGCGCGGCGTGGCCACGGGCAATCTCGGCATCGGCAAGGACGGCCAGCCGCACGACGGCTTCCAGCTCGGCATGGAGCTGCTGGGCAAGTACACGGTCTTCGCCGAGGGCGCGCGCGGCCACCTGGGCAAGCAGCTGATCGCCCGCTACGGCCTCGACGAGGGCCGCGACCCGCAGAGCTACGCCATCGGCATCAAGGAGCTCTGGGAGATCGACACCGCCAAGGCCCGCCCGGGGCTGGTCGTCCACACCGCAGGCTGGCCGATGGACGAGCACACCTATGGCGGCGGCTTCCTCTACCACCTGGAGGGCGGCAAGGTCACGCTCGGCTTCGTCACCGGCCTGGACTACCAGAACCCCTGGATCAGCCCCTTCGAAGAGATGCAGCGCTGGAAGACGCACCCGGCCATCCGCGCCCACCTCGAGGGCGGCAAGCGCATCGGCTACGGCGCGCGCGCCATCACGGCCGGCGGCCTGCTGAGCCTGCCCAAGCTGGTCTTCCCGGGCGGCGCGCTCGTGGGCTGCGACGCCGGCACGCTGAACGCCGCGCGCATCAAGGGCAGCCACGCCGCCATCAAGACCGGCATGCTGGCCGCCGAGGCGATCGCGCCGGCGCTGGCCGCAGGCCGCGAGGCGGACGAACTGTCGGCCTACCCCGAGGCCTTCGAGCGCAGTTGGCTGTACGAGGAACTCGATGCCAGCCGCAACTTCAAGCAGTGGTTCAAGAAGGGCAACACCGTCGGCGCCGTGATGACCGGTGTCGAGCAGTGGCTGCTGCCCAAGCTCGGGCTGAAGCGCCCGCCCTGGACGGTGCACCGCCACACCCCGGACCACGCGCGGATGCACGCCGCCAGCCAGGTGCCGCCCATCGCCTACCCCAAGCCCGACGGCAAGCTCACCTTCGACCGGCTGAGCTCGGTGTTCATCAGCAACACCAACCACGAGGAAAACCAGCCCGCGCACCTGACGCTGAAGGACGCCTCGGTGCCGGTGGCCGTCAACCTCGCGCGCTACGCCGGGCCGGAGAGCCGCTACTGCCCTGCCGGCGTCTACGAGTACGTCAAGCACGAGGACGGCTCGGACCGCCTGCAGATCAACGCGCAGAACTGCGTGCACTGCAAGACCTGCGACATCAAGGACCCGACGCAGAACATCGTCTGGGTCACGCCCGAGGGCGGCGGCGGCCCCAACTACGCGGGGATGTGATGGCGAAGCCGGCACGGGCCCTGCGTCGCCTGACTTCCGGC
>CAZFVH010000230.1:0-4700 GCA_964522465.1 uncultured Rubrivivax sp. | reverse complement strand
CCTCGACGGGCGCCTCATCTTGGTGCCAGGCGCACCGGGATGCGGCGCGCGCCGAAGGTTCCGGGGCGCGCCTCCCAGCGGCCGGCCACCGGCGTGCCGCAGTGGGTGCAGGCGCCGCGGGCATCCAGCGCATAGTGCGTCAGCACATACCCGTCACGCACGATCACGGCCTGGCGGCAGCCCGGGCAGTGCGTGCTGCCGCCTTCGGTGTCGCGGACGTTGCCGGTGTAGACGTGACGCAGGCCCTGTTCGAGCGCGATGCGCCTGGCCATCGTCAAGGTCTGCGCCGGCGTGCGCGGCACCTCGCGCATGCGGTAGTCGGGGTGGAAGGCGGTGAAATGCAGCGGCACGTCGGGGCCGAGGCGTTCATGCACCCAGCGCGACAAGGCCTCGATCTCGTCGGCGCCATCGTTGTGCCCGGGGATCAGCAGCGTCGTGATCTCCAGCCAGCAGCGGGTCTCGTGCACGATGTACTCGAGCGTCTCGAGCACGGGCGCCAGGTGCGCACCCGTCTGGCGGAAGTAGAAGTCCTCGGTGAAGGCCTTCAGGTCGACATTGGCCGCATCCATCCGTGCGAAGAACTCGCGCCGGGGCGCCGCATGGATGTAGCCGGCCGTCACCGCCACGGTGTACAGCCCGAGGGCGTGGCAGGCGTCGGCCACGTCCATCGCGTACTCGGCGAAGATCACCGGGTCGTTGTAGGTGAAGGCCACGCCCGCGCTGTGCGTCTGCCGCGCCGCGCGCGCCAGCAGCGACGGCGAGGCCGCGTCCATCAGGCGGTCCATCTCGCGGCTCTTGGAGATGTCCCAGTTCTGGCAGAACTTGCAGGCCAGGTTGCAGCCCGCGGTGCCGAAGCTGAACACCGGCGTGCCGGGATGGAAGTGGTTCAGCGGCTTCTTCTCGATCGGGTCGATGCAGAAGCCCGAGCTGCGCCCGTAGGTCGTCAGCACCATCGCATCGCCCTGCCGCGCCCGCACGAAACACAGGCCGCGCTGGCCATCGTGGAGCTTGCAGTCACGCGGGCACAGGTCGCACTGCAGCCGCCCGTCGTCGAGCAGGTGCCACCAGCGCGCGGGGTGGGCCGCGCCGAGCGGCTCGGCCGACGTGGGCGGCGCGTTCATCCGGCGGCCTCGCGGCGATGTCGAAGACCTGCGGCTGCCGCAGAACCCCAAGGCCGGGGGGCGGGCCGGGCGACGGCGCTCATCGCGGGGGCACGGCCGACTGGAAGGCGAACCCGCCCGACAGCACACCGGGGAAGGCCGGGCTGGCTGATACCCTCGGAACAGGCGCGAGTGCAGGCGCGAGTGCAGGCGAGAGTGCAGGTGCAGGTGCACGCGCAAGTCCAGATCCAGATCCGGATGCAGGCGCCCTTGCAGGCGCGGGCCCAGCCGCAGGTGCAGATGCCAACGCAGGCGCGGGTGGTAGCGCGCGCGCTGGCGGGGTCGCAATGGCCGTCGCCGACGAGAACCCAGGCGCGGCGACCGCCGCCGGCCGCGCCACCGCGTCGCCCCGCGCACGCCCCACGCCCGCCAACGGGCCACCGTCGTGCTTCGTCACGCGGTAGCGCGACAGGCGCACGTCGGGCGCCCAGAAGTCCTCGGCCAGGCCGGCCTTGCGCTTGAGCGCGGCCATGAAGGCCTCGGGGGCGGGGATCTGCTCCCACACCTGGGGCAGGAAGGTGGCGCGATGCTGGCGCCACTGCAAGGTGACGCCATGGGTGCCCGGCTCGATGGCCTGCAGCGCCTGCGCCTGGCTGGGCGCGGGTGGCAGCGGCTCGGCCGGCGTCAGCACCGAGACCTCCAGGCGCAATCCCTCCCATTCGGCCGCCTGGACGGGGCGGAAGCGCGGGTCGGCGAAGGCCGCCTGCGCGGCGTTGTGCCGCACATCGGCCTCCAGCGTGGCGACCGCCTCCAGCCGGCCGATGCAGCCGCGCAGCCGGTGCTGCGCGTCGTGCAGCGTGACGAAGGTGGCGCCACGCGCCTGCAAAGGCGGATGCGTGGGCTCGTCCAACAGCGGCAGGCCCAGGCGCGCGGCGATCGCGTTGCGTGCGCGCAGCAGCAGCGCCCGGCCCAGGACCGCTTCGGCGTCGGCCCCGTCGGCGCCCGCATCGACTCCCGAACCAACAGCCGCACCCACATCCACGCCGACATCTGCACCGACACCCGCCGGACGCAAGGCGAAGGAGGCATAGCCGACCACCCGGTCGCGCGGGCCCGCGGTGTCGCCGGAATTGCACAGGTGCACCAGCCCCGGCACCAGCCCGCGCTGCCGGGCCGCTCGGAGCGCCCCGTTCAGCCCGCGCGCGCCGCAGGCCTGGCGTGGGTCCAGCCCGTCTTCCAGCGCGAGGATCCGCGCCGCGGTGTCGCCGTCGATGCGGCGCGCCTCGTTGTAGGGGTGGAAGTGCGACAGATCCGTGCTGACGACGAAGACCGTCTCGTCGCCGCCCCACAAGGCCTGCACCACCGTCGCCACCTCCTCCGCCGAGGCGTCGCCCACCGCCAGCGGCACCAGGCCGAAGCCCTCACCCAGCACGGCCTGGAGGAAGGGCAACTGGACCTCGAGCGAGTACTCAGGCGCATGCGGCCGGTCGTCGCGCACGACCTGGGGCCAGCCCTTCAGCGCCGCCAGGGCCTCGTGGTCGATGCGGACATCACCCAGCGGCGTGCGAAAAGCCTGCACCGCCCGCGGCGCGGCCAGGCCGCGCACCGGCACGCGATGCACCGGCCCCAGCAACACCACGCGACGGATGCGCGACGCCCACGGCTCGAGCAGGCCATGGCCCCGCGCCGCGGTGGCGCCGGAGTACACATAGCCCGCGTGCGGCACAACGATCATCTTGGGCGGCGCCGCACCACCGTCGACGCCGCCGACGCCGCCGACGCCATCGCCGCCCGCCGACAAGGCCAAGGCCCGCGCCGCATCCAGGTGCCGCGCCACCTCGGCCCGCAGGGCCTCGGCCTGTGCTGGGTAGAAGGTGCCGGCGACGGCAGGCGGGCGGATCAAGGCAGGCTCCAGACCGGGTGGGGTCACGATTATCGACGGGGCATCGGCGGCCTGAAGCCCGTGCCGGGCGCCTGCAGACGCCGTGCCGTGGCAGCGATCACGCCCCACGCCACCGCCGCCATCGCCATCGCGCCCGCCCGGCGGCTACACCCCGCCACCGTCGACCACGAAGTGCTGCGCCGTGACCATGCGGCTGTCGTCGGCCGCCAGCCACAGCACCATGCGCGCGATGTCCGGCGGCATCACCCGGGCCTTCAGGCACTGCCGGGCCATGTGGGCCTCCTCGGCCTGGGGCGTGGCCCACAGCGCGAGCTGACGCTCGGTGAAGACCCAACCGGGCACGACCTCGTTGACGCGGATGCCGTGCGGCCCGAGGTCGCGCGCCAGCCCGCGGGTGAGGCCGCGCACCGCCGACTTGGCCGTGGTGTAGGCCGGCATCCCGCCCTGCGACTGCATCCAGCTGACGCTGCCCAGGTTGACGATGCTGCCCGCGCTGGCCGCGCGCATGCCCGGGATCACCGCCTGCGCGCAGAAGAACATGTGGCGCAGGTTGGTCGCCAGACGCTCGTCCCAGTAGGCCGGCTCGACCTCGTCCAGCCCGTGCCGGTCGTCGCGCGCGGCGTTGTTCACCAGCACCTGCACCGGCCCGAGCGCCTGCGCCACCGCTTCCACCGCCCGGCGCAGCGCCGGCACGTCGCGCAGGTCGCAGGCCACGAACATCGCCCCGCTGGACTGCGCCACCGCTTGCCCGGCGGCCTCGTCCACGTCGAGGAAGCCGACCTTCGCGCCCTGCGCCGCGAACTGCGCCACCATCTCCGCCCCGATGCCCGAGGCGCCGCCAGTGACCAGCACCACCCGGCCAGCCAGGCTGGGGTAGCGCGCATAGGTGTCTTCAGTCATCTCCATCCTTTTCGATCCGCATGGCGGGCCATGGGTATTGAACACGTGGACACTTCTTCGCCCCTCCGTCTATCCGTGTGCTTGCCCTCGTGAGCTGACATGCAATCAGCGTCTCGGTGTCGGAAGAAGCCTCATCGCAGGAATTCAGTGATCAGACAGTGATCGCGCGCGCCCAGGGAACGCCCTGACCAACTTGGCATCGGCGGTCACCAGGACCAGATCCAAGAATTCCGCAAGCGCAAGGTACTCGCCGTCATAGGCCGAGCACTTGCCCTGCTCACTGGCTCGCAGCACGTCGGCCGTCTCCACCTCGTACTCTTCGCTGCCCACCAGTTCCGCGGCCCGCTGGAAGATCAGCATCGCCTCGGCCCGGTCCATCTGCCCAGCGCGCATGTAGGTGGCCAGGATGTTGCGCAGTTCACTGCGCCAGAGCCTCGGCACGACCCAGGCCGGGTCTTCCTGGAACAGGCGCTCCGCGGCCTCGGTGTGCTTGCCGGGAATGAGGAGGTAGGCCAGGACGTTGACGTCGACGACGATCACGCCCGCCCCTCGCGCTTGGCTCGGTCGACGGCATCGTGGTCGAAAGCGGTCGTGGCCAAACGCGACCGGGCCGCCCGGATGGCAGCCAGTTGTTCGGCTGCAGACCGGCGCGGCAGCACCTGCGCTTCCAATCGGGCGATGATCTCGCTGTTCAGGCTGCGGTGGTTGATGCCCGCCGATGCCTTGAGGCGCTCGTACACCTCGTCGGGGACGCCCTTCAGGGTCAGGTTGGTGGGCATCGGTTCACTCCAGCGGCA
>CAZFVH010000229.1:0-4734 GCA_964522465.1 uncultured Rubrivivax sp. | reverse complement strand
GAACGAGGCAAACAAACGATATGCAGCTTGGGAAGCTGCCGTTCTACCACTGAACGACGCCCGCGATGGTTGGCAGATTAGTGGAGCGGGGCCGGGGCGGCAAGGGGGTAGCCCCCTGCGAGGACGCAGGAGGCCGCCTTGGCGTGACTACTTCGAGAGATCGGTGACCACGGCGGGTTGATCAAGTGGAATGTAGCGGATCTCCTTGGCATCGAGGTCCAGGGATTTCAAGGAAACTTGGCGAATGGCTGGATTCTCGTAGGTCCTGATCTGGTAGATGCCGTTATTGAGGTCGGCGCTCGAAGTCCATTCAGTGATCTCGTAACCTGCAACGCCGCCACCCGCAGAGCCGGCTGCGGTCGTTTGAATGGCTCCTGGCGGGATATCGAACTGGTTCATGAGGTGGAACACCAGCGGCATGCCTTCTGCTGCATCCTTGAACTTTGGTGCAGAAGCAACGAGGAACGCAGCGCGTATGAAGCGCGATTGCGATGAGTAGTCACCCGGCTGCGCAACTTGTCCACCACCCGTTGACCACTGCGGGAAGATCTTGCCATTGATGACCAAGGGCGGCACGGGCGCGGCGGTCGAGGTGGCGAACATCGACAGGCTGTCGAGGTGCCACTGAATAGTTGGAGCGTTCGTCATCACGCTGGTGGGATTATCGGTGACTTGCAACTGACCATTTACATATTCGATTGCAATGGTGTTGCCAGCCGCATCGTGGACCGAGTAGTGGACTGGTGCAGGTCCATTGAAGACGGCGAGCTCGGCGTTGCTCACCTTAATCTTTTGGATTCCTGCCTTCACTTCGTCGATCGTAGCGAACTGGGTGAGGATGTAGTTGACGAGCTCGTATGACGCTATCGACTTGGTCGCTTCAGCGGGTTCCACGTCTTGGAACTTGGCGAGATTAGGGAAGAAAAACATCCCAGCGGCGAGGCCCTTCTCATTGATGCCATCGATCACCACCGGCAGACCCAGCGCATTTGTACCAGTGGCGGCATACTTGGCCTTGTAGATCAGACCGCTGCCTGCCTTGCCGTCAGGCCCAACGCCTTGGTTCTCGAAACCGCGTGGCATGACTATGATCTGTGAGTTAAGCTTGAGTGCGAACTCAAGGGTGCGACCATAGACGAAGTCGCCATTCTCAGCCTTCAGCAAAAATGACGTGCAGGCGTTTGCAGACGTGACGGAAAGCGCCATTGCGGCAGCTGCGATAAGGCTAATCAATTTGCGGTATGGCTTAGACACTGTCTTCTCCTCAGCAGCGGGTGGTTGATGGAAGGAGATATTAGTGATTGATTCAATGCTAGTCGATGGTTTATTTTCACGCTATTGTTGCGGAACAACGACGATCTTCGCCCCCTGATTGTCCCTCGCGATCTGCTCCCAAGCCTTGCGATCCACATTGCGATAGATGACGGCCTTGGTGACAGGGACCCCCTGTAGCTCCTTCAGCAACTCGGACTTTGAACGGACTACCTGTGTTTCAATCAGCATCGATGAGTCACTTGTGGTCCTCGGGAACGCTATTGATTATATCTGATCGACCAGCCCTCAGCTCCTCCGTGCCTTGGGCTTGCCAACATGCCAGAGGTTCTGCAGGACAAGGTCCGTGGCCTCGATGTGGGCTGCCCTCTTCCCTTCGCGGATAACGCGGAGCCATCCGAGGGAGGCCTGAATGTCCTCCAAGATCAGGAGTGCCGAGCGCACCTCCTGCCGGGATAGGCCGAGTTTTGCTTGGGTGGCGTAGGTCAGTGCCAGAGGTCCCATATCCATCCGCTTTCTTCTGGCGGCCTCGAAGATCAGCATCATGGCGGCGGTGCTGGTGCCGCAGTACATCCGCAACATCCAAGCAGCCTCCGCCTCGATGCTGAAGAAGCCATAACCGGGGTCGCGGGCGCGTACGGCGACGTCCCTGCCAGCCATGCCACCGCCAGCCCCGCCGACATACGGCCCCGCGACCATCGCCGTGACCTTCACCAGCTCGCCCGTGACCGGGTCTACCTCCATCGAGACCGCAACCGGCATGTGACCGGGCGGCGGCGTAAATCCCTCAAGCCGCATGGGCCAACTCCATCACCTTATTGTAGAACTCAAAGCCGACCTCATCCCGGTAAACTTCGCTTGCGTCGTACCGCGTGACGTCTACGCGGATAGGCCCGCCTGTGGCTGCCATCGCCGCACGCTCCATCTGGTGCTTTGCGGTGGCGAGCAGCTCGTCCGCCTGACCGGCGGGAACGCAGAAGCACAGGGCGTCGTGGACGGTGGCGATGGGGACAACTCCAGCTTGGATGCAGAACAGCACCGAGAGCCTGAGTACATCGCTGCCCGTGGACTGCGCCGGCCAATTCCCGGCGGAGCGGTCGTTAACTTCCGCACCAATGCCGAGCTGGATACGCCAACCAAGCGGGGTGTAGGCGGCCTGCCCGCCGGCAATCCTGTCGCGGTAGGTCTGCACGAACTGCCAATACTGGCGGTACGTTTCCTTGTGCCGCTGAAGCAGCTCGGTGCAGGTCGCTAGGTCAACGCCGGACTGGTCGCTCATGCTGACGGCGGACATGCCATAACCAACGCCCAACACCAACGTCTTGCAGGCGGCACGCTCGGTCGGGTGGCTCTTCTTGGTCGCACCCTTGGGGGCCAGCCCCGCCTGAATGGCGAAGCCGATATAAGGGTCGCCGCCAGCGTAAGCCTCAGCGAGGTTCGCATCCCCTGACAGGTAGGCCCCGATAGCCAACTCCTCCGAGGAGAAGTCCAAGTAGGCGAACACATGGCCCTCGGGGGCACGTAAAAACGACCGCACCCACTTCGCAGAGCCGAACAGGTAGGCGCTGGTGCTGGGCTGCGAGCGCCCCGTCTTTGAGGTGAAGGGCCGCAAGCTGGTTCGGGTACGGCCATCGCTGTCCACGATGATGCTGTTGCTGCGCATCTGGGAGAGCGACACGCGAAGTTCACGCAGGTCGGCCACACGCGGCTCGGCCTTGGCCCGCGAGCGGAAAGTATCGTCATCCATCGCCAACGCACCCGAAGGAAGACGCGGCCACGGGATACGCTCCCGCCGCAGGAAATCGGCGAACAGCGCCGAGTTGAAGCTGTCGCCGTTGAAAACGCCATAGCTGGCGTCGACGGTCGTGATCAGCGTCGACCGTATCGCAGGCCAACGCTCTCGCACGAGTTCCCAGGCGGGGACGTCCACGGGAAGTCCCGCCCTCTCCATGCGGGCGTTCTCTGCCATGAACGTGCCCCGGATGATCGCTTGTGCAAGGGCCATCGCAGCGTCAGCCTGCGGGGCCTCCGTCAATATCTCCGGCAGCATTCGGTGGAGGAGGGCCGCCGTGTCATCAACGTCGGCCTCGCAATAGTCGAGTATCGCGGGCAGGTCGGTCTGGCTCCAGTGTTCGCCCCCCACCAGCTCCTGCATGGCCTTCTTGTGCACGCTGTCACGCATTGCGAGGCCATAGCGGCCCATCACTTCGAGCAGGCCGCTCCGCTGGTCTACCTGCCCATTGCGGAGCCGCTTCGCCTCTACCCACAGGTCCAACCAGTGCGGCGGCATGGGCCAGCCCAACGCCTGAAAGCATGATCCTTCCGCCACAGCATAGAAGGCGATGAAAATCTCTGTGCCATCGCAGGCGAAGGGGCAGTTTGCCAGGAAATCGGGGCCGAGCCGAATGACGCGGCCAGACAGAACATCGCGGGCTACCATCACCACCGGCTTAGGGATCACATGGTGTTGAGCCTCATACTCGAAGTCTATGCACCAAGCATGCTTGTAGTGGCCAAGCACCCGGCGGGTGAAGGTCACGGCAGCATCGCCGCCATGACCATGGTTGTCGGGGGTAGGGTTCATGCCGCTGGTCATTCGAGACCGGCGAGGGCGCGGTAGACCGGGTGCGACACGTCGCTGATGACGCCATCCTTACCGAAGGCGAGTTCCAGAAGATCGCGGAACGACATGTCCGGCCAGATCGGCTCGGCGGCGAATTCTGCCACCGCGTAATTATAGCGTTCGCTCTCGCGGTCGGCGGACATGCGGACCCACTTCGTCTCGGCAACCCTTGCCACCTCGATGTGGCTCTGGTGCCACGTAGAGTGCGACTTGGCATCGGGGTCGAGGGTGGGGATGGCCCAGATGAACACGGTGCCCTGACGGGTCACGGCAGGACGCAGGGTGCGGGTCTGGGCAAAGCTTTTCTCCATCTTCGCCGCAATGTTCGGCATCACCAGATAGGGTCGGCCCGTGGCTTCGTTCTCGTGGATCGCCGCTTGTGCCATGTCAGCGTGGCCCGGCTTCACGCGTACAAAGGTCTGCTTGCCGGGCTTGGTGACCTTAATGCCTGTCAGGACCGGCGTGATGCCCGTCTCGCTCTGCATTGCACGCAGGGTGCCTGCATCGACGGCGAAGTTACGCGGGTCGAAAGGGTCCAGCGGCTTGGCGGTGGCGGTGGTTTCGGCGGCGGGCATGGGAGAGTTCGTCATTGTATTCGTACCTTGTATTTAGCGGCGGGAACCATTCCCTCCGCTTGGTTGGGAGGGTTGTTAGGCGGTGGGTGCAGGGGCCTGCCGTTCGAGGTACGCGAGCACGTCACTCGTCTGGTGAATGCCTGTGAGCAGTCCGCCCGTGAACAGGGGCTGCTCCCCGAAGAGGCGGGCGATTACCGGCTGCGGGACATCAAGCAACGTCTGCAGGTAGGGAGGGGCGGCCCGGAACTGGGCGGCCTCGATCTC
>CAZFVH010000228.1:2186-4738 GCA_964522465.1 uncultured Rubrivivax sp. | reverse complement strand
CCCTCCTTGGTGTGGTCCCAGCTCTCGTGCGCCAGCGTCACCGGCTGCCAGTTCACGTCGCTGCGCCCGGCCAACTCGTTGAGGTAGCCCATGCCGGGCTGCGCCGACAGCGCGGCAATCTGCGTCTTCAGGTCCGCAGCCTGCGGCACCTGCACGCTCAGCTCCCCCGGCGCACTGAATCTCACCCCGCCCGCAACAGCCGCAGCGCGAGCTTCATGCCTGCGCCCACACAATTGCTTTGCGATCCTTGCAGCACCCGGGCCTTCGACCCGGTGAGGATTCGTGGCGTGGATGGAAAATGGGTGAACACTTCGTCATGGCGCGACTCAACGCCGTCCCGGCCAAGAAGCAGCGAAAGGCGCTGGCGCATCGAGCACCCGGAGAGCAGCGATGGATGCAAACGTCGAACAGACCCTGATGTCGAAGATCCGAGCGCTGTCGCCGCAGCAGGTGGCCGAGGTGGAAGACTTCGTCGAGTTCCTGACCGCCAAGGCCAGGAAGCGGGGCGCGTTCGATCGCCTGATGGCCATCGCGCCGGCCCTCGAAGCCGCAGGCGCCACCCCGATGGGCGAGGCCGAGATCGACGCCGAGATCGACGCGGCGCGGGCGGAACGCCGCGCGCGTCAGGCAGCCTCCATCAGCAAGGGATCCAGTGCGGATCGTTCTTGACACCAACGTGGTGCTGTCGGCGCTGCTGTGGCGCGGCACCCCGCATCACTTGTTGACCGCCATTGGCCAGCGATCGAGCATCCGGGTCTACACCAGCGCGGCACTGCTGGATGAGCTCACCGACGTGATGACAAGGCCGTCGATCACGGGGCGGCTCGCTCTGATCGGCCGATCAGCACGTGAGGTACTGGCGGACTACATCGAGGCCATAGAACTGGTCGAGCCAGCCAGCGTGCCGCGCGTGGTGGCCGGCGATGTCGATGACGATCAGGTCATTGCCGCCGCTGTAGCAGCGCACGCCGATCTGATCGTCTCGGGGGATCGCAAGCATCTGCTGCCGCTGGGCAGCCACCAGGGCATCGACATCGTCGACGCGGCTGAGGCGGTCAGGCGCATCGCAGCGGACGCGTGAAGCCTTGGCCAGCCGTACCAAGTCGCGTCAGTCGCTGCAATCCCGGCCCGCAGGGGCGCTGGTTCGATTCGCTCGTACGCTGGTGGACGAAGCCGACTCTAACGTTGCTGGCGAAGACCAATCATCTGGGACCCGACAATTAGGTTTTCTCGGCCTCTCAGATGATCTCGAAGTAGCGCTTCAGCTCCCAGTCCGTCACCGCGTCCTGCCATTGGCGGTGCTCCCACTCGCGCGTGGCGGCGTAGTGGTCGACGAAGGTGTCGCCCAGCCAGTCGCGCGCGATCTCGCTGCGCTGGAAGATGCGCGTGGTCTCGATCAGCGAGCGCGGCGCGCGCGGGATGTGGTCGGCCCCCTGGTTGGTGCCGGTGATCGGCGGCGCGGTGAGCTTCAGGCCCTTCTCCACCCCGTGCAGCCCGGCGGCGATGACGGCGGCCATCGCCAGGTAGGGGTTGACGTCGGCGCCCGGGCAGCGCGTCTCCAGGCGCGTGCTCTTGGGGCTGCCGGCGATCACGCGGAAGCTCGCGGTGCGGTTGTCCACGCCCCAGGTCGGCTTCACCGGCGCCCAGAAACCGTCGACCAGGCGCTTGTAGCTGTTGATGGTGGGCCAGAACATCGGCGCGAACTCCATCAGGCAGGCCACCTGGCCGGCAAGATAGCTCTCGAACAGCGGGCTCATCGCGTGCCGGCCCCGGGCGTCGAAGAACAGGTTCTTCTTGCCGTCCGACAGGCTCTGGTGGATGTGGCCCGAGCAGCCCGGCAGCGCCTGCGACCACTTGGCCATGAAACTCGGCATCACGCCGTAGCGCTTGCCGATCTCCTTGGCGCCAGTCTTGAACAGGATCGCGCGGTCGGCCGACTCGAGCGCGTCCGAGAAGGCGATGGCCGCCTCATAAACGCCGGGCCCGGTCTCGGTGTGCAGGCCCTCGATCGGCACGCCAAAGGCGCCCATCTCGTCCATCAGCGCGTTGAAGAAGCCGCGCTGGTCGGCCATGCGCAGCAGCGAATAGCCGAACATCCCCGGCGTGATCGATTCCGGGCCGACGCCGCGCTTGGCCGCCCAGCTCTGCGGCGTCTCGGCGAAGTTGAACCACTCGAACTCCATGCCTGCCATCGGCTCGACGCCCAGCTTCGCGGCGCGCGCGAGCACGCGCTTGAGCACCTGGCGCGGGCACACCGGGTAGGGGCTGCCGTCGGCATTGACGAACTCGCCCAGAAAGAAGGGCACGCCGCCGTCCCAGGGCACGTGGCGCGCGGTGCCCAGGTCCAGCCGCGCCAGCGCGTCGGGGAAGCCGTGCTGCCAGCCGGTGACCTGCGTGTTGTCGTAGCAGACGTCGTGCGCGTCCCAGCCGAAGACCACGTCGCAGAACCCGAAACCGCTCTCGGCCGCACCAAAGAACTTGTCGCGGTGCAGATACTTGCCGCGCAGGATGCCGTCGATGTCGCTGACCGCGACCTTGACCTTGCCGGCGCC
>CAZFVH010000228.1:0-2086 GCA_964522465.1 uncultured Rubrivivax sp. | reverse complement strand
CCGATGCAGCCGACGCGGAAGGTCTCCACCTGCGTGAGCTTGCCGGGGTAGAGGACGAAGCCGCGCGCCTTGGCACCTTCGTAGAAGCGCTTGAAGTCGTAGGCCGGGTGGGCGGGCGCATGGAAGGTGACGATGATCGGTGCCTGCACCTGTGGCGCGAGGAAGGGGCGGAAGCCGAGCGCGGCCATGCCCTCGGTCAGCGCGCGGTAGTTGCCCGTGTAGCGCGCCAGGCGCGCCGGCTGCCCGCCTTCCTCGTCGAACTGGGCGACGGCCTCGGCCAGCGCGGCCACCACGTGGGTGGGCGGCGTGAAGCGCCACTGCCCGGTCTTGCCCATGTAGGCGTGCTGGTCGTGCAGGTCCATTGCGAGGCTCTGGCTGTTGCCGGCGCAGGCCTCGAGCACCGCTTTGCGGATGAAGACGAAGCCCATGCCGGGCACGCCCTCGAGGCACTTGCCGCTGGCGGCGATGAGCGCGTCGAAGCGGGTGCTGCGGGCGTCGATCGGCAGCGCGGCGAAGCTGCTCATCGCGTCGACGATCAGGCCGCGGCCGTGCCGCTCGCACACCGCGGCCACCGCGGCCAGCGGGTTCTCGACCCCGGTGCCGGTCTCGCAGTGGATCAGGATCACGTGGGTGATGGTCGGGTCGGCGGCCAGGCGGGCATCGACCTCGGCCGGGTCCACCGGGCGGTCCTCGGGCACCGGCATTACGGTGACGCGTCGGCCCATCATCTGCGACAGCTTGGCCGCGCGCTTGCAGTAGGCGCCGTTGTCGGGCACGAGCACGTGGCCGTCGCGCGGCACCACGGTGGCCACGGCGGCCTCGACGCTGAAGGTGCCGCTGCCCTGCAAGGGCACCACGACATGGCTGTCCTGCCCGTGGACGACGGCCAGCAGGCGCTCGCGCACGTGCGCGGTGATGGCATTGAAGTCGGCGTCCCAGGAGCCCCAGTCCTTGAGCATCGCCAACTTGGTGCGCAGCGTGGTCGTCAGCGGGCCGGGGGTCAGGAGGATGCGGTCGCGGTCCATGGGCGGGCGGTCAGGGCAGGGTGGGGAAGAGGTGCGCGCGTCAGGCCTGGGATGGAGGCGAGGCGTGGCGAGAGGGTGTGTCGGGAAGAGGGCCGGGCGGGCAGCGCATGCGGGCAGGCGTGCAGACGGGATGGTCGGGGCGCCCGCGGTCAGGTCCCGCGCTTCCAAGCCTGCGTGCGGCGCTCGACCAGCCGCGCCAGCAACCAGAACGCCGTGGTGGCCACGGCCGAGGCGGCGACGATCATCGTGGCGCAGGCCGCGGCCGCACCGATCTCGCCCGCCTCGTCAAGGTTGAGGATGGCGATCGAGGCGACCTTGGTGTCAGGCGAGTACAGGAAGACCACGGCCGAGATCGTCGTCATCGCGTTGACGAAGAAGTAGCGCGCGATGTCGATCAGCGTGGGCGTGCACAGCGGCAGCGTCACGCGGCGCAGCGTGGTCCAGAAGGGCACCTTCATCGATGCGGCCACGGCCTCGAACTCGCTGTCCAGCGCCTTCAGCGCCGTCACCGCCGTCAGGTGCCCGGTGGTGTAGAAGTGGACGATGGTGCACAGCGTGAGCATCGTCATCGTCTGGTACAGCGGGTTCAGCGGATTGGACGGCTCGTTGAAGAAGAAGATGTACCCCAGGCCCAGCACCAGCCCGGGCACCGCCATCGGCAGCATCGCCAGCAGGCGCACGCCGGTGCGCAGAGGCGCGGGTGCCGGCGTCTTCTCCGTCAGGTAGGCGCCGATGAAGACCAGTGCCGTGCCGAAGACGGCCGTTCCGGCCGCCATGCGCAGGCTGTTGACGAAGCCCTCGCCGAACTCCGCGTCGAACAACCCCATCTCGTAGTGCCGCAGGCTGGGCGCGAGGTTGTAGGGCCAGAAGCTCGCGAAGGAAGCGAACACCGTCATGCCCAGGATGGCCAGCATCAGCGCGGCGACGAACACGCAGTAGGCCGTCATCGCGCCGTCGAACACCCGCGACGGCCGCGGCTTCAACGGCACGGCGCGCGCGCCCAGCGTGGCCATCTGCTTGCGCTGCACCAGGTGGTCGACGGCGAAGGTCAGCACCGCTGG
>CAZFVH010000227.1:0-4740 GCA_964522465.1 uncultured Rubrivivax sp. | reverse complement strand
GCAGGTCGTACATGCTGGGCGCGGTCAGGCCCAGGTGGCGCTGCTGCTCCACCGACGCCGGCTCGGTGTCGCCCTGCGTGACGATGATGCGGCGCAGGTTGGCGCGGTACTCGCCGGGCACGTCGTTCCAGGCCTTCTCGCCCAGGTGGTCGCCGAAGTGGATCTTGCGATCGGCCTCGCCGGGATTCAGGAAGATGCCCCAGCGGTAGTCACGCATCTTGACGTGGCCGAACTGGGCCCAGCCCTGCGGGTCCACGCTGACGGCGGTGCGCAGGTAGACGCTGGCGTCCGTGGTGCCCTCGGGGCCCATGTCGTCCCACCAGTTGATGAAATCAGGCTGCCAGCTCTCGAGCGCGCGCTGCAGCGTGCGGTCCTCGCTGAGGTTGACGTTGTTGGGGATCTTCTCGCTGTAGTTGATGCTGGACATGACTCTCTCCTGGGTGAATTGCGATGCGGGTTGCCGCCGAGATCCCCGGCTCCGTTCGCCCTGAGCGGGTCGAAGGGCTTCGACAAGCTCAGCCCGAACGGTGAAGGGCCAAGGCGGGTTTGGGCTAGGTGAACCTGAGGGTCAGACGCGATTCCAGTCGAACGCGGCCTTGTCGCCCTTGCCGTAGACCTTGAGCGCGCCCTTCTCGCCCACGGCGTTGGGGCGCTGGAAGATCCAGTTCTGCCAGGCGGTGAGGCGGCCGAAGATGCGGGTGAACATGTTTTCCTTGCCGTTGAAGCGCAGGTTGGCTTCCATGCCGGTCAGGGCGTCAGGGCTCATGGCCACGCGCTCTTCGATGGCGATACGGGTCTCGTCAGCCCAGTCGATGTCGTCCGGGTTGCTGGTGGCCAGGCCCAGGGCAAAGGCGGCGTCGGCGTCCAGCGCCTGGCCCGCCTTGGCGCGCACGGCTTCCAGCGCGGGCGCCTCTTCGTAGAAGCGGCGCTGCAGGCGGCTCTGGCCGGTGGCCATGGGGTAGAGGCCGAAGTTGACATCACCGACGGTGATGACAGGCGGCTTGTCGCTGTCCGGCAGGGCCAGGTGGTAGATGCGGTCGCAGGCCAGCGCCAGTTCCAGGAAGCTGCCCGCGAAGCAGGTGTCTTCGTCGACCAGCGCGAACAGGCTGCGCGAGGAGACGTCCAGGCGGCTGAAGGTGCGGCGCAGCAGGCCGATGGTCTCGCGGACGAACCAGTGGTCCTTGTTCGCCATCAGCAGGGCATCCAGGGTCAGCACGGCAGCGGCGTCGCCTTCGGTCTTGATCAGCCAGGTGCCGATGTCCAGCTCGTTCGTGCGCATGGACAGGATGGCGTCCTCCAGCTCGCGGGCCATGGCCAGGGCATACCAGGACGCGCCCGCGGCCTCGATGCCGGCAATGTCGGTGGGCTGGGCGCCGGTGGGGGCCTTGACCGTGAAGGTGGCCACGCGCCGGGCGCGGTCGATCTCGACGACGACGTTCGGGTAGACCAGACGGTCGGCCTCGATCGTGCGCTGGATCGGCGTCAGGGCCACGCCCTTGCCGTCGGCCGGGCGGTCGCTGCCGGCAGCCAGGGCCAGGGCGCGCTCCTGCACCTTGGCGGCGAAGACAGCCGGCTTGGCGATGTCGTCCACCAGGCGCCAGTCCTTGGCCTTCTGGCCGCGCACGCCTTCCACGCTGGTGCAGAACAGGTCGGCCAGGTCATGGCGCACCCTGCGCTTGTCGGTCACGCGGGTCAGACCGCCGGTGCCGGGCAGCACGCCCAGCAGCGGCACCTCGGGCAGGCTCACCGCGCTCGAGCGGTCGTCCACCAGCAGGATCTCGTCACAGGCCAGGGCCACTTCGTAGCCGCCACCGGCACAGGCGCCGTTCACGGCCGCCAGGAACTTCAGGCCACTGTACTTGGAGGAATCTTCCAGGCCGTTGCGGGTCTCGTTCGTGAACTTGCAGAAGTTCACCTTCCACGCGTGGCTCGAGACACCCAGCATGAAGATGTTGGCGCCGGAGCAGAAGACCTTGTCCTTGGCGCTGGTCAGCACCACGGTGCGCACCTCGGGGTGCTCGAAGCGGATGCGGTTGATGGCGTCATTGAGCTCGATGTCCACGCCAAGGTCGTAGCTGTTGAGCTTGAGCTTGTAGCCGGGGCGCAGGCCGCCGTTCTCGTCGAAGTCGGCCTTCAGGGTGGCCACGGGGCCGTCGAAGCTGAGCTTCCAGTGGCGGTACTGGCTGGGGTGGGTCTGGTAGTCGACGCGGGGGGCGGTGCTCATGGCTGTCTCCTGAAGCAGGCGGTGGATGGACGATCGGGGTATTCGGAACTCGACTGCATCTGCTGCACATCGATGATAAGCATCATAGTGCATCTTTTCGCGGGCCGTCAAGCACCTTAATGCATTTTTTTTCTCATGATCGTCTCACCTGCACTTTGCTGCATTCACGCACTCAAGCGGCCCGTGCTGCGGTCGGGGCGACCCAGTCCAGCACCCGTGCCTGGAGCAACTCGAAGGTCTCGGCCAGCGGCTGCGTGCTCGTGTCGACATGGATGTCCGCCTTCGAATAGAAGGCGGTGCGCCCGGCCAGGATGCTGCGCAGGTCGTCCATGGCCTCGCGGCTGGCGGCCATCGGACGCATGTCGCCCTGGGCGATGACCCGGCTCATGTGGTCCTCGGCGCGGGCCTTGAGCCATACCGTGGTGCAGTGGGACAGCAGTTCGTTGAAGGTGGCCGGGTCGGACACCAGGCCACCCGGCGTGGCGATCACGGCCTCGGGATAGATCTGGATGGCCTCCTCCAGGGCGCGCCGTTCGTAGCGCCGATAGGCGTTCTGGCCATACAGCGCCTGGATCTCGGCCACGCTGCAGCCGGCGAACTTCTCGATCTCGCTGCTGAGTTCCACGAAGGGATAAGCCAGGGCCTCGGCGAGCATGCGGCCGAGGGTGGATTTGCCCGCCCCCCGCAGACCGATCAGCGCGATGCGCTGGCTGCGCCGTGCCGGCCCCGCGCCCGCAGAACCATGCAGCAGATCACCAACCGCCATGCGCACCCGGCGTAGCGTGGACTCGTCCCGACCCATCAGCAGTTCCCGCAGCATCAGCCATTCGGGCGACGCGGTGGTCGGGTCCCCGAGCAGTTCCGCCAGCGAACACTGAAGCGCCTGAGACACCTGCACGAGGATGAGGATGGAGGCGTTGCCCACGCCGTACTCGAGGTTCGCGAGGTGGCGCTCGGAGATCGCGGCGGCGTGCGCCAGCGCCTTGCGCGTCATCCCCCGCCGCGCGCGCAGCGCACGCACCCGCTCGCCCAACGCGGTCAGGAAGGCGTTCTTGCCGTCGGCCTGCGGTTCGGTCGGCGCGGTGGGCCCGGCCACACCCTCGGCCGCGGCCCGGTCGGGCGCTGGCGCCGCAGGTGCCGCGGGGCCAGCGGCAGAAAGCGGCGACGAGCCAGCCGCAACTGGCAATCCAGATCTCAGGGTGATCCCTGATTTATGCAATATAGTGCTTGACACGATGTCCGATCGGTTCTAAAGTTCAGGTCTGCACAATACTGCATCTTCGCCGATCGGGCAAGCCTGTCTCACAAGGATGCCCACCTCGCCCCGCAGGAGACCCACGATGACCCCTTCCGACTTCCGCCAGCAGATCGCCTCGCTGACGGCCGAGATCGCCGGCCGTCCGGTGGACAACACGCTCGACGCCTGGCTGAACGCCCACCACGGCGTCGGCAGCACCACCTACACCGCTCTGAAAGCGTCGTGCGAGACGGGCGTTGCCGAAGGCTGGCTGTGCGACCGGGAAGGTGGTGGCATCCGCTATGGCCGCATCTTCAAGCCCGCTGACGACCTGCACGGCTTCTCGGTCGACGTCGTCGACATGGCCGACATCGCCGGGCCACACCACACGCACCCACTGGGCGAGATCGACCTCGTCATGCCGCAGGAAGACGGCGCCACCTTCGACGGACGGCCGGCTGGCTGGGTGGTGTATCCACCCGCCAGTGCGCACCGTCCCACCGTCCGGCAGGGTCGGGCACTCGTCCTCTATCTGCTGCCCCAGGGGCAGATCCAGTTCACAAAGTGAGGAGGAGGCCGACGCGTCCGGGGCGGCCCTGCCGCCCCGGACGGCAGTCGCCCCCCCTCGAAGGTCATACCCCCACAGGAGACAAGCCATGAACGCCACGTCACCCCTGCCCGAGCTCGCCAGCCTGCCGACGCGCTTCAATTTCGCCCAGCACCTGATGGAGCTCAACGCCGGCCGCACCGACAAGGCGGCCTTCGTCGATGACGGGGGCACGCTCACCTACGGCGCGCTGGCCGAGCGCGTGCGCCGCCTGTCGGCCGCGCTGCGCGCGCTCGGTATCCGGCGCGAGGAGCGCGTGTTGCTGCTGATGCAGGACAGCAATGACTGGCCGGTGAGCTTTCTGGGTGCGATGCACGGCGGGCTCGTGCCGGTGGCCGTGAACACCCTGCTGACCGCCGACGATTACGCCTACATGCTCGAGAACTCACGCGCCCAGGCGGTGCTGGTGTCCGGGGCGCTGCTGCCGACGCTGACGGCGGCGATGACGCGCTGCGATCACGAGGTGCGCAAGGTCGTGGTCTCGCGCCCGCAGGCGCCGCTGCACCCGGCCGAGGTCGAGTTCGAGGCTTTCCTGCAGGCGCACGAGCCGGCCCAGCGCGCCGCCGCCACCGGCGCGGACGACCCGGCCTTCTGGCTCTACTCCTCGGGCTCCACCGGCCGTCCCAAGGGCACGGTGCACTCGCACGCCAACCCGTACTGGACGGCCGAGCT
>CAZFVH010000226.1:0-4742 GCA_964522465.1 uncultured Rubrivivax sp. | reverse complement strand
GGGCCTGGAGGAGCACCTGCTGACGATGTTCCGCGAGGACTTCGAGTTCCACGACGGCGCCTCGGCATCTCACCTGTCGCACGCCTCGGCGGCGCCTTCCCCGGCCCACGCCAGGGGGCCGGACGACACCGACGCGGCGCCGCAAGCCGCACGCCAGGCGACCGCGGCACCGGCCACCTCCGACGCAGGGCAGGCGCTGACCGTCGACACCACGACCGCAGGCGCGCCGGCACCGGCCGTCAGCGCCCAATCACACCCGAGCGCTGTCGCCGCGGCCACGGCGGGATCCACTCCGGTGGCCCACGTCTCGGCCCAGGGCTCTGGGGCAGCCGCACCGGCGGTCGCGGTGTGGTCGGCCGACGCCCAGAAGGAGTTGCAGAAGATCCCCTTCTTCGTGCGTGGCAAGGCGCGCCGCAACACCGAACGCTACGCCACAGACCGTGGCGTGCCTCTCATCACCGTCGAGACCCTGTATGACGCAAAGGCGCACTTCGGTCGCTGATTTCGGCCTGGGCTTCCTGCCCGGCGGCAGCCGCTCGGCCAGCGCCGCGCAGGGAACCCCCATGCCGATACCGGTGCGGGTGACCATCGTCACGATGGACACCCACCTGGCCGGGCCGCTGGACCGCGCGCGTGCGCGCCTGGCCACCGAACTGCCCGGGCTGACCCTGTCCCTGCATGCCGCTTCGGAATTCGCCGCGGACCCGCAGGCCACCGACCGCTGCCGCGCCGACATCGAGCGCGCCGACATCCTCATCATCGGCATGCTCTTCCTGGAGGAGCATTTCCTGCCCGTCCTCGACGCGCTGCAGGCGCGGCGTGCGCAGTGCGATGCAATGCTGTGCATCGCTTCGGCCAGCGAAGTCGTCAAGCTCACGCGCGCCGGCGGCCTGGACATGTCCCGTCCGGCCAGCGGGCCGATGGCGCTGCTCAAGCGCCTGCGCGGCAAGAGCAAGGAAGACGGGGGCAAGCCCGCCACGGGTGGCGCGGCGCAGATGAAGATGCTGCGTCGCCTGCCCCAGATGCTGCGCTTCATCCCCGGTACGGCGCAGGATCTGCGGGCCTGGTTCCTGACCATGCAGTACTGGTTGTGCGGATCGGACGAGAACGTGCTCAACATGGTGCGCTTCGCCGTCGATCGCTATGCCGACGGCCCGCGCCGGGCGGTGCGTGGTCTGCTCAAGGTCGGGCCGCCAGTGGAATACCCCGACATCGGGGTGTACCACCCTCGCCTGCCGGGACGCTTGGCCGAGGACGCGGCCTTGCTGCCAGAGCCCGAACTCGCCCGGCGTAGCGGCAGCACCGGGACGGTCGGCCTGCTGCTGCTGCGCTCGTACCTGCTGGCGGGCAACACGCGTCACTACGACGGGGTGATCGCAGCGCTGGAAGCGCGCGGACTGCGGGTGCGACCGGTCTTCGCCGCAGGCCTGGACGCGCGCCCGGCGATCGAACGCCACTTCCTGCAGGGCGGCCAGGTCTGCGTGGATGCCGTGGTGTCGCTGACTGGTTTCTCGCTGGTCGGCGGCCCGGCCTACAACGACGCGCAGGCCGCCGAGGAGATCCTGTCGCGGCTGGACGTGCCCTACATCGCCGCCCACCCGGTGGAGTTCCAAACCCTCGACCAGTGGGGCGCCTCGGACCGCGGCCTGCTGCCGGTGGAGAGCACCATCATGGTGGCCATCCCCGAGCTGGACGGAGCGACGGCTCCCACGGTCTTCGGCGGTCGGCCCGGCACACCTGGCGTGGCCTGCAAGGGCTGCGATCGGCACTGCACCTTCGACGACGCCACCGCGCCCACACGCGGTGTCGGCGGCTCCGGCGCAGGTCGGCAGGACATGAGCGCCTGCCCGGAGCGCGCGCAGACGCTGGCTGCCCGCGTGGACCGGCTGATCGCGCTGCGGCGCACCGAGCGCGCGCAGCGCAAGGTCGCGCTGGTCGTCTTCAACTTCCCGCCCAACGCCGGCAACATCGGTACCGCCGCCTACCTGTCGGTCTTCGAGTCGGTGTTCCACACGCTGTCGGCAATGAAGGCACAAGGCTATGCCGTGGACCTGCCCGACAGCGTCGACGCGCTGCGCGAGTCAGTGCTGCACGGCAACGCCGCACAGCACGGCGCCGACGCCAATGTGCACGCACTGATCCCGGTGGCCGATCACGTCCGGCGCGAACGCTGGCTGTCCGAGATCGAGGCCCAGTGGGGGCCGGCGCCCGGGCGGCAGCTCAGCAACGGGCGCGCGATCTTCGTCCTCGGCCGTCAGTTCGGCAACGTGCTGGTTGCGGTACAGCCGGGCTTCGGCTACGAGGGCGACCCGATGCGCCTGTTGTTCGAGAAGGGCTTGGCCCCCACGCATGCGTTCTCGGCCTTCTACCGCCACCTGCGCGAGGACTTCGGCGCCCACGCGGTGCTGCACTTCGGCACCCACGGCGCGCTGGAGTTCATGCCCGGCAAGCAAAGCGGCATGTCAGGCGCCTGCTGGCCCGACCGGTTGATCGCGGACCTGCCCAACGTCTACTTGTACGCCGGCAACAACCCCTCCGAGGGCGCCATCGCCAAGCGCCGCGCCAATGCGACGCTCGTCAGCTACCTGACCCCACCCGTGGCGCAGGCCGGTCTGTATCGCGGGCTGGTCGACCTCCGGGCCACCCTCGACCGCTGGCGCGGCCTGGCACCGGGCGCGCCCGAGCGCAGCGAGCTGGGCGCTCTGCTGCAGTCACAGGCCGCCCAGCTCGAACTCGCACCCGCCGAACCCTTGTGGGACGCCACCTCCGGCGAGCTCGACGCGCAGGCCGCGCGCCTGACGTCCCAGGTGCTGGAGCTCGAGTACACGTTGATCCCGCACGGCCTGCATGTCACCGGACGCGCGCCGTCGCCGGCCGAGCGCGTGGACCTGCTGTTGGCGATGGCCGAGGCGGGACACGGCCTGGCGCCATCCCGGGCCGCCATCGAGGCGCTGGTGGCCGGCGCGACGCCGGAACGCGCACTGGCATCGAGGGGCACCCCGCGCGACGACACGCTGCTGTCGGTGCTGCGCGAGCTCGCCGCGAGCGACCGCCATCTCGCCCAGGACACCGAGGTCCCCGCGCTGCTGCGTGCCCTGGACGGCCGCTACATCCGACCCGCACCCGGCGGAGACGTCCTGCGCACGCCCGCGGTGCTGCCCACCGGGCGCAACCTGCACGGCTTCGACCCCTTCCGCATCCCCAGCGCCTACGCGGTGCAGGACGGCGCCAAGCAGGCGCAGCGCCTGCTGGACCG
Source organism: uncultured Rubrivivax sp. (assembly GCA_964522465.1). Lineage (GTDB taxonomy): Bacteria > Pseudomonadota > Gammaproteobacteria > Burkholderiales > Burkholderiaceae_C > Rubrivivax. Next base: position 1,486 of record CAZFVH010000226.1, on the reverse strand, counting down.
CCACATGGCCGATGGCCACCCGCTGCCGGAGTCGATCGCGCTGGTGCTGTGGGGCAGCGACAACCTGAAGAACGAGGGCGCGCCCATCGGGCAGGCCCTGGCGCTGATGGGCACGCTGCCGCGCTTCGACAGCTATGGCCGCGTCGCCGGGGCGACGCTGGTGCCACTGGCGCAGCTCGGCCGGCCGCGCATCGACGTCGTCGTCACGCTGTCGGGCATCTTCCGCGACCTGATGCCGCTGCAAATCCGCGTGCTGGCCGAGGCGGCCTGGCTGTGCGCGAGCGCCGACGAGCCGCCCGAGCAGAACTACGTGCGCAAGCACGCCTTGGCCTACCAGCAGGCGCACGGCTGCACGCTGGAGGTCGCGGCGCTGCGCGTCTACGGCAACGCCGAAGGGGCCTACGGCGCCAACGTCAACAACCTGATCGAGAGCGGCCGCTGGGACGACGAAGACGAGCTCGCCGAAACCTTCTCGCGCCGCAAGGGCCACGCCTACGGCCGCAGCGGCCGCCCGGTGCAGCAGGCGGCGCTCCTCAAGAGCGTGCTCGCCGACGTGCAGCTCACCTACCAGAACCTCGATTCGGTCGAGCTCGGCGTGACCACGGTGGACAACTACTTCGACACGCTCGGCGGCATCACCCAGGCCGTCAAGCGCGCGCGTGGCCCGGGCGCCGACGGCCGCGCCGCCGCGCCGCCGCCGGTCTACATCGGCGACCAGACCCGCGGCGAGGGCACCGTTCGCTCGCTGCGCGAGCAGGTCGCGCTCGAGACGCGCACCCGCACGCTCAACCCCAAGTGGTACGAGGGCATGCTCGAGCACGGCTACGAGGGCGTGCGCCAGATCGAGGTGCATATCACCAACACGATGGGTTGGTCGGCCACGACCGGTCAGGTCCAGCCCTGGGTCTACCAGCAGCTGACCGAGACCTTCATGCTGGACGCGCAGATGCGCGATCGCCTGGCGCGGCTGAACCCCACCGCCTCGGCGCGCGTGGCCAACCGACTGATCGAGGCCTTCGAGCGCCAGTACTGGCAGCCCGACGAGGCCACGCTGCAAGCCCTGCGTGAAGCAGGTGACGAGTTGGAGGACCGCCTGGAAGGCGTCACGGAGAGGAGTGCTGCATGAATGTCACCACGGTGCCTGTCGGGCACATCGGCCGCGGAGGACGCCCCGACGGGGAGGGCTCGGTGCAGGTCCAACTGGACCCGGCCCTGAAGATCGGCACGGCCAAGGTCTTCGCCGTCTACGGCAAGGGCGGGATCGGCAAGAGCACGACCTCGTCCAACCTGAGCGTGGCCTTCTCCAAGCTCGGCAAGCGCGTGCTGCAGATCGGCTGCGACCCCAAGCACGACAGCACCTTCACCCTGACCAAGAAGATGATGCCCACCGTCATCGACGTGCTCGAGACGGTGGACTTCCACGCCGAGGAGCTGCGCCCCGAGGACTTCGTCTTCGAGGGCTACAACGGCGTGATGTGCGTCGAGG
>CAZFVH010000225.1:0-4796 GCA_964522465.1 uncultured Rubrivivax sp. | reverse complement strand
GTGGACTTTCTGGGCGACCTGGTCTTCGAGCCCAGCCTGCGCAAGGCCGGGCTGTACCTGGGCGCCGACTGGAGCGAGCAGCACGCCGGCACCTGCGGCGTGGGCACCTGCATCAGCACCGGCCAGGCGCTGACGGTGCACCTGGACGACCACTTCGACGCCACCCACATCCCGCTGACCTGCACCAGCGCGCCGGTGTTCGACAGCGCCGGCCGGCTGCGCGCGGTGCTCGACATCTCGCAGCTCAGCTCTTCGCAACCCAAGGACAGCCAGCACCTGGCGCTGCAGCTCGTCAAGCGCTACGCGCAGGACATCGAGAACGCCGCCTTCCTGCACCGCCACCGGCGCGACTGGGTGCTGCGGCTGTCGCGCGCGCCGCAGTTCCTGGACGTGCAGCCCGAGTACCTGCTGGCGCTGGATGCGGCCGGGCGCGTGGTGGGCCACAACCGCGCCGCGCAGCTGGCGCTGCGGCGCGAGGCGGGCCCGGCGCTGATCGGCGACCGCTTCGAGGCCCTGTTCGGCGTGTCCTTCGAGCAGGTCGGGCGCTTCGTCCAGGCCCAGCCCTCAGACCAGCGCGCGGTGATGCACGCGGGCGGACGGCAGGTGCTGTTCCTGTCGGCCACGCCGCCACCGGCACCGCCTGTGGCCTCCCGAGACAACGCCGCGCCGCCGCGCCTGCCGGCGCCGATGGCCGCGCTGTCGGCCGGCGACGCGCGGCTGGACCGCCAGGTCGAGCGCGTGGCGCGGCTGGTCAACGCCCCGATCAGCCTGCTGATCACGGGCGAGACCGGCACGGGCAAGGAGGTCTTCGCCAAGGCGGTGCACGCCAGCAGCGAGCGCCGCGCGCGTCCCTTCGTGGCTGTGAACTGCGCCGCCATCCCCGAGGCGTTGATCGAGAGCGAGCTCTTCGGCCACCTGGCGGGCAGCTTCTCGGGCGCGGCGGCCAAGGGCAAGCGCGGCCTGGTGCAGGAGGCCGACGGCGGCACGCTGTTCCTGGACGAGATCGGCGACATGCCGCTGGCGCTGCAGGCGCGGCTGCTGCGCGTGCTGTCAGAGCGCGAGGTGCTGCCGGTGGGCGCCACGCGCGCCGTGCCGGTGAACATCCGCGTCATCGCCGCCACCCACGCGCCGCTCGAGGCCCTGGTGCGCCAGGGCCGCTTCCGCGACGACCTGTACTACCGCCTGAACGGCGCGCTGGTGCAACTGCCTCCGCTGCGCGAGCGCACCGACCTGTCGGCCATGATCGACCGCCTGCTCGGCGGGCGCATGTTGACGCGCGAGGCCCGCGCGCGCCTGATGGCGCACCGCTGGCCAGGCAACCTGCGCGAACTGCGCAACGCGCTGGACTACGCCACCAGCGTGTGCCCGCAGGGCCCGATCGGACCCGACGACCTGCCGGAGCTGCGCACCGTGGCGGCGCCGCCGGGGCTCAGCCCGGCCGAATCCGCAGGCCCGGGTGGCGAGGCCACCGCGCCGGCTGAGCGATGCGACCCCGCGCTCGAGCAGGCCCTGCGGGACGCGCAGTGGAACGTCAGCGCCGTGGCGCGCACACTGGGACTGTCGCGCATGACGATGTACCGCCGCATGAAGCGCGCGGGCCTGGTCCCGCCCAATCGACAGCCGCCGGCGACCGGGCCATGACCCTGGCGCCTACCGGCGCATACCGGCTTGTATCTGCACATGATGGCGCACGCCGCGGTGCGTCGAGCGGACCGAGCGCGGTGTGCGGTGTGCGGTGGCGCGACGGTGACGTGACACCTGTCACAGCTCGACGGGTACAGGTGTCACGCCGTGACATCCGGGCAGACCCGCAGGCGCCTGACGATATCCCAATGACGACAACGGCTTGGCATCGACCGCGCCGCTGGCACGGCTCTTGAGTCCTGTACCGTCACCGGCCTGCGTCCAGGCCTCTCAACCCAAGGAGATGCACAGATGTCCTCGAGCACCCCGTCGCAGCGGGCCACCGCCTGGCTGCAGGCCTTCGGCGCCGCGCTGGCGTCCGAGCAACCGGCGCAAGCCAGCGCGCTGTTCGACGGCGAGAGCTACTGGCGCGACCTCGTCGCCTTCACCTGGAACATCCGCACCCAGGAGGGCCCGGCCGCCATCGGCGAGATGCTGGCCGCGCGCGCCGCCGACACCGCGGCGTCGAACTTCGCCCTCGAAGGCGAGGCCACCGAGGCCGACGGCATCGTCGACGCCTGGTTCACCTTCGAGACGCGCGTGGCACGCGGCCGCGGTCACCTGCGCCTGAAGGCCACGCCCGCGGGCGACCGGGCCTGGACGCTGCTGACGACGATGACCGAGCTCAAGGGCTTCGAGGAGAAGAAGGGCACGCGACGCATTTCCGGCGCCGAGCACGGCGTGCACAAGCACCGCCAGAGCTGGGCCGAGCTGCGCCAGCAGGAGCAGGCGCGCCTGGGCTTCGAGGAGCAGCCCTACGTCGTCATCATCGGCGGCGGTCAGGGCGGCATCATGCTGGCCGCGCGGCTGCGCCGGCTGGGCGTGCCCACCATCGTGGTGGAGAAGAACGAGCGTCCGGGCGACAGCTGGCGCAAGCGCTACAAGTCGCTGTGCCTGCACGACCCGGTCTGGTACGACCACCTGCCCTACCTGCCCTTCCCCGACGACTGGCCCGTCTTCGCGCCCAAGGACAAGATCGGCGACTGGCTCGAGATGTACACCAAGGTGATGGAGATCAACTACTGGGGCTCCACCACGGCGAAGAAGGCACGCTTCGACGAGGCGCGCGGCGAGTGGGAGGTCGTTGTCGACCGCGCCGGACAGGAGGTGGTGCTGCGGCCCAAGCAGCTCGTCTTCGCGCTCGGTGTCTCGGGCTATCCCAACGTGCCGAAGATCGAGGGCTCCGAGACCTTCCTCGGCGAGCAGCACCACTCGAGCAAGCATCCCGGCCCCGACGCCTGCAAGGGCAAGAAGGTGGTGGTGCTGGGCTCGAACAACTCGGCCCACGACATCTGCGCCGCGCTGTGGGAGAACGACGTCGACGTGACCATGGTCCAGCGCAGCAGCACGCACATCGCGCCGTCGGAGTCGCTCATGGAGCTGGCGCTGGGCGGGCTGTACAGCGAACAGGCCGTGGCCGCCGGCATCGACCACCACAAGGCCGACCTGATCTTCGCCAGCGTGCCCTACAAGATCATGCACACCTTCCACATCCCCGTCTACGAGGAGATGAAGAAGCGTGACGCCGACCTCTACAGCCGGCTGGAGAAAGCGGGCTTCATGCTCGACTTCGGCGACGATGGCTCGGGCCTGTTCATGAAGTACCTGCGCCGCGGCTCGGGCTACTACATCGACGTCGGCGCGAGCGAGCTCGTGGCCAACGGCAGCATCAAGCTGCGCAGCGGCGTGAACATCGCGCGCATCCAGCCGAAGTCGGTGGTGCTGAGCGACGGCAGCGAGCTCGAGGCCGACGTCATCGTCTACGCCACCGGCTACGGCAGCATGAACCACTGGCTGGCCGACCTCGTCTCGTCCGAGGTGGCCGACCGCGTGGGCAAGGTCTGGGGCCTGGGCTCGAGCACGACCAAGGACCCCGGCCCCTGGGAGGGCGAGCTGCGCAACATGTGGAAGCCCACGAACCAGCCGCAGCTGTGGATCCACGGCGGCAACCTGCACCAGAGCCGCCACTACTCGCAGTTCCTGTCGCTGCAGCTCAAGGCGCGCTACGAGGGACTGGACACGCCGGTGTACGGGCAGGCGCAGGTGTATCACCTGCGGTGAGGGGACCCCAGGGCCCGGCCGCGGCCGGGCCCCGTTCCCATGCGCAAGCCCGCCGAGCGCGTGCCGAAGCGGCTTGATAGCATCGCCCGATGCGATTGACGCCACAGCAGATCCAGACCGTGCGCACGCTGGTCCGCGCCACGATGGGTGAAGGCTCACGCATCTGGCTGTTCGGCTCGCGCACCGATGACCGGCGGCGTGGGGGCGACGTCGACCTCTACGTGGAGCCCGAGCGCGCCCCGGCCCTGCTGGAAGAGGCCCGCTGCCGCGGCCGTCTGGCCGACGAACTGGACCTGGATGTCGACCTGGTGGTCGCGCGGCCGGGACGCGAGCGGCCCATCGAGCAGATCGCGCGCGCCAGTGGAGTGCCGCTGTGACCCAAGCCCGCACGCCACACCTGGCGCTGATTCGCGAGCGACTGGGCCATCTCGAGCGGATGGAAGGCTGTCTGGCCTACTCGCTGTCCAAGGTCGCTGCCATCGTTCCACGCATCGGGGCTGAGGTGCTTTCGGCCGATGACCACGAGTCGCTGGCCGCTTTCCGCGTGCGGTTCAGCGACTTCCAGGAACACCTGGGGAAGGCCATGAGGGCGGTCGCCATCGAGGAGGCGCTGGACGTCGACCGTTTCGGCACTGTGCTGGCCTTGATGGAGCGCCTGGGGATCCTGGATTCAGAGGAGCAATGGCGCACCATCCGGGACTTGCGCAATGCGGTCAACCACGAATACGAGGACGACACGGCCAGGCTGGGTGAGTTCTTCACCGGCCTGACGGCGGCCGCGCCCGCGCTGATGGCCATGCGCGACAGGCTGGCCCGTTTCTGCAGCAAAGCCTACGGGTTTTCAGCCCAGGCGTCTGGATAGGCCGGAGCGCGGGTCCGGGGCCGTTGGCCGCAGACGCCGGCGTCAGCCGCGAACTCGCGGCCACAATCCCCCCACCATGCCCGACACCCCCCAGGACACCCCCGCCCTCGCCTGTACCCGCGCCTGGGTCGAGCACGCCGTGATCGGCCTGAACCTGTGCCCCTTCGCCAAGGCGCCGCAGGTCAAGGGC
>CAZFVH010000224.1:0-4834 GCA_964522465.1 uncultured Rubrivivax sp. | reverse complement strand
TCCCCGACCGCGACCACTTCGGCCGCATCTTCTTCAACCAGGCGCAGATGAGCGCCCAGGGCATCCCGCAGATCGCGGTGGTGATGGGCTCGTGCACGGCGGGCGGCGCCTACGTGCCGGCGATGAGCGACGAGACCGTGATCGTGCGCAACCAGGGCACGATCTTCCTCGGCGGCCCGCCGCTGGTGAAGGCCGCCATCGGCGAGATCGTCAGCGCCGAGGACCTGGGCGGCGGCGACGTGCACACCCGCCTGTCGGGCGTGGCCGACCACCTGGCCGAGAACGACACGCACGCGCTGGCGATCGCGCGCTCCATCGTCGCCAACCTGAACTGGCGCAAGCCGCAGCAGATGCGGCTGGCGCCGCCGCGCGCGCCGCTGTTCGACGCGCTGGAACTGCACGGCATCGTGCCCGTGGACCCGCGCAAGCCCTACGACGTGCGCGAGGTGATCGCCCGCATCGTCGACGGCAGCGAGTTCGACGAGTTCAAGGCGCGCTTCGGCACCACGCTGGTGACCGGCTTCGCCCACGTGGAGGGCATGCCGGTGGGGATCGTCGCGAACAACGGCGTGCTCTTCGGCGAATCGGCGCAGAAGGGCGCGCACTTCATCGAGCTGTGCTGCCAGCGCCGCGTGCCGCTGCTGTTCCTGCAGAACATCACCGGCTTCATGGTCGGGCGCAAGCACGAGGCCGAGGGCATCGCCAAGCACGGCGCGAAGATGGTGACCGCCGTGGCCACGGCCACGGTGCCCAAGTTCACCATCATCATCGGCGGCAGCTTCGGCGCCGGCAACTACGGCATGTGCGGCCGCGCCTACAGCCCGCGCCTGCTGTGGATGTGGCCCAACGCGCGCATCTCGGTCATGGGCGGCGAACAGGCCGCGAGCGTGCTCGCCACCGTCAAGCGCGACGGTATCGAGGCCAAGGGGGGCGCCTGGTCGGCCGAGGAGGAAGCGGCCTTCAAGCGCCCGATCCTGCAGCAGTTCGAGCACCAGGCCCACCCCTACTACTCGAGCGCGCGCCTGTGGGACGACGGCGTCATCGACCCCGCCGACACCCGGCGCGTGCTGGCGCTGGCGCTGAGCGCGAGCCTGAACGCGCCCATCCCGGAGAGCCCGCGCTTCGGGGTGTTCAGAATGTGAGGCCCCAGTGTATATTGTGTGCACTTTGCATCATTCATACACATCATGCGCACCAACATCGACATCGACGACGACTTGCTTGCCCGGGCGATGCAAGCCGGCCCGTACAAGACCAAGCGCGAGGCGGTGGAGGCCGGTCTGAAGCTGCTGGCGCGCCAGGCCGCCTACAAGGAGATCCTGAAGTGGCGCGGCAAGCTCAAATGGGAGGGCGACGAGTCCATCGATTGGACGAAGCCGCCTTCCGAGGCGCCACCCAGCCCGGCTGAAGACAGCGTCTCGGCGCTGGCGGTCCACGATCCGGTACCGCCGTCCCGTGTGGTCGCCGCCGCGGCGGACTCACGCCCCGCGACAGCCCTCCTCGAACATGCCCCATCCTTGGGTCGCAAGCACCATGCTGGTGGTTGACTCCAGCGTCTGGATCGATTTCTTCAACGGTGTCGATCACCCCTCGGTCGAGCACCTCGCTCAACTGCTGGAGGCCGGAGACCTGCCCATCGTCGTGCCGGACCTGGTGCTGTTCGAGGTGCTGCGCGGCTTTCGCCACGAGCGCGACCACCGGCGAGCCCGGGCCCTGCTGGAAAGCCTGCGCATCGAGTCCACCGGTGGCGCCGCACTCGCGCTCGAGGCCGCGCGTCACTACCGCAGCCTGCGCGCCGCCGGCATCACGGTACGCAGCGCGCTGGACGTGCTGATCGCCACCTTCTGCATCGAGCGCGACTACCTGCTCCTGCACCGAGACCGCGACTTCCGGGCCTTCGAGCAACTTCGGGGGCTTCGGGGCTGGGAGCATTGAGATCTTGTGATGCTTACTTCTCTGCAGATGATGATCGCCTCGTACGCGCTCCGGTCAGGACTGCGTGCCTATGGCTCGCGGGATCGGGGCACGCCGGGGCTGTGCTCCGCTCATGTCCCCCGCCATCGGCCGCCGGCCGATGGCTCCTCCTTTACTTCGCTGCGCACAGCCCCGACGCACCCCGATCTGCCTGCACGCAGGCTGGCGTCCCGCCGAGTCCTCATGCGCTGGCAGCACGAGGACGGCGGGTGGCCCTCGCAGCGAAGTAAAGGAGGAGGGGCGGGCGTAGCCCGGCCCGGGGGACATGAGCGGAGAGGGCCACCCGTCGGCCTCGTGCCGCGAAGCATCCCAAGCAACACATGACCACCACACTCGATATCAATACCGAAGGCCGCATCGCCCGCGTCTACCTCAACCGCCCCGAGGTCCGCAACGCCTTCAACGACGGCGTCATCACCGAACTGGCCGACACCTTCACCCGGCTGGGGCAGGACCCGGGCCTGCGCGCCATCGTCCTCGGCGGCCATGGCAAGGCTTTCTGCGCCGGGGCCGACCTGGCGTGGATGCGCTCGATGGCCGACTACGACTGGGACCAGAACCGCGCCGACGCCACCCGCCTGGCCGAAATGCTCTGGGCCCTCTACAGCTGCCCGCTGCCCGTCATCGGCCGCATCCACGGCGACTGCTACGCCGGCGGCATGGGCCTGGCGGCCGCGTGCGACGTGCTCGTGGCCGCCGACGGCGCCCACTTCTGCCTCAGCGAAGCCCGGCTCGGCCTGCTGCCCGCCACCATCAGCCCCTACGTGCTGCGCGCCATGGGCGAGCAGGCCGCGCGGCGCTACTTCGTCACCGCCGAACGCTTCAGCGCCGCCCAGGCCCGCGCCATGGGCTTCGTGCACGAAGTCGTCGCACCCGAGGCGCTGGACGCCAAGGTCGACGAGATCGTCGCCCTCGTCGTGGCCAACGGCCCGGTTGCCGTCAAGGCCTGCAAGCGCCTCGTGCACGACTTCGCCGGCCGCGAGATCACGCCCGAGCTGCGCGCCGAGACCGCGCGCCGCATCGCCGACGTCCGCGCCAGCGACGAAGGGCGCGAGGGCGTGCAGGCCTTCCTGAACAAGCGCGAGCCGGCGTGGCGATGAAGCCCTGGCTTTTCACGCACGCGACACTGCGGGCATCGGCGCCTGTCGGTGCAGGCTCGGGGGCGCTCGGTGGCGGGGAGGGCCGGATCCGGACCCAGGCTGTGATCCCTGACCCGAGCCCAAACCTGCCTGTCACCACGGGCACCACGGGCGCGCCCGTGCCTGGCCCTCGAACCCTGGAGGTTCCATGTTCCACAAGATCCTGATCGCCAACCGGGGCGAGATCGCCTGCCGCGTCGCGGCCACCGCGCGCCGCCTGGGCATCCGCACCGTGGCGGTGTACTCGGACGCCGACGCCAGCGCGCGCCATGTGCGCGCCTGCGACGAGGCCGTCCACATCGGCGCCAGCGCCCCGCGCGAGAGCTACCTGCGCTGGGAGCGCATCCTCGAGGCCGCGCGCGCCACCGGCGCGCAGGCCGTGCACCCGGGCTACGGCTTCCTGTCCGAGAACGAGGACTTCGCCCAGGCCTGCGCCGACGCCGGGCTGGTCTTCATCGGCCCGCCGCCGGCGGCCATCCGCGACATGGGCAGCAAGGCGGCCGCCAAGGCGCTGATGGAGAAGGCCGGCGTGCCGCTGGTGCCCGGCTACCACGGCCGCGACAACGACCCGGCGCTGCTGCAGCAGGAGGCCGACCGCATCGGCTACCCGGTGCTGATCAAGGCCAGCGCCGGCGGCGGCGGCAAGGGCATGCGGCGCGTCGACCGCGCCGAGGACTTCGCCGCCGCGCTCGCGAGCTGCCAGCGCGAGGCGCGCGCCAGCTTCGGCGACGACCACGTGCTCGTCGAGCGCTACGTGCTGCGCCCGCGCCACATCGAGATCCAGGTCTTCTGCGACGCCCACGGGCACGCGCTGCACCTGTTCGAGCGCGACTGCTCGGTGCAGCGCCGCCACCAGAAGGTGCTGGAGGAGGCCCCCGCCCCCGGCATGACGCCCGAGCGGCGCGCGCAGATGGGCGCCGCCGCGGTGGCCGCGGCGCAGGCCGTGGGCTACGTGGGCGCCGGCACGGTGGAGTTCATCGCCGAGCAGGACGGCCGCTTCTACTTCTTGGAGATGAACACGCGGCTGCAGGTCGAGCACCCGGTGACCGAGGCCGTCACCGGGCTGGACCTGGTGGAGTGGCAGCTGCGCGTGGCCGCGGGCCAGCCGCTGCCGCTGCGCCAGGAGCAGCTTGCGCTGCGCGGCCACGCCATCGAGGCCCGCATCTGCGCCGAGAACCCGGACGCCAACTTCCTGCCCGCCACGGGCACGCTGCAGGTGGCGCGCTGGCCGGCGCACGTGAGCTTCACGCGCGAGGACACGCTCCCGCGCGTGGACACCGGCTTCGCCGAGGGCGACAGCGTCAGCCCCTGGTACGACTCGATGATCGCCAAGCTCATCGTCTGGGGCGAGGACCGCGCGCAGGCGCTCGCGCGGCTCGACGCCGCGCTGCGCGACACCCACCTCGTGGGCCTGCACACCAACGTCGCCTTCCTGCGGCGCGTCGTCACCAGCCGCTCCTTCGCCGGCGCCGACCTCGACACCGCGCTGATCGAGCGCGAGCGCGAGGTGCTGTTCAAGGCGCCGGGCCTGCCGCTGCCGCTGGCCGTGGCCGGGGCCGTCGCGCACCTGCTGGCCGGCGAGGCCGCGCGCGCCGGCGCCGACCCCTGGAGCCGCAGCGACGGCTGGCGCCTGCACGGGCTGTCGCGCCGCCGGCTCGAGTTCGAGCACGGCGGCAGCACCCACCCGGTGCTGCTCGAGCGCACGCACGACGGCCTGCCGG
>CAZFVH010000223.1:0-4872 GCA_964522465.1 uncultured Rubrivivax sp. | reverse complement strand
GACTGCGGCACCCAGACCCCACACCGCGTCCCACGCACCGAGCGTCAAGCCACTCCACCACGGCAGCCCATCCGCATGAACGAAGCCATCGATTCGCCACGCGGCACGGTGTCGCCCTCGCCGGTCTGCGCGGGCGGGCCGCCTCCATCCGCGGCCGACGCCCCGATCGACGCCCTGCCCTTTTCGGCGCTTGCCACCGCCTCCTCCCCGCCGCCCTTTTCCGCCCCCTGGCAGGCCCACGCCTTCGCGCTGACGCTGGCGCTGCACGAGCGCGGCGTCTTCACCTGGCCGCAGTGGGCCGAAGCGCTGTCGCAAGCCATCGCCCGCGCGCAGGCGCAGGGCGACCCGGACCACGGCGACACCTACTACCACCACTGGGTCGACGCGCTGCGCAGCCTGCTGACCGCGCGCGGCCTGGCCGACGCTGCTGCCCTGGACGGGCTGGAAGCGGCGTGGATGGCGGCAGCCGAGCGCACGCCGCACGGCCAGCCCATCGAACTCGACGCCCGTGCCATCGGGCTCGAGCCTCACGCAGCGACCATGGCCGGCAGCGGTCTTCACTCCCCTGCACACACGACGGACACCCGATGAGCCTGCGCCTGTCCATCCTCGACCAGTCCGTGGCCTGCGCCGGGCGCGGCGAAGACGACGCCATCCGCGACACGCTGGACCTGGCGGTGCACGCCGAAGCGCTCGGCTACGACCGCTTCTGGGTCAGCGAGCACCACGGCCTGCCCACCATCGTCGGCAGCGCGCCAGAGGTGCTGATGGCCGCGATCGCGGCGCGCACACGGCGCATCCGCATCGGCAGCGCCGGCGTGATGCTGCCGCACTACTCGGCGCTGAAGGTGGCGGAGCAGTTCCGCGTGCTCGACGCGCTCGCGCCCGGGCGCATCGACCTGGGCGTGGGCCGTGCGCCGGGCAGCGACCGGCGCACGGCGCTGGCGCTGAACCCGCATGTTTCCGGCATGGCCGAGGACTTCCCCGACCAGGTGGCCGACCTGCAAGCCTGGGCCTCAGGGCAGTCGCACCACGGCATCGTCGCGCACCCGAGGCCACCACAGCCGGCGGGCCGGGCCGATGCGGCCCCTGCCGGCAGCACGCCCACGGCCGCCGCCGACGCACGGGGGCTCGCAGCCCCTGCATTCGCCCAAGCCCTGCCCGGCGACCGCACGCCGCAGGTCTGGATCCTGGGCAGTTCGGATTACGGGGCGCAGCTCGCCGCGCACCTCGGCCTGCCCTATGCCTTCGCCTACTTCTTCATGGACGGCCAGGGCGTGGAGCAGGCGCTGCATCTGTACCGCACCCTGTTCCGGCCCAGCCCGCGCCTGCCGCAGCCACACGCGACCATCTGCGTCTGGGCGCTGGCGGCCGACACCGAGGAAGAAGCCCGCTTCCACGCCCTGAGCCGCGAGCGCTGGCGAGTGGACCGCATGCGCGGCGTGCTCGGCCCGCTGCAGACCCCGCAGGCCGTGGCCGAGCGTGGCTTTCGTGAAGACGAGCGGCCCATCGTCGAGCCGCTGCGTCGGCGCGCGCTGGTCGGCTCGGCCGCGCAGGTCGCGCAGCGCATGCGCGCGCTGGCCGCCGAACTGCAGCTCGACGAGCTCGTCGTCAACTCCTGGGCGCACGACCCGGCGGTGCGCCGGCGCTCCTATGCACTGCTGGCAGCCGAGTTCGGGCTGCTGGATCGAGACCGTCAGGGTCTCGAACCCGCCGCGCACGCGCTGGCCGCCTGAGCACGACGGCCGATGCCCGCGTCGGCGCACCGCATTCGCCAGGTCACCCATCAGGGTCCGGTTCGATGTTCGACTACCTGATCGTCGGCGCCGGTTCGGCCGGCTGCGTCCTCGCCGCGCGCTTGAGCGAGGACCCGTCGGTGCGCGTCGGCCTGATCGAGGCCGGTGGGCGCGACGACAGCGCGCTGATCCGCTGCCCGGCCGGCCTGGCCCTGCTGGCGCGGCTCGGCCGCCACGCCCGCAACTGGGGCTTCGAGACCGTGCCGCAGGCCGGGCTGAACGGTCGCAGGGGTTATCAGCCGCGCGGGCGGGTGCTCGGCGGGTCGAGCGCGATCAACGCGATGATCTACGCCCGCGGCCACCCGGCCGACTACGACGGCTGGGCCGCCGCCGGCAACCCCGGCTGGTCCTGGGACGAGGTGCTGCCGTATTTCAAGCGGTCCGAGCACAACGAGCGCGGCGCCGACGCCTGGCACGGCACCGGCGGCCCGCTGATCGTCGCCGACCTGCGCAGCCCCTCGCGCCTGCGCGAGGCCTTCGTGCAAGCCGGCATCGAGGCCGGACACTCCCACAACGCCGACTTCAACGGTGCCGATCAGGAAGGCGTCGGCGTCTACCAGGTCACGCACCGCGAAGGCGAACGCTGGAGCGCGGCCAGCGCCTACCTGCACCCGCACCGGGGCCGACCCAACCTGACCGTGATCACCGGGGCGCACGCTCTGCGGTTGCGCCTCGAGGGGCGCCGCGCGGTCGGGGTCGACATCGCCCAGGGGCGGACAAGGCGCACCCTGCAGGCGCGCTGCGAAGTGCTGGTGGCCGCGGGCGCGCTGCAATCACCCGCTCTGCTGCTGCACTCCGGCATCGGCCCGGGCGCCGATCTGCAAACGCTCGGGATCACCCTCGCACACGATCTACCCGGGGTCGGCCGCCACCTGCACGACCACGTGGACGTGGTGCAGGTGGTCGAGGCGCCGCGCCTGACCGACAGCTTCGGGCTCAGCACCGCAGGCCTGCGGGCCGGGCTGCGCGGCCTGCGTGACTGGCGCCGGCACCGCAACGGGCTGCTGACCACCAACTTCGCCGAGGCCGGCGCCTTCCTGCGCAGCCACCCCGACGAGCCCCGGCCCGACCTGCAACTGCATTTCGTCATCGCCAAACTGGTCGATCACGGTCGGCGCACCGTGCTCGGCCACGGTTATTCGTGCCACGTGTGCCTGTTGCGACCGCGCAGCCGTGGCCAGCTCACGCTCGCCAGCGCCGACCCGATGGCGCCGCCACGCATCGACCCGGCGTTCCTGAGCGAGGCGGACGACGCGGACCGCCTGGTGCGGGGCTTTCGCCAGATGCGCCACCTCCTCGGCCAGCCGGCGCTGGCCTCGCTTGGCGGGCGCGAGCATCCGAACTCGGCCCGCGCGCGCAGCGACGGCGAGATCGAGCGTTACATCCGCGACCACGCCGACACGATCTATCACCCGGTGGGCACCTGCCGCATGGGCCCTGGCCCGCTGGACGTGGTCGACGCCCGGCTGCGCGTGCACGGGATGCAGGGCTTGCGCGTGGTCGATGCCTCGGTGATGCCGGCCATCGTCTCGGGCAACACGAATGCGCCGACGATCATGATCGCGGAGAAGGCCGCCGACCTGATACGCGAGGACGCGCGGGTCGGCGGGCACGGCGCGTGACCGCCGGGCCGGCCGCACCGCCGGCCCACCGTCTTGGCATCGGGTTTTCCTGCTTCACGACAGGTGCTGGGCCGCACCAAAATCATTTGTCTCTGGCGTGCTCAGGCACGCCGCACACCGACAGGACCCTCCGACCATGCGCAAACGCACCCTGATCCAGGCCACCTTGGCCGCAGCCGCCATCGCCACGCTGGGCCTCGCCGCCACCGCTGCGCACGCCCAGGCCCCCGCCGGCGTGATCAAGATGATCGTCGGCTACCCGCCTGGCGCCACCTCCGACCTGTTGGCGCGCGTCGTGGCCGAGGCCATGTCCAAGCGTCTGAACCAGACCGTGGTCGTCGAGAACAAGGCCGGTGCCGGCGGGATGATCGGCAACCAGACCGTCAAGGCGGCAGCACCCGATGGCATGACGCTGCTGATGACGCCGGTGGCGACGATGTCGATCTTCCCGCACAGCTTTGTCGGGCGCCTGAAGTACGACCCCTTCAAGGACTTCGCGCCGGTGGCCCACCTCAGCGACTTCCAGCTCGGTCTGGGCGTGACCGCGAGCGTGCCGGCGACGACGCTCAAGGACTACGTGGCCTGGGTGAAGTCGGCACCCGAGAAGCACGGCTTCTACGGCTCGGCCGCCGCGGGCAGCCTGCCGCACTTCTTCGGCGTGATGTTCGCCAAGAACGCCGGCATCAGCCTGCAGCACGTGCCCTACCGCGGCACGGCGCCGTCGATGCAGGCGCTGGCCTCGGGTGAGATCTCGGCGCTGTCCACCGTGGCCGCCGACATCCAGTCGCTGGTGCAGGGCGGCAAGGCACGGCTGCTGGCCGTGGCCGGCGAGTCGCGCAGCCCCAAGTTCCCCGACGTGCCCACCTTCCGCGAGCAGGGCTACGACCTCGTGGCCACGCCCTGGTACGCGCTGTTCACGACCGCCGGCACGCCGGACGCCGTGGTGCAGCGCCTGGCACGCGCAGCCACCGAGGCGATCAACGACCCAGCGGTGCGCCAGCGGCTGTCGGACATGGGCCTGGAGCCCACGGGCTACGGCCCCGAGCGTCTTGCGCAGATCATGAAGGCCGACTACGAGCGCTGGGGCCCGCCGATCCGCGAATCGGGCTTCAAGCCCGATTGATGCGAGGCCCACCGCCCATGGCCACGCGCCCGAACATCGTCTTCATCGTCGCCGACGACCTCGGCTACGCCGATCTGGGCTGCTACGGTGGCCGGACCGCCGACTTCGGGCCGGTCTCGCCCCACATCGACCGGTTGGCCGCCGGCGGCCTGCGCTTCACGCAAGGCTATGCCAACTCGCCGGTGTGCTCACCCACGCGCTTCGCGCTGTTGACGGCGCGCTACCAGTACCGGCTGCGCGGCGCCGCCGAGGAGCCCATCAACAGCCGCAGCCGCGGCAGCACGACGTTGGGCCTGCCGCCAGAGGACGCCACCCTGCCCTCGCTGCTGCG
>CAZFVH010000222.1:0-5009 GCA_964522465.1 uncultured Rubrivivax sp. | reverse complement strand
CGCCCATCAGGTTGACGCCGTACACGCCCCAGCCGGCCTGGTGGGCCAGCCATTCCAGCAGGCGGTAGCCGGGGTCGCCGGTTTGCAGCGCCGCCAGCAGGGGCAGGGCGGCGGTGGCCTGGAAGTTGTCGAGGTAGCTGTACCAGTCCCCGCCCACCTGGTGCCGCAGGCCGATCATCAGGGCCAGGGCCACGGCCAGCCACCACCAGTGGGGGGTGTCTGAAAAGCGCCGCCGCTGCGGGGTGCCGGGGCGCGCTGGGCGGGGTTCGCGCAGGGCGAAGTAGGCGGGGATGAGGAAGAGCAGCCAGTAGGGCCACATGGGGTTTGGTGTGCGGCCCTTCGACAGGCTCAGGGCGAGCGGCTTGTTTTGCGGGCGCGGGCTTTGGGCTTAGAGGCGGCCGTCGGCGGTGCCCAGGGGCAGGATGGACTTGACGTCGTAGATGACGGCGTTGGGGCGGGCCAGGGCTTTGATGCCTGCGGGGCCCAGGGCGGTGAACTGGTGGTGGCCGACGGCGAGGATGATGGCGTCGTAGGGGGCCGCATCCGGCAGGGTGGGCAGGCAGTGCAGGCCGTACTCGTGGCGGGCTTCTTCGATGTCGACCCAGGGGTCGTGCACGTCGACTTGGGTGTGGTAGCTGCGCAGGGCGGTGATGATGTCCACGACCTTGGTGTTGCGCAGGTCGGGGCAGTTCTCCTTGAAGGTCAGGCCCAGCACCAGGATGCGGCTGTTCAGCACCGGGATGCCCTTGCGCAGCATCAGCTTGATGGTCTGGTCGGCCACGTGGCTGGCCATGCCGTCGTTGATGCGGCGCCCGGCCAGGATCACCTCGGGGTGGTGGCCCACCTCTTGCGCCTTGTGCGTCAGGTAGTACGGGTCCACACCGATGCAGTGCCCGCCCACCAGCCCGGGGCGGAAGGGCAGAAAGTTCCACTTGGTGCCGGCGGCTTGCAGCACCTCCAGTGTGTCGATGCCCAGTTTGTGGAAGATCAGGCTCAGCTCGTTCATCAGCGCGATGTTCAGATCGCGCTGGGTGTTCTCGATGACTTTGGCGGCCTCGGCCACCTTGATGCTGCTGGCCTTGTGGGTGCCGGCGGTGATGATCTGCGCGTACAGCGCGTCCACGGCGTCGGCCACGGCGGGGGTGCTGCCGCTGGTGACCTTGCGGATGGTGGGCAGGCGGTGCTCGTGGTCCCCGGGGTTGATGCGCTCGGGGCTGTAGCCGCAGAAGAAGTCGCGGTTGTAGACCAGGCCGCTGTGCTGCTGCAGCACGGGCACGCACACCTCTTCGGTGGTGCCGGGGTAGACGGTGGACTCGAAGATGACGATGTCGCCTGGCTTGAGTACCCGGCCCACGGTGGTGCTGGCCTTGACCAGCGGGCTCATGTCGGGGCGGTTGGCCTTGTCCACCGGGGTGGGCACGGTGACGATGTACACCTGCGCCTGCGCCAGGGCCTGCGGCTCGCAGGTGTAGCGCAGGTGCGTGGCGGCGCGCAGGTCTTCGGGCGGGCACTCCAGCGTGTGGTCGCGCCCGGCGCGCAGCTCTGCCACGCGCGCGGGGTTGATGTCAAAGCCGATCACCGGCCGGCGCTTGCCAAACTCCACCGCCAGCGGCAGGCCCACGTAGCCCAGGCCGATGACGGCCAGCGTGCGGCCGGCCATGTCGGCCAGCGGGGGGTGCACGGTGGCGGTGCCCGGCTCAGTACTTGTACTGGGTGTAGCGGTAGCGGCCATAGCGGTAACCGTATTTGTAGCCATAGCCGTAGCCATAGCGCCTGCGCGAAAGATCCAGATCGTTGAAGACCACGCCCTTGACCTGCACGCCCGTCTGCGCCAGGCGGCGCTTGGATTCCTCCAGCTCACCCAGGCCGGTGATCAGGGCGCGCGCCACCATCAGCACCGTGCCGGCGTAGGGCGCGATGACGGCGGTGTCGGCGGCCACCAGCACCGGGGGCGTGTCGACGATGACGATGTCGTAGCGCGCCTGCAGCTCGCCCAGCACGCCGTGGTGCGTGGCGGCCAGCAGCAGCTCGGCCGGGTTGGGCGGCAGGGTGCCGGTGCTCAGGAAGTCCACCTGGGGCACCACGGCGCGGTGCAGCGCGGCGTCCAGCGCCACGGTGCCGCTCACCACCTCACTGAAACCGCCCTGGCGCTTCAGGCCCAGGTACTGGTGCAGCCGTCCCTTGCGCAAGTCCATGTCCACCAGCAGCACGCGCTTGCCGCTGGCGCCCAGCACGGCGGCCAGGTTCAGGCTGATGAAGGATTTGCCGATGCCCGGCGTGGGGCCGGTGATCAGCAGCACGTTGTTGGCGGCGTCCAGCATCGCAAACTGCATCGCCGTGCGCAGGCTGCGCAGCGATTCGACCGAGCCGTCGTTGGGCTGCGTCACTGCCAGCACGTGGGCGCCGGCCGCGCCACCGCCGGCGGCTGCAGCCAGCGCCTTCTGCGCGTCTGAGTGCGGCACGGTGGCCAGCAGCGGCAGTTGCGCCTTCACCTCGATGTCGCCCGGGTCCTTGATGCCGGTGTTGAAGACGTTGCGCAGCACCGCCGCGCCCAGGCCCACGGCCAGGCCGCCCAGCAGGCCCAGCAGGATCATCAATTGCCGGTTGGGGCCGATGGGGCCCAGCGGGGGCTCGGCCGGGTCGACGATGCGCACGTTGCCGACCTTGCCCTCCTTGGCCAGTTGCAACTGCTGGTAGGTGTTGAGCAGGCTGGTGTAGAGCTCGGTGTTGACCTTGACGTCGCGCGTCAGGCGCAGGGTGTCTTGCTCCAGCGCGGGCAGCTTGTCGATGGCCTGGCGCACCCGGGCCAGCTCGGCCTCGATGGACTTGCGCTCTTCTTCCACCAGGCGCACCTGCGGGTGCTCGGCGGTGAAGCGGTTGTCCAGCTCGCGGCGGGTTTGGCGCAGCTCGAACAACCGGGCCTGCAGGCTGACCGAGCGGTTGAGCAGCGTGCTGGCCTCGTCGCTGAGGCTGAAAGTGCCCTGGCGCACGCGGAACTGGTTGTACACGCCCTCGGCGGTTTCCAGCTCTTTGCGGATCTGCGGCAGCAGCCCGCCCAGGAAGGTCATGGCTTTCTGGGCCTCTTCGGCGCGGCGGTCCATGTCCTGGCGGACGTATTGCGTGCCCACCTCGTTCAGGATCATGGGCAGCAGCCGGCGCTCGGTGCCCTGCAGGCTGACGCGCACCACGCCCGAGCCGCGGGCCGTCTCCTCCATGCGCAGGCGGTTCTGCAGGCTCAGCACCTCGGCCTGGCGCGACCGTCGGCTGAGCATGAACTCGGCCCCCGGCAGGCCGACGATCTCTTCCACCTTCAGGCGCGCGCCGTTGTGCCCGGGGATGCTGAACGCCAGCTCGGCGCCGGCCTGCCCGCGGGCCAGCACGTTGCCGTCTTGCGTGCGTAGCTCGAAGCCATTGCCGCCGGTGGCCACGACGCTGAACATCGTGCCTTCCAGGCTGGCCGGCAGCTCGAACGCCGACACGCGCAGCCGCTCGTTGCCCCACACATAGCCCGGCTGCCCCAGAAAGCCGGGGCTGGACGGCGCCGTGGCGCGGTTGGCCAGGTAGCGCCCCACCACAGGCAGGTACTTGGGCTGCACGTATAGCGTGAGCTGCAGGTTGTCCACCGCCTCGCCCAGCACCGTGCGCGACCGCATGATCTCCAGCTCAGCCGCGGTGGTGGACGTGTTCTCGAACAGGCTGGTGGCCGTCGAGAACAACACCCCAGCCTGGCCGCGGCCCTGCTCCACCTGCAGCACCATGTTGGACGAGTACACCGGCACGGCAACCCGCGCCGCGCCCAAGCCCAACGCCAACCCCACCGCCGTGAACCCGGCGATCACCCACCGGTGAT
Source organism: uncultured Rubrivivax sp. (assembly GCA_964522465.1). Lineage (GTDB taxonomy): Bacteria > Pseudomonadota > Gammaproteobacteria > Burkholderiales > Burkholderiaceae_C > Rubrivivax. The sequence goes on along the minus strand of CAZFVH010000222.1, from coordinate 1,159 downwards.
CCAGCAGAAGGTCGAGGACGTCCAGCAGGCTGAAGCCGCTGTCGTCGTCTGGGGGGGGTGGGGGTGGGGGTGGGGGGGCGGCCGGGGGTGGCGGGGCGAACGGGGGCTGCGGAGCGTACGGGGGCTGCGGAGCGGCCGAGGGCGGCACCATGGCCATCGGCACGGGGGCGGCCATGGGCGCCATGCCAGCGGCCGCTTGCGCGGCGGCTGCCGGGCTCGGGGGAGTCGGGGTCATCAAGGGGACGGGGGGAAATGAAGGGGGCCTGGCTTGCGACGGGCTTGTTGGGAGCCGGTGCGAAGCGGGGGCCGGAGCGGGGGCGGAGCGCTTGGTGCGTGCGGGGCTTCAGGCGCTGGCGTGGTCAGTGCAGCAGGGTTGCAAGCTGCTGGGGCACGGGCGGGAGGGGGGCTTCGACAGGCTCAGCCCGAACGGGTGGGGGTGCGTTGGCGGGCTTGGCCCGAACGGGTGGGGGGCTTTGGCGGGCTTGGCCTGCTGGGCGGCTTTCTGGGCCTGAGCCTGCTGCGCTTGGAGGATCTCTTGCAGGGCGCCCGGAACGAAGCGGGTGAGCACGTCGCGCATCAGCGGCTGGTAGCCCACGCCATGAAAGTGGGCGATGAGCTTGAACTGGTCGATGAGTTGCCGCGGCAGCCGGATGGATACCGGTTGCAGGCCAAGTGCTTCGTCCAGATCGTTCTCTGCCGCCAAGGGCGCCCGGGCGACGTACTTCGCCTCGCGCCCCAGGGAGCCGTCTTCCCAGGGCTCTTGACAAAGCAGGGCCTCAATCCCACTCATGCCTGAGGCCCTGCTGCAGCGCCTGAGGGTCCCCGTTGAGGTGTGGCGAGCCCTTCAGTACGCCGACCCAGCGCCGCCAGTCGCTACCTGCGGGCGCAGCGGGTGCGCAGTCTGGCCCATGCTTGCCCAGGCGCCGGACGATGAGGCGCTCGTCTTCTCTCAGGACTGCTCTACAAGCGTGAAGGAAAGCCCACGCTCGGCGATGTTGCGTTCATTCTTGGCGGGGTCGAAGCTCAGGCTTGGCGCACTCATTGCGCTGGCTGGACTGAACCGTGCTGGGCTCGGTGGAGGGCTGGCGGCCAGGGTTTCAATGCCCGCCGAAGATGTCCGTCAGCGATGCGGCGTCCAGCACGCGGTCGGCCCAGAGGT
>CAZFVH010000221.1:0-5021 GCA_964522465.1 uncultured Rubrivivax sp. | reverse complement strand
CGGCAGCGTGCTTGCCCTGGAGTTCGAGCAGTTCGTCCTGGAACTCGCCGTACCGTGCCGCCGGCACCGCCAGCACGTACTGCACCTGCACGCCTGAGCCGTCCGCATCAAGCTGTGCCTGGAGCTTGTCGATCTCCTGCAGGTTGTTCAGGTTCAGCAGCCCACGGTCGGCCACGAGCACCACGCGCTTGAGCGGCCAGCGCTGGAGCAGCGCGCGCACGGTGGGCAGCAGCATGGACGCCTCTGCTACGTTGCTCGGGTGCACCTCATGGGCGATGGGCAGGCCGTCGGCCGTCTGCACCAGCGACAGCATCACCTGGCGCGCGACGATGCCCTCCTTGGACATGCCGTGACGGCGCGTGTCGTCGTCGACGACCGCCTCGCCTTCGACGCCGACGGTGGTGAGGTCGTAGAAGACGACCGACATGTCCACGTCCACCAGCGGGCGCAGCAGCAGCGACAGGCGCTCACCGATGGCTGCGCTGTGATCGTCGAGCACGTCCATGGCGCGCAGCAGGTGCTGGTGGTCGGGCGGCGCCTCGGCGAAGCCGAAGCCGCGCGGCAGGGCCACCGTCTGCAGCCAGCGCAGCACGCCCAGCTTGGAGGCGGGATCGCACAGCCGGTTGAAGACCATCAGGCGCAGGCAGGCGAGCACGTCGATCTCGCTGCGGGTGCGGCCCCAGGCCAGCGAGAGGTCTTCCAGGCCGAGCGAGTGCCACAGGTGCCACAAGGCCCAGACATCACCGGCGCTGCGCGAGGTCAGGAATTCAAGCTGGAGTGGCGCGGGATCCGGGCTGGGCGCATCGGCGTCCCGGCCCTGGGCGCGTTGCAGCGCTTGGATGAGGCGGTCGACCTGGCCCCCGGACTCGAGCGGGCCGAGCGAGGCCAGGGTTCGCTGGCGGGGTTGGCCAGCTTCGTTGCGGAAGGACTCCACGAGCTGCGCGTAGCGGCGGCCGCTGGCGGTGGTGACCTTGATGAACATGGCGGAAGTGTAGTGCCACGCCCGAGAGAAAACAACTACGGTTGATCTATTCTTCTGCCACTACAAGATTTTTCGGAAATCGAGATCTTCAGAGCGCTAACTACCTGATCCTTAACACGCTGCGGGCGCTGGCAGCGGGCAGGCGGGCGGAAAAGTGTCGAACTTGGGAGGCTGCGGCGCTGGGGCTGCCGATGGAAAGCCTGCCCTGGGCTGAAGCCACCGAGGCCGAAGACATTGCCCGCCTGGACGTCGGCATCATGCCGCTGGTGGACGCGCCCTTCGAGCGCGGCAAGTGCGGCTACAAGCTCATCCAGTACATGGCCTGCGGCCTGCCCGTGGTGGCCTCACCCGTGGGCGTGAACCGCCAGATCGTGGAGCACGGCGTCAACGGCTTCCTGGCCGACACCCCCGAAGCCTGGGCCACGGCCCTGCGCACCCTGTGCCAAGACCCCGCACTGCGCGCCCGCATGGGCGCCGCCGGGCGGCGCAAGGTGGAGCAGCAGTACTGCCTGCAGGTGACGGCGCCGCGCTTGGTGGAGATCTTGCGCGGGGTGGTGGGGGCGGGGGGCTGAGGCGGGGTTGCTGCCCTTCCCTCTTGCGGGGAAGGGATGGGGGAAGGGGGTGGCGCTTCAGGGCGCGCTCTCGGTGGATGGTTTGCCCCGGTGGGGGGCGTTTGGACTCGCGGCCTGGGGGCTCGGGTCTGCGGTAGGTTGGGAGGTGGGGGGGAAGGGCTGCTGCAGACTGACAGCGGGCAGCAACTCGGCGGTAGGCCGATAAGCGACCCGTAGCCGGACCGGTCACTGGCGACTTGGCAAGCGGGCGTTCGCGGAAGTGTGGGCTGCGCCGAAGAGCTCCTTTAGGAAAGCAAGAAGGTTCACGCGCTGCGCTAAGGGAAAGCGGATTGCGGATCGGCTCACTTCGGGTCCACGACGGAAGGGGCTTCCGCTAGGATGGCGGCGGCAAACAAGACTGGGGGCAACATGGCAGCTGATACACGAGACCTTGCTGACGAGCTTGACCAATCCGAGGCCGAGCCGCTCGATCCCAACGCTGATGCGGAGTCATCGGACGAAGCCATTGAAGACCAGATTGTTAAGCAGCCCTTCCGGGTCATCTACCAGACGAACAACTTCTTTCTGCCCCAGATCAAAGACCTTATAAAGACAGGCGAGGACGTTAACCTACGACCAGAGTACCAGCGGCGCTTGCGCTGGACGACACAGCAGAAGTCGTTGCTCATCGAATCACTGCTGTTGAATGTGCCTGTGCCACCGGTATTCTTCTACGAGAACGATCTGGCCCGCTATGAAGTCATGGACGGACAGCAGCGCCTGAATTCGATCAAGGAGTTCTTGAATAATGAGTTCAGCTTGCGCGGGCTTGAGATCATTCCGACACTAAACGGCAAGAACCACGCTCGGTTGCCGCCCAAAGTGAAACGCAGTCTTGACCGAGCATCGATCTCAGCAATCGTCCTACTTCAGGAATCGCAGGGGAAGCTCAAGAGGCCGAACTCGAACCGCATCTACGAATTGCGCCGCTTCGTGTTCGAGCGCCTAAACACAGGCGGGAAACGGCTCACCGCGCAGGAGATTCGCAACGCGGTATACGGCAGCGAGTTTAACAACCTTATCGTCACCCTCTCGCGCGACCCCATCTTCACACGAATTTGGGGCATTCCTCAGTATGTTGAGAACGGCTACGGCGATTACTACGAGGACGAAGAGCGCCAGAAGAACACGCTTTATCGGACCATGGGCGACTGCCAACTAGTTCTGCGCTATTTTGCGCTCGATAACGACACGCATATCACCGGCTCGCTTCGCTCCATGCTGGACCGCTGCATGGAGAGGAACCTTTCCGTTTCGCGTGCGCAGTGCAACGCCTGGGGTGATAAATACCGCCTCGTGCTTCAGGTTGCCGACGCTCTTTTTGATGGCAAACCGTTTTCGCTGCACATGGGCGACGCCGAATACCGGCCTCTAGCTGGGATCTATGACGGCGTAATGGTCGCGCTTGGAGCAATGGTGGAACACCATGACGCTCTTCTGGCGAAGAAGAAGGTCATTCAAGCGGCGTACACTAAATTGGTGAACGAGAAAGGTCGCGGGGCATTCACCGGTGTCGCTAGCACTGCACAAGACGTCAAGGACCGCATCGCTCAGTTTCGCAATCTTTTCGCAGCGTTTGTCTAGCAATGGCGGGGCTAGACTTGCAGGGTCCACTGACCGAGTTCCTAGAGAGGACCTCAGAGTTGCGTCGAATCGTGGCCGCTATCGAAGCGCTATCGAAGGATACAAGCAAGCTCCAGACGACGCGACCGGGCATTGACCTGAAAAAGGTCGGCTCTACGTCCGGAAACACGGTGAACGCAATGGCACTTGTCTTCCTGGCTTCGAGCTTTGAAGAGTTCGTACGCGAGGAGATTAAGCAATGCACGTCGGAGCTGTCGGTAAGGTATCACGCTCTTTCCGCCGACAAGAAGCAGGCCGTGCGCAACGTCTACTGGGCGACGAGCCTCAGCCGGCTGAACTTCATCAAGTCGATTCTCACTCGAGAAAAGCCACAGGTCCTCGACACGCTGGCGATTACCAAGCTACGCTCGCTGATCGAGTGCACGAAGGGATTTGTTCTCGACGAGGACTCGGCTCACTTAGACGCGTCGACGATGGTTCATCACTCAAACAATTTCAAAGCTCATGTCGTCGACGAGCTTTCTAGAAGAATTGGAATCGAGAGCCTTATAGATAGTGCGGGCGAGAGCTCAAAACTCAAGGCCTACTTTGGGACCAGCACGAAGGCAGACACCTCGAAGAGGCTGCGTGCCAAGCTCAATGAGTTCTACGACCGGCGGAATCAAATCGTTCATTCCCTCAGCGCCGCCGCCGGATACGGAGTTGACGCCATCCTCGACTATCTAGAATTCTTCGAACTGTTTGCGGATTCGATTAAGGCTGCTCTGGGAAAGGCGGTCGCGACGTGGTAGCAGACAACGCGAAGGCCGCGTAGGTTCTCGCGCGCGCTCCAACGTCGGGTTTCAATCACACCGTCGACTGTCAGCTATCGGCCGGGCGCACCGCCGCATCCGGCGTCCCCGAGTTCGACACCAACCGCCATAAGCCATTGATTTGCAAGGATTGACCTTGCAAGTTGGCACTACAGCAGCGTCATCTGGGTGTCGGCGGGGGGTTTCTTGATCCTCAATGCGGCCAGCAGCGCGGCCTGATCGGGGTGGATGGTGGACACGCCGCCGATGGGCGCGCTGTCGTTGATGCGCACGCTGTGGCGCTGGATGCGGCGCAGTTGCTCCAGCGCCGTCGCGGGCGAGGCTTCGTGACCCGCCAGCTTCAGGCGCTGGCGCATCACGCGGTGCAGGATCAGCGCCATGAAGCAGATGCCCGCGTGCGCGCGGATGCGCTCGGGCAGCCGGTGGTACACCGGCGCGATCTCGATCTCGCTCTTGAGCACCCGGAAGCCGCGCTCGATGTCGGCCAGCGACTTGTAGCGCGCCACCACCTCGGCCGGCGTCATCGTCGTGACGTTGGTCACCAGCAGCAGCTTGCCGTCCATCAGCTCGGCGCGGGCGAGCGCCTCGTCGTCGATCTCGTAGGCGAAGAGGTCGGACTTCAGATCCAACTTGACGATGGTGGCCAGGTGCGCCTGGGCCACCTCATGGAAGAACCGCGCCTTGGCGCCGGAGTCCGACAAGGCCCGCCCGCGGCTGCGTTGGCCTTCGTCCTGGGCGTCGAGCTTGTCGCTGAGGGCCTGCGCGCGGGCCTGCAGTTCGGCGATGCGGCCCTGACGCTGCGCAGCCTGTTCGGCCGCGCGCTCGGGGTTGTGCGCCACCACCAGCCGACGCCCGAGCCACAGGGACTCGTCCACCGTCTCGGCGGGCATGGCCGCGGGGTCGCCCGCTGCTTGCTGCGCCTGCGCGCGCGCGGCTTCGGCAGCCACCTTCTGCTGGAAGCCCCGCAGCACGGGTTCGAACTCGCCATAGCGGCGGCCCGGCACGGCCAGGATGTACTCCAGCGTCCGCGGC
>CAZFVH010000220.1:0-5120 GCA_964522465.1 uncultured Rubrivivax sp. | reverse complement strand
AATCCGGCGTACTGGTTCTCCAGTACCGAGGGTTCGAATCCCTCCCTTTCCGCCAACCCCCACATTTAAGGCCCGCTCCAAGCGGGCCTTTCTCTTTGTTTTTCCTAGGGAAAGTGCATCTTCCGGTAGCTCGGGGTAGCATCGAGTCGTGCCACGATTGTGGGGCTCTTTGTGGGGAAGAAGCGGTATGGCGAGGGTTGCACGTGAGCTCAGCGCGATGGCGGTGAGCAAGCTGCGCGAGGTTGGGATGCATGCGGTTGGCGGCGCCGCAGGGCTGCACCTGGCGGTAGGTGCGTCGGGGTCGAAGTCCTGGATTGCGCGGATCTCGGTGAACGGCAAGCGGCGCGACGTCGGGCTCGGGGCCTACCCCGACGTCGGCCTGGCCGATGCCCGCGAAAGAACCCGCGAGCTCCGGCGTCAGGTTTCTGCAGGCGTCGATCCCGTCGCCACCCGCAAGGCCAGGGCGGCAGCGAGCGCGGCCGAGGCCGCGGCAGCGGTGACCTTTGACGAGGCAGCCAAGAGCTTCATCAAGTCCCATGTCGACAGCTGGGCAAACGCCAAGCACGCTCAGCAGTGGGAGAGCACACTCGCCACCTACGCCAGCCCGGTGATCGGCAAGCTGTCCGTGGCGGACATCCGCACCGTGCACATCGTCGAAGTGCTCAAGCCGATCTGGACGACCAAGACCGAGACGGCCAAGCGGGTGCGGGGGCGCATCGAGCAAGTCATCAGCGCTGCGGACGCCTTGGCCGATCGAGAACGGCTGAACCCCGCCCGCTGGGTGGGAGCGCTCGACAAGGTGTTCCCCAAGCCGTCCAAGGTCGCAACGGTCAAGCACCATGAGGCGGTGCCCTGGCGGGACATGCCGAAGTTCATGGTCAACCTGCGGTTGCGCCCGGGCATCGCGGCACGCGCGCTGGAGTTCGCAATCCTGACGGCCGCGCGCAGCGGCGAGGTGCGCGGGATGACGTGGGAGGAGGTCGACCTCGAGCAGCGCCTTTGGGTCGTCCCGGCCGCGCGTATGAAGATGAAGCGCGAGCATCGTGTGCCGCTGTCCAGTGCCGCAGTGGCGCTGCTGCAGGGGCTGCCGGGCGAGAAGGAGAAGTACGTCTTCCCGTCGCCGTTCAAGGGCATCCAGCTGTCCGACATGACGCTGGCCGCCGTGATGCGGCGCATGAAGCTGACCGCCGTGCCGCACGGCTTTCGGTCATCGTTCAGGGACTGGGCCGCAGAGGCGACCGCTCATCCGCACGCGGCGGCGGAGCTGGCCCTCGCACACGCGGTGGGCAACGCGGTCGAGGCGGCCTACCGGCGCGGCGACATGATCGACAAGCGGAGGCAGATGATGGAGGACTGGGCGGCGTACTGCCTGTCCGGTGGCGGTCAGGATGAGACTGCTGCGAAAGTCGAGGACAAGGTTGGCACGATCGCGCCATAGGAACAGCAGTTCAAATTGACGCGCTGCCGTGTTGGCCTTGCATGGCTGGGACGCTGCCTGTCGTCGGTTGGTACGGTTTGAATTCTTGCGTCGTCCGATCCGCGACAGCGGTTCCTTTTCGGCGGTCTGCGGATGGCGACACTCGAGTGCGGGGCAATCCCAAAGGCAACATCGACGACGGCGATGCCGTCGAGTCCGTGCTGGCTGATGCCTTCAGCCGGCCCGCCGCCATCGACGCGAGGTAAGTTGTTGATTCAATTGACGGATAACCTGCAGGGAGAGATGGTTCAAAACTTCAAAGCTTCAAGGGGGGTCTATATATATACATACCTCCTCGCGCGCGCGGCAAAAAGCGGCCTCTCCCCTTGATCTAAGATATATATTGAATGAATGAAATATTGAAGATATATAGACTCTTCCGGTAGGAGGCTGGCTTGAAGGAATGAAATTTTGAATTTTTCTGCTTGGCCGGCTCACGTCGCTGCGGCCACCCACCAGTTCGGGCCGCTCACGTGAGGGAGGCGCACCAGCCCTGCGACGGTGGTGGCATCGCTCCGACGGGTTGGTCAACCGCACAGGATGCACGTCCACGCACGCGACGCGGGGTCCCGCAGCCAGTTCCGCAGCGGCTCCACTGGGCTCAAGCAGGTTGCGGAGAGACCACTGAGGAAGTGGGTATTGCAGACGCTCATTGAGGCTGGCTGGGTCGAGGTTGAGCAGATCGCATCGGCAGGTCGCACGGCGCAGCGTTTCAAAGCGGTTGGCAGTTGAGGCTGCCGTCTGCGCGGGGATCTTTCATCATTCTTCATTCTTCAAGGGGGTACACAGATAGATATACACAGAGCCGCCCAAGGGTAAACCCTTGTCTCGCGCGCGAGAGGCGCTGAAGAGGTCCAGAAGAGAGGGGGGTATCTGTATTGAAGAAAGAAGAATGATGAAAGAAGGTACTACTACCTCTTCCGGGGGAGACTGGGTTGAAGAAAGAAGAATGATGAAAGAAGCCCCCCCTGTAGACTCTGAGCGAAAATCGCAGCTCGCAATTCGCGCCATGAGGGAGCCGCACCAGCCCTGACCCGGCGGTGCCAGCGCTCCTCCAGGTTGTTCCGTCAACCATGGAGGACGCATGTCCACGCAAAGACCGAATCCCTCGCCGCCTCACCAGGCGGCACCAGCGACCGTTTCGATCCTCGCCCTTGACCTTGGCCAGAACACCGGCTGGGCACTGCGCGATGGACGCGGGGTCGTTACTTCCGGCACGCAGCAGTTCAAACCTGGCCGATTTGAGGGCGGGGGAATGCCGTTGCTGCGTTTCGTTTCCTGGCTGGATGCCCTCAGGAGGGCCGTAGAGCCCCTTGGTGGCGTTTTCTTCGAAGAGGTTAGGGCGCACAAGGGAACGGCCGCCGCGCACGCCTATGGGGCGTTTCTGGGGCATCTGTCGGCCTGGTGCGAATCCAACGGCGTGCCGTATCAGGGCATCCCCGTTGCGGCCATCAAGCGATCGGCCACCGGCCGTGGCAACGCCGGCAAGGACGATGTCATCCGCGCGATGCGCAGCCTCGGCTTCGATCCTCGCGACGACAACGAGGCCGACGCGCTGGCGCTGCTGCGCTTCGTGGAATCGGCCGACCGTGAATGAGGGCGCGATGACGCTGGCCTGGACCGCCCTGCAATTGGCGTCATCCCCCGTGGCCCTGTCCGCCCCTGCGCTGCGCCAGGCACCCAACCCGCGGCCACGGGGCGCGATCCAACCGGGCAGCGTCAGCGACGCCGTCCTGAAGCACCTGCGGCTTCATCCGCTGCGCTGGCACCGCACCGCCGAGATCGTCCGCGCGGTCGGTCGTAGCCAGAAGACAGTGAGCTGGGCGTTGCACTACCTGAAGGCGCTGGGTCACATCCAGGCTAAGCCCTGTGGCGGACTGTCGACCCCGCCTCGATACCTGAAGTACCGCGCCAGGCAGGACTTCCCGCCTTACCAGCGACACCCGCGAAAGGAGCCCCAATGACGATGACGGACAACATGACGACGGCGCTGACTTCGCAGCAGGAGGCTTTCGCGCTGGAGGTGGCCAGCGGCAAATCTCAGGCCGAGGCCTACCGAACCGCCTACCCAAAGTCGCAGGCCTGGAAGGACACGGCGGTCTGGCAGCAGGCCAGTCGGCTCATGGCGGTGCCTCATGTTGCCGCAAGGGTCGCTTCGCATCGCTCGGAATTGGCGCAGCGGTCCCTTTGGGCACGCGAGGACAGCGTGCGCTCGCTCGTGAAGGTGGTCCGTACCGCCGAGCGGCCCAGCGACATCGTCGCGGCGGTCAAGGCGCTCAACGAGATGCACGGCTTCAACGCGTCGCAGAAGGTGGAGCACTCCGGTGCGATCACGTCCATCACGCGGCGCATCATCGACGTGGGGGTGACCCTTGAGAGATCTGGCGATTGACACCGCGCGGGTGTTTCTGCCGCTGCTGGCACCGGCGCGCTACAAGGGTGCGTGGGGTGGCCGCGGCTCGGGCAAGAGCCACTTCTTCGCCGAGCTGCTCATCGAGGATCACATCCGCAACCCCGGCATGCGCTCGGTGTGCATCCGCGAGGTGCAGAAGACGCTGAAGGAGTCGAGCAAGCGGCTGATCGAGGACAAGCTGCTGGCGCTGGGCATCGGCGAGGCCGACGGCTTCAAGGTGTTCAACGAGGTCATCCAGGCACCAGGCGACGGGCTGATCACCTTCATCGGCATGCAGGACCACAGCGCCGAGAGCATAAAGAGCCTGGAGGGCTACCGCCGTGCCTGGGTGGAGGAAGCGCAGTCGCTGTCGGCCAGGTCGCTGCAGCTGCTGCGGCCCACCCTGCGGGCCGATGACTCGCAGCTCTGGTTCTCGTGGAACCCCCGTCGCAAGACCGACGCGGTGGACATGATGCTGCGCGGGCTGACGCTGCCGACCGGCGCGGTGGTGGTGCGCGCCAACTGGGCCGACAACCCACGCTTCCCCGCGGTGCTGGAGCAGGAGCGCCAGGACTGCCTGCGCGACACGCCTGAGCAGTACAACCACATCTGGGAGGGCGGCTACGCCACGGTGCTCGAGGGCGCCTACTACGCCCGGGTGCTGGCCGAGGCGCGCGCCGCCGGCCGCATCGGCAAGGTCGCTGCCGACCCGCTGATGACGGTGCGCCTGTTTTGCGACATCGGCGGCACGGGCGCAAGGGCCGACGCCTTCACGATCTGGGCGGCGCAGTTCGTCGGGCGCGAGATCCGTGTCCTGAACTACTACGAGGCCGTCGGCCAGCCGCTGGCGGCGCACCTGGCGTGGATGCGTTCGCAGGGGTATACGCCCGGCAAGGCGGACATCTGGCTGCCGCACGACGGATCGACTCACGACAAGGTCTTCGACGTCAGCTACGAGTCCGCGCTGCGCCAGGCGGGCTATGCGGTCGAGGTTGTGCCCAACCAGGGCCGGGGTGCAGCTGCTGCGCGCATCGAGGCAGGGCGGCGTCTGTTCACGTCGGTCTGGTTCAACGAGGCGACGACCTCGGCGGGCCTGGATGCGCTCGGCTGGTATCACGAGCGCAAGGACGAGGCTCGGAGCATCGGTCTGGGGCCGGAGCATGACTGGTCGAGTCACGGGGCCGATGCGTTCGGGATGATGTGCGTGGTGGCGGAGGATCGGTTTCGGTCGGGGACGGCAGTGGGGCTGAA
>CAZFVH010000219.1:0-5254 GCA_964522465.1 uncultured Rubrivivax sp. | reverse complement strand
CGATCATCACGCGCTGGCGCATCCCGCCCGACATCCGGTGCGGATATTCGTCCAGACGCTGTTCGGGTGCGGGGATGCGCACGCGGCGCAGCATCTCCAGCGCGGCCTCGCGGGCCGCCGCACGCCCGATGCCACGGTGGCGCCGCAGGACCTCGGCCAGTTGCTCGCCCACCGTGTACGACGGGTTCAGCGAGGTCATCGGCTCCTGGAAGATCATCGCCATGCGGTCGCCACGCAGATCGGCCAGCGCGCGTTGCGGCATCCCGACCAGTTCGCGCCCCTCGAAACGCACCGACCCCGACACCCGCGCCGGCGGCGTGGGCACCAGGCCCATCGTGGCCATCGCCGTCACGCTCTTGCCACAGCCCGATTCGCCGACGACGCATAGCGTGCGGCCTGCGTGCAGGCTCAGGTCGATCCCGTCGACAGCCCGCGCGAGTCCCGCCGGCGTGTCGAAGTGGATCTTCAGATCACGCACCGAGAGCAGCGGCGCAGCGCCGGGCGCCGTCGCCACCCGCTCCGCGGCCGGCGCCTCGGGCCGTGCCAGGGACGACGCCATCGCGCTCATGCGGCACTCCCGCGGCCAGCCCCGACCGCCGCGTGGACCACGGGCGAAGCAAGCACCGGGGCGCTTGCGTCGGTGGCGGCGGATCGGCTCGGTACCGCCCCCTGCTCACGCGTGGCTTGCACGACAGCGGCTTCGATGACGGAGCGGTCCCACACGCCCGCCGGCTGTTCGCGCGTGGCGAAGAACTGCGCGAAGTGGACGAAGCGCTCACGACTGACCGCCTCGAGTCGCTCGAGTTCGGCCAGCGGGTCGGCGTGGTCGTCCACGCGCAGGTCCAACGCCGCAACCTCCTGCGTGGTGTGGATGCGCAGCGCCGCGGACTGACGGCCCCGCTTGTCGCCACCAGCACGCTCGCCCGCCCGCATCGCGGTGATCAGTCGCTGCGCGAACGGTAAGCCCGCCCCCGCCTCGTAGGCATCAGCCGTGTCCTCGATCACCTGCGGGCCGGCCAGCATGTTGCCCGCCACGGAGCAAGCATTGCGGACGAGATGCCCGCACCACGGGACACAGTCCCGACCGGTGAATGCGGCGATCCCGCCGCGGGCATCCTGCACGTGCAGTTGGCGTACCTCGCGACCTTCGTCCGAGGCGGTCAGCACCTCGACGGTCTGGCGGGCCGTGAGCCCTTCACGCAACAGGCGCAGCCCTCGCGGACCGTAGGTCGGGTTGATCAGGGCCTGGGTGGCCAGCGCGCCGATGCCACCGTCGGCGTGCGGACACAGGGCCCCCACGGCGAAGAACCGCGTGGCCACGGCCACGCCGAAGGCGCCGGTGGCAGGGTCTCGGGCGACGATGGACCAGGTCATGAGCGTTGTTCACGAGCCCGCGATGGGCTTGCGTCAGGCGGCCAGGCCGCGAAAGGCCGTGACGGTAGTGGATCCCCGATGCCACAGGACCGCAGTCGGGCATGTTCCCGGCGGGTCGGGCCCGGGCGCCCGTCAGCGCGGCTGGCCGGGCGCGGGTGCTGACGACGCCACCAGCAGCGCCACCGCGCGGGCCTCGATGGCGCGCCCCTCGCCCACCGGGCCCATCTTCTCGGCGGTCTTGGCCTTGACGTTGACCTGACCTTCGTCCACGCCCAGCACCTGCGCGATGCGGCGGCACATCGCCGGGATGTGCGGGGCCAGACGCGGCGCCTGCGCGATCACGGTGGTGTCGACATTGACCACCTGCCAGCCCGCAGTCCGTACGCGTCGCACCGCCTCGGCCAAGAGCGCCGCCGAGTCGGCGCCGCGAAAGGCAGGGTCGGTGTCCGGGAAGTGGCGTCCGATGTCGCCCAGGGCCGCCGCGCCGAGCAGCGCATCGGTGATCGCGTGCAGCAGCGCGTCGGCATCGGAGTGCCCGAGCAGGCCGTGCGTGTGGGCGATGGTCACCCCGCCCAGGACCAGTGGACGTCCGGTGACGAGGGCGTGGGTGTCCCAGCCTTCGCCGATGCGCAGTGGTGGCAGATCCATGGTCGGCAGATCCTGGGTGAAAGCCGCTCAGACGCTGCACGTCCCGGCCGGGGCAGGCGGCCGGGTCAGCAAACGGGCGGCGAGTTCGAAGTCCTCGGGCCAGGTGACTTTCAGGTTCTCGAGCGCACCGGACACCAGGCGCGGCGCGAGTCCGCAGGCCTCGATCGCGCTCGACTCATCGGTGACGGCCTCACCAGCCGTGCGCAGCGCTTGCGTGAGAGCGCCCCATCGGAACATCTGTGGCGTCTGCGCTGCCCACTTGTGCTGGCGATCGACGGTTGCGGCAACCCGCTGGCCCGACACAGGCTGCGGCGATGGAGCACCGGCGAACGTCGACGGCAGCCTACCGCTCTCCATCGCCCGGCCCTGCTTCAGCGTGTCGGCCACCGGCACCGCCAGAAGACCACCCACCGGGTCGTCCAGGCAGGCATCGATCAGCCGGTCGACCCAGGCCGGGCGCAACAGGCAACGCGCGGCGTCGTGGACCAACACCCAGTCGTCCGGCGACGCGCCTCGCCGGCGCAATTCGTCCAGCCCTGCCGCCACCGACGCCGCGCGGGTCGCGCCGCCACATCGCCCGATCCAGCGGCGCGGGCCGGCGTGCTGCGGCACCAGAGCCTCGAAACGGTCGTCGTCCGGGGCCAGCACCACCAGCGTGGCGCGCAGGCGTGTCACCGCATCGAGTGCGGCCAGCGTATGCGCCACAAGCGGGGCGCCCGCCACCTCGACATATTGCTTGGGCAGCGGCGCACCCGAGCGACTGCCGTGCCCTGCACAAGGCACGAGAGCGTAGAGATCGGGCAGCCGGCTCACGATGCGGCTCCGGGTTGGGCAGCGAGCGTCAGGCGCGCCGCCCGCTGTCGCCGACCCGGTTGCCGCGCCGGCAACCGCACTGGCCACAGGATGACCGCGAGCGCGGCGATAGCTGACAACGGCATCAAGGGCGGCTGTTCGAAGAGTTCTGGCGATGCTAGCACCGCGCACGCGGGCGCCGTCTCACACGTGTGCCCAGCGGCAGGGCACGCAGCTGCCAGCACCGGGCGCGCGGCAGGCCGTCCCACGTCTTCCGTCCGGCCTTCCTACAATCCGGGCCGAAACGGGCTACCGGCACTCGATGCCCACCGTCCCGGCACACCACCCGGGCCCGCACCCGTCGCGACATGCACCTACCCGCCATCTCCGCCGGCAAGCGCTACACGTTGCCGCGTCCCCTGGGTTCCGCCGATGCGCTGTTGCTGGCGCGATGGGCCCGCGCGCGAGCCGACGAACAGCGCTTGACGCTGATCGTCACGGCCAACCCGGCCGATGCCCAGCGTCTGGCCGACGAGATGCCGTTCTTCGTGCCAGGGTTGCGCAGCGCCGTCTTCCCGGATTGGGAAACCCTGCCCTGGGACACTTTCAGTCCGCACCAGGATTTGGTTTCAGACCGGCTCAGCACGCTTTGGCGGATGCTGCAGCGCGACCTGGATGTGGTGCTGCTGCCGGCCACCACCGCCCTGGGCCGCCTGGCGCCGCCATCCTTCCTGGCTGCCACCACTTTCCATTTCCGCCAGAAGTCCCGGCTGGACGAGGCGGGACTGAAGGCCCAACTGACGCTGGCGGGCTATCAGCACGTCAGCCAGGTGGTGTCGCCCGGCGAGTACGCGGTGCGCGGCGGCCTGATCGACCTGTTTCCGATGGGCTCGCCCGTGCCCTACCGTGTCGACCTGTTCGGCGACGAGGTCGACTCCATCCGCACCTTCGACCCGGACACTCAGCGCAGCCTGTACCCCGTGCCCGAGGTACGCCTGCTGCCCGGGCGCGAGTTCCCGATGGACGAGGCCGCTCGCACGGCCTTCCGCGCGCGCTGGCGCGAACGCATCGAGGGCGACCCGAGCAAGGCACGCATCTACAAGGACATCGGGCAAGGCATCGCCAGCGCCGGCATCGAGTACTACCTCCCCCTGTTCTTCGACGAGACGGCCACCGTCTTCTCCTACCTGCGCAATGACGCGGCACTGGTGCTGCACGGCGAGGTGGACCAGGCGCTCGAGCGCTTCTGGACCGACACCCGCGAACGCCACCGCTACCTGCAGCACGACCCCGAACGCCCGGTGCTGCCGCCCGAGGACCTGTTCCTGAAGCCGCAGGACTTCTACACCCTGGCGCAGCCGCTGGCCACGTTGTCACTGCGCGGCGCCGAGCCCGTGGCCTGGGCGCGGCCGCTGCCCGATGTCAGCGTCGATCGCGGCGCCACCGAGCCGCTGCACCTGCTGCAGGCGCACCTACGCGCCACGCCGGCGCGCGTGCTGATCGCCGCAGAAAGCGAAGGCCGGCGCGAGAGCCTGCTGGAACTGCTGCGTGACCACCGCATCGATGTGCCGACGGTGGCGTCGCTCGACGAGTTCATCGGCAGCGCCGAGAAAGTGGCGATCGCCGCCGCCCCGCTGTCCGAGGGGTTCCACTGGGTCGACGACACGCTGCCGGGCGGTGGCGGGGTGCAGTTCCTGACCGAGACCGAACTCTTCGCCAGCACCCCGCAGGCGCGGCGCCGCCGCCGCCAGGAGCAGACCAGCAGCGTCGACGCGCTGATCAAGGACCTGTCGGAGCTGAAGATCGGCGACCCGGTGGTGCATGTCAACCACGGCATCGGCCGCTACCGCGGCCTGGTCCACATCGACACCGGCGAGGGCCCCAGCGAGTTCCTGCACCTGGAATACGCAGACAAGGCGACGCTGTACGTGCCGGTGGCGCAACTCCACCTGATCGGGCGCTACACCGGCGTCAGCGCCGAGGAGGCGCCGCTGCACAAGCTCGGCTCGGGCCAGTGGGACAAGGCGCGGCGCAAGGCCGCCGAGCAGGTGCGCGACGCCGCGGCCGAGCTGCTGAACCTGTATGCGCGCCGCGCCGCGCGCGACGGCCATGCACACCGCTTCTCGGCCCACGACTACGAGGCCTTCGCCGCGAGCTTCGGCTTCGAGGAAACGGCCGACCAGCGCGCAGCCATCCACGCTGTCGTGCAGGACATGATCAGCCCCAAGCCGATGGACCGGCTGGTGTGTGGTGACGTCGGCTTCGGCAAGACCGAGGTGGCGCTGCGCGCCGCCTTCGTGGCGGTGCACGGCGGCAAGCAGGTGGCGGTACTGGCGCCCACCACGCTGCTGGCCGAGCAGCACTACCAGACCCTGGTCGACCGATTCAGCCCCTGGCCGGTGAAGGTGGCCGAGATGTCGCGCTTCCGCACGGCGCGCGA
>CAZFVH010000218.1:0-5277 GCA_964522465.1 uncultured Rubrivivax sp. | reverse complement strand
CATGCGGCGCACGACGCTGAGCAACGAGGTGTCGAGCCTGCAGCAGGCGCCTTGAAGTCGGGCCGCTGCCGACGTGCTGCGGCGGCAACCGTCCAACCGTTCGTGCATGGCGGCACACCGGCTGGGCGCCGGCGGGCCGCCAGGGCGTCTCAGGCCGCGAGCACCGGGGCCAGGGCGTCGGCGATGCGCGCGCGCAGCGCGGCGTCCGGCCCCACCATCGGCGCGCGCGGGTGGTACAGCGGCAGGCCCTGAAGGTGCTGGATGTACTTGACGCAGCCCGGCAGGATCTCGTGCGGCAGCGTGTTCCACAGGCGGTTCAGGTGGAAGTGCAGGGCGCGCGCCTCGTCGTGACGGCCTTCGCGCACCATGCCCTGCAACTTGACCACCGGCCCGGGCACGGCGCTGGTCAGCGCCGAGATCGCACCGTGCATGCCCAGCGCGAAGCCCGGGTACAGCAGCGCGTCGATGCCGCTGAGCACGACGTTCGGCGCCTTGTGGTTCAGCAGGAGGTCCGACAGCGACTTGAGATCGCCGCTGCTCTGCTTCATGCCGATGACGCCGGGCACCTCGTCCATGATGCGCAGCATCAGGTCGACGCTGAGGTAGTTCCAGGGGATCACGTTGTAGATGATGATCGGCACGCCGGTTTCCTCCCAGATGGTGCGGAAGTGCTCGATCGTGGCCTTGTCGTCGGGCTTGAACAGGTAGTGCACCGGGGTCACCTGCAGCGCCGTCAACTTCATGCCCTCCAGCGCGCGCGTGCGCCGGATCGCCTGGATGGTGCTGTTGACGATCAGGCCGGCCAGGAAGGGGATGCGGCCATCGGTGGCCTCGTAGGCGTCGGTCATCGCGTCGATGAACTCGGCATCCGACAAGGTGTGGCCTTCACCCGTGCTGCCGCCGGCGACCACGCCGTTGGCGCCCGCCTGCACGATCAGGTCCAGTTGCGGGCGCAGCGCATGCCGCACCAGCGCCCCCTGGGCGTCGAAGGGCAGGGCGATAGGGGGGATCACGCCGTGCAGGACGTGGCGCAGGTCGGGCTTGTGGCTGGGATCGTGGTTCATGGGCGGGGTCCTCGTCAGGAGAGGTGGGTCGGCGAAGAAACGTCTTCGGGTTCGATCCGGGTTGACAGTCCCGGTCGCGGCGCCTAGGATTGTTCCAGCGTTCCGGTATACGGTCAACTATTCCGCATTCCGGACACTTCTGCCGATGTCCGATGGTCTGTCATCGGCACGCCGGGCAGGTTTTCGTCGATCCCACGTGCCCATCCAACGAAGGAGACCCATGAAGACGTTCCAAACCCTGCGCGCGCCACTGGCGACTGCACGCCGTCGCCTGTTGTGCTCCGTGGTCGCACTGATGGCGGTTGCCGGCCCGGCGGCTGCCTATCCCGACCGGCCGATCACGCTCATCGTCCCCTGGGCGGCCGGAGGCGGCACCGATGCCACCGGTCGCTTCGTCGCCACGCTGCTCGAAAAGGAGCTGAAACAACCGGTCAACGTCGTCAATCGCACCGGTGGTGGTGGCATCGTCGGACACACGGCCATCGCCAATGCCCGGCCCGACGGCTACACGCTGGGCGTCATCACGACCGAGCTGTCGTTGTACAAGTGGCTGGGTACCGCGCAGATCACCCATGTCGACTTCACGCCGCTGGCCCTGTACAACACCGACCCTTCAGGCATCCATGTGCGGGCCGAGGACGGTCCCAAGGACCTGAAGGCCCTGATGGACGAGGTGGCTGCTCGCCCCGGCAGCCTGAAGGCCTCGGGCGCGAACCTCGGGGGTTTGGCCCACCTGTCGGTCGCCGGGATGCTCAGTGCGCTGCAGCGTCCGGCGAGTGCCCTGCCCTGGGTGCCGGCCGAGGGATCGGCGCCGTCGATGCAGTTGCTGACCTCGGGAGCGATCGCGGTGGTGGCCACGACGATGCCGGAGGCTCAGACCATGGTCGACGCAGGTCGTGTGCGCTCGATCGCGATCATGAGCCCCAGCCGTCATCCTGCCTACCCTGCGGTACCCACGGTCAAGGAGGCCCTGGGCGTCGACTGGAGCCTGGGCGCCTGGCGCGGCATCGCTGCGCCCAAGGGGCTGCCGGCCGATGTGGCCGCACGACTCGGGCAGGCGCTGGGCAAGGTCGTCAACGATCCTGAGTTCCGCAAGTTGATGGACGCGCGCAAGTTCGGGGTCCAGTACGCCGACCCGGCGGGCTTCACCGCGTTCCTGAAGGACGCCGAGGCGAGTTTCGGCGTCGCGGCCAAGGCGGCCGGTCTGGCCAAGTGACGTCAGCAGGCTTGACACCGGTCCGTGGCGACCGCGCCGATCTCGTCTTCGGCGCGGTGCTCGCGGGCGCTGGCGTGGCGATCGCGCGCGCCGCGGCTGCGCTACCAGCGATTCCAGCACAGGCCTACGGTCCGGGCTTCTTCCCGATGTGGGTCGGGATCGCACTGGCCATATGCGGGCTGCTGATGGCCGGCCGCGTCCTGCTGGGCCGCCGGGTCCGGCTCGCCGCGATCGCGTCGTCAGCGCCGCCCGAAGCGGTGGGTTTGTCGCGGCGCGCCGCGTGGGCCGCGGCATGGCTGGTCATCGGTCTGGCCCTGGTGGCCCAACTGCTGGAGACCGTCGGTTTCCTGCTGTGCATGCCGATCTTCATGCTCGGCTATCTGGGGCTGGTCGGTGAGCCTTTGCGTCGGTCGGTCTTGACCACGGCGGCGGCCATGGCGCTGGTCTATTGGGGCTTCGCAAGACTTCTGAAGGTGCCGCTGCCCCTGGGCTGGCTGCAAGGGGTGTTCTGATGCCCGGTCTCGGGGAGAACCTGCTGCTCGCCGCGGGAATGCTGGCCGACCCGTCATTGTTGGCGGTGATCCTTCTGGCCTCGGTGTTTGGCCTGTTCGTCGGTGCGATTCCGGGACTGACGGCGACCATGGCCACTGCGCTGCTGGTGCCGGTGACGTTCTTCATGCCGCCGCTGGCCGCGGTGTCGGCCATCGTTGCCTGCACCGCCATGGCGATCACGGCCGGCGACATCCCTGGTTGCCTGATCCGTATGCCCGGCACGCCGGCGTCGGCGGCCTACACCGACGAGACCTACGCCATGACCCGGCGTGGCCTGGCGGCCCAGGCCCTTGGCAGCAGCTTGCTGTCCTCGGTGATCGGTGGGTTGGTTGGTGCGGTCGTGCTGATCGTCTCGGCGCCGATCCTCGCCGGGTTTGCCCTGCGCTTCTCCAGCTTCGAGTACTTCTGGTTGGCAGTCATCGGCCTGTCGTGCGCAGCGCTGGTGTCGTCCAGCGATCTGCTGCGGGGCATGGTCGCGCTGTTGCTCGGGTTGTTCCTGTCGACAATTGGCATGGACGGTGTCACGGGGACGCCGCGCTTCGATTTCGGCGTGACCGAACTGCTCGGTGGGCTGAACTTCATCCCGATCATGATCGGGATGTTCGCTGTCAGCGAGATCCTCAAGCACCTGGTGAGCGAGGCCGCGGGCACGCGACTGCCCGATCTGCCCCAGGCGGTTGGCAGGGTTTTCGACGGTGTGTGGTCCTTGCTGCGCCGTTACCCGCGCAATGTCGCGCGCGGAGCGGCCACCGGCACCCTGATCGGTGTCCTGCCGGGTGCTGGCGGCGACCTGGGTGCCTGGGTCAGTTACGCGATGGCGCGCCGCTTTTCCAAGACCCCTGAGAAGTTCGGTACCGGCCACCCGGAAGGGGTCATCGAGGCTGGAGCCGCGAACAACGCGGCCTTGAGTGGCGCCTGGGTGCCGGCGCTCGTGTTCGGCATCCCTGGCGATGCGGTGACAGCGATCGCCGTGGGCGTGTTGGTCATGAAGGGCCTCAATCCCGGCCCGCAGCTGTTCGAATCCCAGGCCCCGACGCTGTACGCGATCTACATGGTGTTCATCCTGGCCAATCTCGCACTGCTGCCGTTGGGCTGGCTGGCGATCCGGCTCGCCACGCCGCTGCTGCGCATCCCGCGCCACCAGCTCAGCGCCATCATCCTGCTGTGCTGCGTCGTCGGGTCGTTCGCGATCAACAACACCACGTTCGACATCGGCGTCATGCTGGTTGCAGGGCTGGCTGCATTCGTCCTGGACCGGCAGGGGGTCCCGATCGGGCCGATCATCCTCGGCTTGGTGCTCGGCCCGATGGTCGAACGCAATTTCCTGACCTCGATGGTCATCGCCGACGGCCGTTTCGTCGGCTTCTTCGAGCGCCCTCTGGCGGCCGCCCTGGGTGTGGCGGCCCTCGTGATCTGGACACTGGTGCTGGCCAGACCCCTGTGGACACGCTGGCGCGGCAGCGTCAGGCGCCGGAGCTGAAGGAGCGGCCGTTGCTGCAGCGGCTGTCGCCGTCAGGGCCGCCCTATCATCTCGGCATGCGTGTGCCTGCTGCCGACCCGTCCGCCACTGGTGACGACAAGAGCCGTATCCAGTCCTACCGGCGCATGATGGACGTGCTTCAGTGCTTTTCCACGTCGGCTCGGAGGCTGTCGCTCGCCCAGATCGCCATCACGGCCGGACTGCCTCGTCCGACCGTGCACCGTATCCTCGGCGCGCTCAAGGAGATCGGCTTCATCGAACAGGACGGCAAGGGTGGGGGTTACATGCTCGGCATCGGGCTGTACGAACTGGGCAGTCTGTCCCTGGCCAACATGGATCTGCACCGGGAGGCGCAGCCATTCGTCGACCAACTGGCGCGCCAGTGCGGCGCGTCTGTGCACCTGGGCATCTTCAACGGGCACGCCGTGGTGCTGATCGAGCGTGGCGAGGTCGACGAACCGCGAAAGCGCCTGAGTGCCCGCCTGGAGGTGGCGCCCATTCACTGCACAGGCGTGGGCAAGGCGGTCGGCGCCTTCCTGCCGGAGGAGGTCGTCCAACGGGTGGCCGCCGAAGGCCTGCAGGCCTACACGCCCCACACGCTGACGACACTCCAAGCCCTACAGCATGACTACGCCGAGATTCGCAAGCGCGGATATGCGCTGGACAACGAGGAACTGCAACTGTTCGTCCGCTGTGTGGCCGCACCGATTCGCAACGCGTCAGGCCGGGTGTTCGCAGGTATCAGCGTCTCGGGTCCGGCCGACCGGATGACGCTGGAGGTGCAACAGCAGATCGCACCCATCGTCGTAGAGACAGCGGCGGCGGTGTCCCGCCACCTGGGCTTCGACCTCGGATGAGGGGCTGCATGGTTCTGCAAGGCCGCGGACCGCGATCCCGTTCGATCCCGCTGTCACCGCGCCTGCCGCATCGCCTCGGCCAATGCTTGCTTTCCCCGGGCACGCAGT
>CAZFVH010000217.1:3734-5303 GCA_964522465.1 uncultured Rubrivivax sp. | reverse complement strand
CGTCGATCTGCGGGCCGCCGCCGTGCACGACGATGGGGTTCATGCCCACCAGCTTGAGCAGCACGATGTCTTCGGCGAAGTCCTGCTGCAGGGCCGGGTCGGTCATGGCGTTGCCGCCGTACTTGATGACCAGCGTCTTGCCGTGGAAGCGGCGGATGTAGGGCAGCGCCTGCGCCAGGATCTCGGCCTGGTCGCGCGGGGTGATGTGGGCGAGCGAGTGTTCGGTGTTCTGGGGGTTCATCGCAGGTCCGGTGTCGGGTGGCGGATGGCAGGAGGCAAGGACGCGGATTCTAGGAACGCATCACCCCGCGAAGCCGTCACTCAGGTACCGGGCCTCGAGGTGCGCTCGCAAATGCGCCGGGTTCAGCGGCTCACCGCTGGCGCGGCGGATGAGCTCGTCGGTGGGCCAGCGGCTGCCCTGGGACCACACGTGCTCGCGCAGCCAGCCGAACAGACCCGAGAAGTCCCCCGCGGTGATCTCGTCGTCCAGGGCCGGCCGCGCGCGCCGCAGCGCGGCAAACCACTGCGCCGCGAGCATCGCGCCCAGCGTGTAGCAGGGGAAGTAGCCGAACAGGCCCTCGGGCCAGTGCACGTCCTGCAGCGCGCCGTCGCGGTGGTCGCCCCGGGTGTCCAGGCCCAGTAGCGCCTGCATCTTCTCGTCCCACAGCGCGGGGATGTCCTCGGGGCCGATCTCGCCTTCGATCAGCGGCCGCTCGATCTCCCAGCGCAGCAGGACGTGCGCGGGATAGGTCACCTCGTCGGCGTCGACGCGGATGCGGCCGGGCTCGACCCGGGTGAGCAGGCGGCTGAGCGCGCCGGGTTCGAAGGCCGGCTGCGGCCCGAAGGCCTGCGCCAGACGTGGCGCGAGCTGCCGGGCGACGAAGCCCGGGTGGCGCGCGAGCTGCATCTCGAAGGCCAGCGACTGGCTCTCGTGCACCGCCATCGAGCGCGCCTGCGCCAGCGGCTGGCCGAGCCAGGCCCGCGGCAGGTTCTGCTCGTAGCGGGCGTGACCGGTCTCGTGGATCGTGCCCATCAGGCTGGCCAGGCACTCGTCCTCGCGGAAGCGGGTGGTCAGGCGCACGTCCTCGGGCACGCCACCGCAGAAGGGGTGGGCGCTGACGTCCAGCCGTCCGGCCGCGAAGTCGAAGCCCAGCAGCCCCATCAGCTGTTCGCACAGGGCACGTTGCGCCGCCACGGGAAACGGCCCCACCGGGGCCGGCGGCGGCTCGCCCTGCGCCGCCTGCCTGGCCCGCACGCGGGTGATCAGGTCGGGCAGCCAGCCCCGCAGGTCGCCGAAGACGCGGTCGACGACGGCGCTGGTCATCCCCGGCTCGAAGCGGTCCATCAGCGCGTCGTAGCGCGACAGCCCCGTCAGGTCCGACAGCCGCGCCGCCTCGTCGCGCGAAACGGCCAGCACCTCGCGGAAGTTCTCGAGAAAGCCGGCCCAGTCGTTGGCCGGGCGCTGCGTGCGCCAGGCGTGCTCGCAGCGCGAAGTCGCAAGCTGCCGACGCTCGACCAGTTCGGCCGGCAGCGCGTTGGCCAGGCGCCACTCGCGCTCGATCTCGCGCA
>CAZFVH010000217.1:0-3634 GCA_964522465.1 uncultured Rubrivivax sp. | reverse complement strand
ACCAGTTCGGCCGGCAGCGCGTTGGCCAGGCGCCACTCGCGCTCGATCTCGCGCAGGTTGGCGCGGCGGTTATCGTCGAGGTCCTCGTCGCGTGCGCGCTCGAGCGTGTCGCGCAGCGACGGGTCGGTGCGCAGGCGGTGGGTCAGGCCGGCGAGTTCGGCCAGCGCCGCGGCGCGGGCCTCGTTGCCGCCCGGCGGCATCATCGTGGCCTGGTCCCAGCCGGCGATCGCTGCGAGGTGGCCCAGGTGGTGCAGGCGGCGGTTCAGCGCCTCGAGCGCGTCACAGGCCGGGGTTGGAGTGGCGGTGCGGTCGGACATCATCGCGTAGGGCATAGGGGGCGCATGGCGTGGACGGAAGGTTCTGGCGGGGGGTCGGCGGGATCAGCAGCATCGGGTGGAAGTTGCACGAGGGTCATCCCCCGAGGATCAAGGGTTTCCTGGGGCCTATCGGGTAGGTGAGACTCACAGGGCGAAGATCGAGGGTTGGTGTGGCGCAAGGCTCGGGATCCTCCCTGCGCAGCCCCCACCGATCGTCCGGTGCCCGCCCTCACCCGCCGTGCCACGGGAACAGCCAGGACAGCCCGCCGACATAGAACAGATAGCGCAGGAACTTGCCGACCGCCATGTAGGCGGTGCAGGGCCAGAAGGGCAGACGCAGCCAGCCGGCGA
The DNA here is from genome assembly GCA_964522465.1 of uncultured Rubrivivax sp. Taxonomy (GTDB): domain Bacteria; phylum Pseudomonadota; class Gammaproteobacteria; order Burkholderiales; family Burkholderiaceae_C; genus Rubrivivax. The sequence continues at coordinate 2,966 of CAZFVH010000217.1, read as the reverse complement.
CCGCGCACAGCGGGTCACCGACCACCGGCAACCACGACAGCAGGCAGGCCGGCGGGCCCCAGCGTTGCAGCCAGCGCAGCGCCCGCGCATCGCTGGGCCGGGCAGGCCCGTGGTCGGTGATCTTCTCGTAGGCCTTCTCGGCGCCGGCGCCCATCCAGTAGGTGATCATGCCGCCGGCCGTGTTGCCCGCCGTGGCCACCAGCAGCGCGGGCCAGAACATCGCCGGGTTGACCTGCACGATGCCGTAGACGAAGGGCACGCTGGCCATGGGCAGCAAGGTGGCCGACAGCAGCGAGGCGAGGAACACCGTCGTCAGGCCGTACTGCGGCAGCGCCAGCGCCGCCACCAGGGTATCGATCCAGCCATCCATTGCCGTCATCATAGGGGCGCGACGACGACGGCTCCCGGCCTCGGCCGCCCATCGGCGGAAAGGTCTGGAACGTGTGCCCATCAGGTGCGCATCAGGTGCCGGTGGGGCGCCCCGCATGGGCAGACCGGGGCGCCGATCTGCGCCGGATTGGCGGCCGGCCATGCGTTGAAGGGAATCCCGCCGCAGGCCGGGCACCAACACATCTTCAGCAGATCTCCAACGGATCACCGGCAGATCACCGGCCGATCGATCCCGGGCACGGCCGGCCGCTGGCTATACTCCTGCCTCTTTTTTGAGCAGACTCGGCACCGGGTCGCGCTCGACGCGCGGCGTGCGCCCCGGCCGTGTCGCATCCGCAAGCCCCACCTCCACCCCATCCCGCCTGCCGCGATCCTCATGCGCATCGGTCCGATCGAGCTTCCCGTCACCGGCGCGCATCCGCTGTTCGTCGCGCCGATGGCTGGCGTGACCGACCGACCCTTCCGCGTGCTGTGCAAGCGCCTGGGGGCGCACTACGCCGTCAGTGAGATGGTCACCTCGCGGCGCGACCTCTGGCACAGCCTGAAGACCTCCCGGCGCGCCGACCACACGGGTGAGCCGGCGCCGATCGCCGTGCAGATCGCCGGTGTCGACCCGCAGGAGATGGCCGACGCGGCCCGCTACAACGTCGACCGCGGCGCGCAGGTCATCGACATCAACATGGGCTGCCCGGCCAAGAAGGTGTGCAAGGTCTGGGCCGGCTCGGCGCTGATGAGCCGGCCGACGCTGGCGGTGCGCATCGTCGAGGCCGTCGTGGAAGCCTGCGCACCGCTGGGCGTGCCGGTGACGCTGAAGATGCGCACCGGTGCCTGCGAGGCCGAGCGCAACGCCGTCGACCTGGCGCGCGCGGCCGAAGCCTCCGGGGTGGCCATGGTCACGGTGCACGGCCGCACGCGCGAGCAAGGCTACACCGGGCACGCCGAGTACGACACGATTGCCGCGGTGAAGGCGGCGCTGCGCGTGCCGGTGGTGGCCAACGGCGACATCGACACGCCGCAGAAGGCACGCGAGGTGCTCGCGCGCACCGGCGCCGACGCGCTGATGATCGGCCGCGCCGCGCAGGGCCGGCCGTGGATCTTCCGCGAGATCGCGCACTTCCTGGCCACCGGCATGCACCTGGCGCCGCCGGCCACGAGGGAGGTGCGCCGGTGGCTGGTGGACCATCTGCACGATCACTACGCACTGCACGGCGAGGACGCCGGCGTGCGCAGCGCGCGCAAGCACATCGGCTGGGCGGTGCGCGCGCTGCCCGGCGGCGAGACCTTCCGTCAGGCGATGAACCTGCTCGACACCTGCGACGCGCAGGTGCGCGCCGTGACCACCTTCTTCGACGAACTCGCCGACACTCATCCCGTGCTGCCGGCCGCCAACGATGCGTCGCTGGCGCTGGCGATGCATGCCTGAGACGCCGGGACCGGGCGCGCCTGACCGCTGTTCATCCCCCAGAGCGCCCGAACGGCCATCGATCCCTGCCCATGAACCGCCAGCACCTTGACGCCTGCATCCGAGACACCCTGGACCACTACTTCCGCGACCTCGGCGAGACCCCGCCGCACGGCATGCACGAGATGATCGTCGCTGCGGTCGAGAAGCCGCTGATCGAGACCGTGCTCGCGCGCGCCGGCGGCAACCAGAGTCGGGCCGCGCAGTGGCTGGGCATCAACCGCAACACCCTGCGGCGAAAGCTGCTGGAACTCGGCATCGACGCGGGCTGAGGGCCGGACCGCCCTGCCGCGTCACGCCGCACCGCGCCATGCCCCGCGAGGCAACGCCCCTGCACGACACGACCGCCCACGTCGTGTGCAGCCGCGCCGTTGACGGCCCGGTCCGCGTCCCGAGCCCTCGCCCGACCCAGAGCCTCTGCCCATCCGCCCTCCACTTCCTCGCGTCCCCGGACACCCCCGCCCTGTCATGACCTCCACCGCCCTGATCTCCGTCTCCGACAAGACCGGCATCGTCGACCTCGCCCGCGGGCTGCATGCGCTCGGCGTGCGCCTGGTGTCCACCGGCGGCACGGCCCGCCTGCTGGCCGAGGCCGGCCTGCCCGTGACCGAGGTCGCCGAGCTGACCGGCTTCCCGGAGATGCTGGACGGCCGCGTCAAGACGCTGCACCCGGTGGTGCACGGGGGACTGTTGGCCCGGCGCGACGTGGCCGAGCACCGCCAGGCGCTGGCCGACCACGGCATCGGCACGATCGACCTGCTGTGCGTCAACCTCTACCCCTTCGAGCAGACGGTGGCCCGCGCCGATTGCACGCTCGAGGACGCGATCGAGAACATCGACATCGGCGGGCCGGCGATGGTGCGCAGCGCGGCCAAGAACTGGAAGGACGTCACCGTGCTGACCGACGCTTCGCAGTACGCGCCGGTGCTGGCGCAGTGGCGCGAACACGGCGGCACCACCGAGGCCACGCGCTTCGCGCTGGCGGTCGCCGCCTTCAACCGCATCAGCCAGTACGACGGCGCGATCAGCGACTACCTGTCCGCGCTCGGGCCCGACGGCCGGCGCAGCGAGTTCCCGGCGCAGAGCAACGGCCGCTTCGTCAAGCTGCAGGACC
>CAZFVH010000216.1:0-5306 GCA_964522465.1 uncultured Rubrivivax sp. | reverse complement strand
GCTCAGGTAGGTGGCGTAGAAGATGTACTTGGGCTTGAAGTAGGTGTAGGCCTTGCTGGCCTTGAGCGCCTGCAGGTCGACGGCCAGGTCGTAGTCGCGCAGCGAGTAGTTGATGAAGTTCGCGTGGCGCGACTCGTCGCGCGTCAGGTAGGTCATCAGCTTCTTGATGTCGGGGTTGTCGACCTTCTTGCGGATCTCGTTGTAGAGCACGCAGCCCGAGAACTCCGAGGTGATCGAGGTCACGAGGAAGTCCAGGAACTCCTTGCGCAGCGCCGGGTCGAGCTCGCGGATCTCGGCGGCGAACTGTTCATCGCGCTTGAAATGGTCGTGGTTGTTGTCGCCCTCGTACTCGGCCAGCATCGCGTCCCATTCGGCGCGCACGGCCGAGACGTCGATGCGGTCCATCGCCGCGTAGTCGGTGGTGTAGAAGCGCGGGCTGATCAGGTTCTCGGTCTTCGCGCGCTCCAGCACCTGGTCGGGGTTGTCGAGGGCCTGTATGGCGCTCATGGCGTGGGTCCTTTCGATGTGGGTTGAACAGGCGTCGGCGCGGGCAGCCACTGGGTGAAGACAGCGGCGTTGTCCGCGCCGAAGGAAGCCAGGTCGATGCGCTGACCGGTGGACGGATCGGTGATCAGCAGGCGTCCGTCGTCGTGCAGGCTCAGGATGTAGGGCGCCTCGGCGCCGATCCCGTGTTGCCGACGCTCGCGGGCCAGTCCGCGCAGCACGCCGCGCAGGAAGCCCTGCTCGCCGCGCATCGTTGTCAGCGTGCGGTTCTCGGTTGGGTCGCTGACCAGGATCGCGCCATCCGGGCTGTCGGTGAATCGCAGGTTGCGCTCGAGGAGCAGGGCGCCCGGTGTCACCGATGGCTCCCAGCCCGACAACCGGGCAGTGCCGATGCCGATCAGCAGCAGGGCCAACAGCGTCGCCACGGCCCGCGTCGCCCACCGCGGGATCAAGGCATCGGACATCGGTGCGTGACGGGCGGCGCCCGCCGGTGCAGAGACAGAACCGCTCATCCGGCCCTCCCAGGCGGGGAGACGCGGCGGTCCGCCCTGGGCGGCTGTGGCATCGCAGCCAAGCCGAGGCAGGTTCTGGTCGTCATGCGGACTGCCCTCCTGTTGCCAGGGGACCGAGCACCGGCTGGCGCACCGTCGAGGTCTCGTCGGGCGTTGCGCGTGCCGGCTGGGCGTTGGCATGCGACCAGGCCTGGGCCAGCTTCTCGGAGGCTGCACGCGCATCATTCAGGCAACGCAGCATCGGCTGCGGGGCGGTCAGCTTCCAGGGGCGCGCGTGCGGCCACAGGTGCAGGTAGGCGATACGCACCCCCGGGCGCAGTTGCAGCGCGAGCTCGCCCCGGCCCTGACCCAGGTCGACGAAGTGCGCGCCGTCGATCTGCCGCAGAGGCAGGTTGTAGGTGACGGTCAGGACGATGCCGATGCGCATCACGACGCGCTGATCGGTCAGCGTGTAGACCGTCGTGCGCGCGGCCAGTCGCGCCAGATAGCCCAGGATGCCCAGCGCCACCAGGGCCAGCAAGGTCAGTGACAGGGTGCCACGCCAGGTTTGCGCCAGACTGGCACCGTCGTGCACGAGCACGGTCACGCGCCAGACCAGCATCAGCGCGAAGTACACCGCCAGCGCACGGACATGGAAGATGCGGCGGGCCACCAGGCCGGCCGCCGGCTGCCCTTGCCAGAGGATGCGTTCGCCCGCAGGCAAGGGCTCGGGCAGGCCGTAGGCCGCTTCGAACTCGTGTTCTGGGGCGCGCTCAGGCGCCTGACGGACGGCTCTCATCTTCGACTCCCGTGGGTGGTCCCGTTCAGATCAGTGGCTCCAGGCGCTGCGGCGTGGCGTACAGCAGGCCGGCACCGAAGTAGGCACTGATGCGCTCTTCCTCGAGCAGCGTGATGCGGTCCGGTGCGCGCGTGGCGGGCACCTCGGCGTACTGCGAGGCCAGCAGCGCCTGCACGCTGACCCCCTTGCGCGTGACACGTGCGAAGGTCATGGGCACCAGCACGCGGCGCGATCCATCGGCTAGCTCGACTTCGATATAGCGGAACACCATCTCGGGCACGTCCAGCCACAGGTCGCGCACCGTGCCGACGGTCTGGCCTTCGGCGTCGGTCAGCGTCATGCCACGCGGGTCCGGATCCTTGCGGCTGACATTGCACTCGGGCGCCAGCGACAGCGGGCGGATCTTGGGTTCGCCATGGTGGTCCATGTCGGGGTGGTCGGCCCGCTGCGCCCAGGCGCCAGGGCCGACGCCGGCCAGCAGCGGATTGCCCACGGGCTCGATCGGCGTGCCGTCGGAGCGATGCACACGCTCGGCGCTGAAGTGCGTCTCGGTGGGTTTGTCCAGCGGCGCGACGACGGTCTCGCCGTTGTCCAGCAGGTAGGTCTTGGGGTCAGGCCGGGAGACCCAGCCATCGGCCATGGGACCGCGCCAGGTCTCTAGCGGATAGCCTTCGCGCCGGTTCTCGCGCACGAGGTACAGCATGACGAAGGCGAAGAAGATCCAGAACGCGTACAGCACCAGTTGGGCGACGTCGACGTAGGAGGTGATGGCTCCGGTTCCCATGGGGGGCTCCTGTCTTGGGGTCGTGAATCGAAGGTTGATGGAGGCTGGGCCGTGGGTCAGCCAGGGAACTCCGCCAGGCCGAAACCCCGGCCTGGGTCGTGGGAGGGCGGGGACACGGGCTTGCGGCGATGAGGCCGAACCAGCGGACCGATCACCGCCAGCGTGCCGAACAGCAAAGCCATCTCCAGGTGGTAGACCACGCCGTAGCCCGCCGCGGGGGTGTTGAGTGCCTCGCCCAGGGCGCCCGACAGCGCCAGCGCCGAGACCCCGTCGCGCAAGGCTCCACCCAGGGCGATCGACAGCCCCGACGCCAAGGCCACCACGCCGCCCCAGGCGCCGAGCACCATGCCGTGCAGGCCGCCGCTGTCCAGACCCATGGCGGCGCTGAGCGTACCCACCGAGAACAGGCCGCCGCCGAAGCCGATCAGCACCACGCCGGCGCGGAACAGCATCGGCGCGCCCAGCGGCTCGGCGAACAGCACCATCGAGAAGGCGAACACGCCGAGCAAGGCGCCGGAGGCCGCGACCCGCACCGGGTCGGCCTGGCGCGACAACAGCCGTGCCGCCAGCGCGAAGGCCGCGATCGCCCCCAGCGCCATCAGGCCGGTCAGCAGCGTGGTCTGGCCGACGCTCAGGCCCAGCACCTCGCCACCATAGGGCTCCAGGATCACGTCCTGCATGTTGAACCCCGCCGTGCCGAGACCGACCCCCAGCAGGAACCGGCTGACCCGCTGGTGGGCGGCAAAGCGCTGCCAGCGTTCACGGAAGGGCACGCGGTCCGGGGCTTGCGCGGCGCGAGAGCGGTCGCGTGCCTCCTGTTTCCACACGGCCACCAGGTTGAGCATCAGCGTGGCCACCGCCGCGCCCTGGACCACCTGCACCAGTCGTGTGGCGCTGAAGTCGGCCAGCAGCAGGCTGAAGAGCGCGCCGCTGCCCACCATGCCTAGCAGCAGCATCAGGTACATCAGCGCGACGACCCGTGGCCGGGTCGACGGGCTCGCCCGGTCGGTGGCCAGCGCCAGGCCCGCGGTCTGCACCACCTGGGCACCGCCTCCGGCCAGCAGGAAGGCCAGGGCGGCGGCCAGGTGTCCAGCCCACAGTTGGACGGCCGATTCACCGCCCAGCAACACCAGCGCGAAGGGCATGATGGACAGGCCTGCGAACTGCAAGCCGCTGCCCATCCAGATGTAAGGCACGCGTCGCCAGCCTAGCGGGCTGCGGTGTTGGTCGGATTTCCACCCGATCAGCGCGCGGAACGGCGACACCAGCAGCGGCAGCGCCACCATCAGCGCGACCAGCCAAGCGCCGACGCCGATCTCGACGATCATGACCCGGTTCAGGGTACCCACGGTCAGCACGGCGACCATGCCCACGCTGACCTGGAACAGTGCCAGTCGCACCAGCGCCTGCAGCGGCAGATCCGGGCTCGCAGCATCGGCGAACGGCAGGTAGCGCGTGGCCACCCGCGTCCAGTCGATGCGGCCGCGTCGAAGGAGTGCGCTCAGGGACATCCGCCGCCGTCCCGCCGCAGTTCGAGCGCCTGCGAGGTGTAGAAGCCGCTGGAGATGCGCTGCGTGCGCGTGGCCTGCCACGCGGACAACTCAGGTGTCTCCCCGATCATGCGGCGCAGCGCAGGCTCGGCCATGGGTTCGATCCACGGGGCGCGATTGGCCTTCGGGAACAACCTGCCGACCGACCGCATGGTCGCCAGCAGCGGGCTGCGCGGCGCGAAGGTGAAGGCCATCGTGCCGCGGGTGCGCCAGGACCAGGTCTGCAGCAGGCGCACCGCGTCGTCCATCGAGTAGTGGATGAGCGAGTCCATCGCCACCACGTGGTCGAAGCTGCCGAGTGCCGCGTCCAGCATGTCGCCACTGCGCAGGTCGATGCGCGACAGCAGCACGGCCCCGTCGGGCAGCGACTCGATGCGCTGTCTGGCGACTTCGACCAACTGGGGCGACAGGTCGATGGCCACGACGTCGGCGCCACGCCGTGCGGCCTCGACCGCCAAGGCCGCGGTGCCGCAGCCGGCATCCAGCAGGCGAAGGCCCCGCATGTCGGCCGGCAGCCAGTCCAGCAAGGTGGCGCGCATGCGGTCGCGCCCGGCGCGCACGGTGGCACGGATGCCGCTGACGGGCGCGTTCGACGTCAGCTGCTCCCAGGCCTGGACCGCGGTGCGGTCGAAGTAGTGTTCGATCTGGCCGCGGCGTTGCTGGTAGGAAACAGAGTTCATCGTGTCGGCAGGCAAGGCGGGCTTCAGTCGAAACCCAGCAGGTCGAAGATCTCGCGGTCCTTCAGCGGCACCGCGCTCAGCGGCTCGACCCCGGCCCACAGGCGCGCGGCGAGTTGCAGGTACTCCTGCTGCACCGCGTCGAGTTCGGGCGAGGATTCCATCTCGAACAGCGTGGACTTCTTCAGCCGGCTGCGGCGGATCACGTCCAGGTCGGGGAAGCGCGCCATCGTCTTCAGGCCGATGCGGTCGTTGAACTTGTCGATCTGGTCGGTGGCCGCGCTGCGGTTGGCGATCACGCCGCCCAGACGCACGTTGTAGTTCTTCGCCTTTGCGCCGATCGCCTGCACGATGCGGTTCATCGCGAAGATCGAGTCGAAGTCGTTGGCGGTGACGATGAGTGCGCGGTCGGCGTGTTGCAGCGGTGCGGCAAAACCGCCGCACACCACGTCACCGAGGACGTCGAAGATGACGACGTCGGTCTCCTCGAGCAGGTGGTGC
>CAZFVH010000215.1:0-5620 GCA_964522465.1 uncultured Rubrivivax sp. | reverse complement strand
GTGATTTTTCTGAATGGCCTGCCCATTTTCAGCATCGAGCTGAAGAACCAAATCTCGGGCCAGAATGTGAGCCACGCGATGAAGCAATACATGGACACGCGCGACCCGAAGGAGCCGCTCTTCCGCTTCAGGCGTTGCCTCGCGCACTTTGCCGTGGATAACGACCTCGTCTATGTGGCCACGGAACTGGCCGGGGCTAAGACGCAGTTCCTCCCCTTCAACCAAGGTGCGGATGGCGGTGCGGGCAATCCGCCCTGCAAGGTCGGCTACGCCACCAGCTACCTCTGGCAGGAAATCTGGCAGAAGCCGCGCATCCTCGACTTAATCCAGCGGTTCATCCGCGTGGTGGATGTGCTCGATGACAAGGGCAAGAAGACCGACAAGCAGAGGCAGATTTTCCCGCGCTACCACCAGCTCAGCTGTGTGCGCGAACTCGGAGCAGATGCCCAGACGCACGGCGCAGGCAGGCGCTACCTGAACCAGCACAGCGCAGGCAGCGGCAAGACTAACTGCATCGCGTGGCTGGCCAATAGCCTCGCCACCCTGCACACGCCAGATGGCAAGCCGGTTTTCAGCTCCGTGGTCGTGATCTCGGATCGCCGCGTCATCGACCGCCAGCTCCAACGCACGCTGGCGCAGGTCATCGAGACGAAGGGAATGCTCATCAACATTTCCGGCGATGATGGCATGACCTCCCGAGACCTCAAAACCGCACTGGAAGACGGCAAGCGCATCATCGTCACCACGCTTCAAAAATTTGGCGTCATTATGGACAGCATGGGCGATCTGCCGGGCGAGCGTTTTGCGGTGATCGTGGACGAGGCGCACTCCTCCCAAGCAGGCGAGAGCGCCAAGGCGGTGCAGAAGGTTTTGTCCTACACCTCCGATGAGGAGCAAAAGGACGAAGAGGAAAAGACCACCGAGGATAGGATTTTGGAGGAGCTGAAGACACGCGGCCCGCAAAAGAATGTGAGCTACTTCGCCTTCACCGCCACGCCCAAGCCGGAGACCTTGCAGCAATTCGGCACCAAGCACGCGGATGGCACCTTCCGCCCGTTCAGCCTCTACACGATGCGGCAGGCGATCGAGGAGGGTTTCATTCTCGATGTGCTGAAGAACTACACGACCTACGACCAGTATTGGGCGCTGCTGAAAAAAGTGGAGGACGATCCGGAGTTCGACGGCGCAAAAGCCAAGTCGCTCCTCAGAAAATTTGTGAGCCGCAACGAACGCACCATCGCGATGAAAGTCGCCCTCATGGTGGACCACTTCCAATCCACGGTGAGCGGCAAGCTGGGCGGCAAGGCCAAGGCCATGATCGTGACCTCCTCGCGCCTGCACGCGGTGCGCTACAAGCTCGCGGTGGATGAGTATTTGAAAACCATCGGCAGTCCATTCAAGGCGCTGGTGGCCTTTACCGATGTGGTGAAGGATTCCAAGGACGGCAAGGAATACACCGAGGCCAATATGAACGGCTTCCCCGAGGCGGCGACGGCCGACCGCTTCGAGGGCGACGAATACCGAATCCTGATCGTGGCGAGTAAATTCCAGACTGGCTTCGACCAACCCAAGCTCGTCGCCATGTATGTGGATAAAAAACTCAGCGGCGTGACCTGTGTGCAAACGCTCTCGCGCCTGAACCGCACCACGGCAGGCAAGGAGGAAACCTTCGTGCTGGACTTTGAAAACACCGCCGAAGACATCGAGGCCAGTTTCCAGCCCTTCTACGACCGTATCACGCTCTCCAAGGAAACCGATCCCAACGAACTCTACAACATCCGCACCGATCTGGAAAAATACGGCATCCATGATTCGGCGGAGGTCGAGGCATTTGCCAAGTTGTGGTTTGTCGCGAGGCCCAACATCGAAAAGCTCCATGCCGCCATCGATCCCGTGGCCAAGAAGTGGCTGGCCGAAGACGAAGAGGAGCAGGCCGACTACAAGTCCAAAGCCCGCGATTTCGTGAAGCTCTATTCCTTCATGTCCGGCCTCGTCTCGATCCACGATACAGGGCTGGAAAAGCTTTTTGTATTCCTGCGTTTTCTATTGCCCAAGCTCCCCGCAAAAACTGGCGGGCTGCCGCTGGAAGTCCTCGGCATGGTGGACATGGAAAAGCTCGCCGTCCGCAAAAACGAAAAAAAGAACATCGCCCTCAAGCGCGGCGAAGCCAAAGTCGATCCGCTCAAATACGGCAGCGGTGCCACCCTCACCGAAGAAGAGCGCGAGGCCCTCTCCAAGATCATCGAAGACCTCAACTCACGCTTCAACACCTCGTTCACCGAAGACGAGATCATGGTCATCAAGCAGCTCGAAAAGAAGATCGGCGAAGACGAGGCCCTCCAGCAACAACTCAAAAACGGAGCCCGACACGCCGTAGCCGCCACATTCCGCCAAGTCGCCGAAGATGCATTCCAAGACCTCATCAACGAGAACTTCAAATTCTACAAAAAAGTGAGCGACGACGCAGAGGTCTCCAAGGAGTTCTTCGACCGACTCTTTGAGTGGTATCTGCGGAACAAGGCTCCGAAGAAATAACGAAGTATGAGTGATCACATGAAGCCGGACGACATAGCCGCTGGATTGGCTGTATTTCATGTGGCTAACCCTGGCCGACTCGGAGTTTTAACCGGGAACCGTCTGGACGCGATGTTTCCAATGGCCGAGGTGGATTGGGGGGAATCGATCGAGCTTGTGGACGCATCAAAACTCCACCGCCGAAATCCCAATCGTCGAAATAGCATAGAGGAGGATGTGCAAGAGGGACGCTATGGCACTGCGGAAGACCTTCGGCGCAGGGTGACCTTTGAGAAACTGCAAGGGACGCTAACGGATGTTTTCTACTCGATGAAAACATCGGAGATCGATTTCTACGCGCACCAGTTCAAACCCGTCTTGCGCTTTATCGAGTCGGCAACAAATCGGCTTTTGATCGCAGATGAAGTGGGCCTTGGAAAAACAATCGAAGCTGGTCTGATCTGGACGGAGTGGCAGGCCCGTGAGAAGGCGCGTCGATTGCTGATCGTCTGCCCGCCGACCTTAGTTCCCAAGTGGCTTCGCGAGATGCAGGATCGGTTCCAGTTTGCGGCAGAGGCTACCAATGCGAAGCACCTGCAGAGCCTCCTGGAGAGGTTTGATCGTTCCGGACCGGGAATGAGTTTTTGCCTTGTGACTTCCTACCACGCCATCCGCCCGCTCGGTGCGGAGAAGCTGATGGTTCAGCAAATCCGAAACGGCAAGGCCACAAAGGAGGTGGTAGGCTTCGGCGAAGCTGTGCCGCCAAGGGTTCAGTTTTTCGGCCGACTGCGCGACCAAGCGGAGGAAGCCATGCTGGCCGGACCGACAGCCGCAAAGTTTTTGGACATGGTGGTCTTCGATGAAGCCCACATCATGCGAAACACAGGCTCGGCCTCCTATCTAGTCGGGGAATTGCTCTCCATGGCGGCGGCTTCGGCCGTCTGCCTCTCCGCTACCCCCATCCACAACAACAGCCGGGACCTGTATGCGCTCATGCGGCTGATTGATCCCGAGGTTTTCAGGGACAAATTCGTCTTTGATCGATTGGTTCAGGAAAACCTGCCGCATATCCAGCTTCAAAATGCGCTGGCAAAAACAACTTGGGAAAATGAAGCGATCTCCAAGGCGATTTCCGCCATCCCATCGGCAACCGCGAGAGAAAGCATCAAAACTCTTTATGATGCCAATGACGGATCAGCTCGGCAGAGGGTGGAACTCCGCCATGCCGCAGAAAGGTTGAACCTTCTTGGAAACTTCATCAACCGGACGCGCAAAAGGGACATTATCGAAAACCGCGTGATCCGTCGCCCTATCACCTTGAAGGTCAAAATGGCTACTGAAGAGGAGTTGTTCTACCTCACTTTCTTGAAATTTCTTCGGAAAGAATCAAGGGCCAGTGGCGATGCTGGAACCGCTTTCAAATTGCAAAATGCAGCCCAGCGAATGGCCAGTTGCGTTCCGGTAATCGTGGAGGAACTCCGGGAAGGGCGTTGGGGAGACCCCGAGGAACTCGAACTGCTGCAGGAGGATTTTGATTTCGAGGGCGAGGTTCCCGAGAATTTCTCGATCAACCTCGGGAAATTGGCCGCAATCAACTTCGAGGCGATTGATTCAAAGTATTCCAAGCTGAAGAGCGCTTTGGACCAAATCAGCGAAAACTCGACTCTAAAAGATGATCTTGGCCATGAGATTGCTATCGACCGAAAAGACAAGGTGATCATTTTCGCCTTCTTCAAAAAAACGATCGCTTATCTGCAGGATCGCCTGGAGCGGGATGGCATCAAGGCTTCCGCAGTAACTGGCGACATCACCGACAAGATGGAGCGAGATCGATTGCTGCAAGAGTTTGCACAAAATGACCACCGGGTTCTGCTATGCTCGGAGATCGGTGCTGAGGGTGTGGACCTTCAGTTTGCCCGTGTGGTGGTAAATTATGATTTGCCTTGGAATCCGATGCGGGTGGAACAACGCATCGGGCGAATCGACCGGATCGGGCAGCAAGCGGCCACAATCGGGATCATCAATTTCCATGTCGAAGACACCATCGATGGAAATATCTATGCCAATCTGTATGCAAAGATCGGTGTTTTCGAGCACTCGATTGGTGCAATGGAGGGCATCCTGGGCGAGGAAGTCCAAAAGCTCAACAAGGCCATTCTGACTGAAGAACTCACTCCGGAAATGATGAATGAACGGGCGGAATTGACTGCTCAGGCGATTTGCCAAAGGGCAAAAATAGAAAGCGACCTGGAAGACTCCAATGGTGCTCTTTTTGCCTTTCAGGATTTACTTTCCGAGCAGATCGGGGAAAGCCAGAGGCTCGGGAAGTTCATTCGCCCCTACGAGTTAGAACACCACTTGATTGATTTCTTGGCGAAAAACTACCATGGAAACGATGCTTGCAATGTCCAGTCGAACAACCCCGCAAGCGGCTGTTTCCAAGTTCATTTGAGTTTCGGGGCGTTCTCGGACTTCGAGAGCTTCTGCCAAAGAGTCGAATATGCATGGCCAGTTGGTTTCAACTGGTCCAATAGGCAAGTCCACCTGACTTTTGATCCTGAAATTCACCAAAAACTCAAAAGCAAACACCGCTCATTGGTATTGGTAACCCACCTCCATCCCTTTTTTCGATGGATCACCGAAGCAAACTCAAAGAAAACCAATGATTGGCACAAGGTTTCCGCAATAACTTTGCGTTCTCAGGAGGTCGCAATGGATCGTTTTTTCTATTTGATCTACCGGCTGACCATGTCAGGGGTCACTCGGAAAGACTCGTTCCAGTATGCCCTGAAATCCTTGTCCACAGGCCAGATTCTATTGGGGCAAGAGGCTGAAATGGTTGTTAAGCTGGCATTGGATTCCGGGGAGAGTGCGTTTCTTGAGCAAGTGGAAGATCATTCCTTTGTTTTGAAGGAACTAAAGTCGATTCTGGCTCAGGAAATTGCCAAGGCACAAGATTCCTTCAAAAAAGATCAGGAACTGAAATTTGAAATTCGCAAGCAACAGCTTCTGGCACACTTCAACAGGCGCATCGAGTCCCAGAATGCTGCTATCAATACAGCCCGCGCGAGGGGCGTGGAGCCAAACAAACTCACCGGCTTTGCTA
>CAZFVH010000214.1:0-5640 GCA_964522465.1 uncultured Rubrivivax sp. | reverse complement strand
GGATCTTCGTGAGCGAGGACGACGCGATCACGGTCGACACGGTGGCGGTGACGGTCACGCGCTTCGATGCGGACGCCACGACACCGACGGTGACGGATGCGGCGCAGAGCGACCTGATGACGCTGGCGCGCAGCGGCCACGTCGTGGTGGTGGCTGGCGGGACGATCACGGTCCAGGAGGGCGATGCCGACGACACCGGTGTGGTCGCACAGGGGGCGGGCAGCGTGAGGCTGGACGCCAACGGCACGGGCAGCGACGTGGTGCTGAACGCGAACGTCAAGAGCACGGCGGGTCACCTGACGGTGACGGCGGCCGATGCCGTAAACGTGAACGCGGACGTGTCCACGGGCGGGACGGTCAGCATCGACGCCGAGGGCGGCGCGCTGACGATGGCGGGCACGGCGACGGTTGCGGCCACGGGCAGCAGCGCGAGGCTGAACGCGGCCACGAACGTGCTGCTGGGCAATGTGGTGGCCACGAACGTGAGCGTGGTGGCCGACACCGGTGCGATCGTCAATGCCGACGGCAGCAGCAAGAACGTGACGGCGACGAACCTGCGCCTGCAAGCCGACGACCGCATCGGCGCAGCCACCCGGCCCGTGACGACGAATGTCATGACCTTGTCGGCCTCGAGTGTGGGGACCGACAGTGCGGGCATCTTCCTCAGCGAGGACGATTCCGTGACGGTGGACACCGTCAGCGCGACGGTTTTCGAGTTCGGCGTCGACGACCAGGGTGTCGTCGCCACGACCGAGGTCACCGATGCCGCGCAGAGCGATCTGCGCGCAGGCGGTGGCGGCGACATCGTCCTGGTGGCCGGTACGGCACCGGGGTCGACCGGCACGGTGACCCTGAACGCCGGCCTCGCCGATCCGGGACCGACGCCTGTGGCGGTTGTGACCGACGGCGGCGGCAACGTCAGGATCGTCAGCCAGACCGGCACGGTGGTTGTCAACAGCGCGATCTCCACCGAGAAGGGCAGCGTCGAGCTCAAGAGCGCCAAGAGCGTACAGTGGGGGCAGGACGGGCAGACGATCAGTTCCGACCCGCAGCCCCAGACCATCGTCAACATCCTGCCCTTCGATCCGGCACAGGACATGGTCATCGGCGGGCAGGGGGGTGTACAGGACGGCCAGTGGCGCTTCTCGACGGCCGACCTCGAGCGCTTGCGCCAGGGCTACGAGAAGATCGTCATCGGCGGGGACGCCTACCGAGGCCGCATCCTGCTCGACGGGGCGTCCACGCCGCTGAGCTTCACCAACCCGGTGGAGGTCCGCAGCGCCGACAACGGCCTGGGGATCTCCATCCAGGGGGTGGTCGACGGTGTGTCGCTGCGCGTCGTCGGTGATGTGCCGGTGCAGGTCGGCACGGCCGGCGCGCAGACCCGCATCCGCATGAGCGATCCGGCGCCGGGGCAGGATTCGTCGGTGGTCTTCGAGTCGGCGGCGCAAATGGCCGGCAATGTCCTGCTCGAGGCCGATGCGGTCGACTTCCTTGGCGGCGATCGGTCGATCCAGGCGCAGGCGGGGGCGACGCTGAACGTGCGGCCGCTGGACCCGACGCAGGCCGTGGCGGTGGGCAGTGCGGCTGGGTCCATGACGGACGCCTTCCAGTTCGGCACGGTTCAGGCCGATGCGCTGGGCGACGGCTTCGCGTCGATCGAGATCGGGCATGTGGGCCGGTCGGCGCTGCTCGTGT
The DNA here is from genome assembly GCA_964522465.1 of uncultured Rubrivivax sp. Taxonomy (GTDB): domain Bacteria; phylum Pseudomonadota; class Gammaproteobacteria; order Burkholderiales; family Burkholderiaceae_C; genus Rubrivivax. The sequence continues at coordinate 3,942 of CAZFVH010000214.1, read as the reverse complement.
TCAGCGGCCAGGCAGACTTCCGCGATGCGCTGACGCTGTGGGGCAGCCAGGTGCAGATGGCCGGCCACAGCGTGTTGCGCAGCACGGCGGCGGTGACGCTGGCGGCTGGCAACGGCGCTGCGGTGGGTCGGATCGAGGCGCCGGGCCAGAAGGTCACCGTGCGCTCGGAGCAGGCCGGGTCGGCGGTGACGTCGTCCGCGCCGGCCGGGCAGGCCAACATCATCGCGGGCGAGGTGGTGATCGAGGCGCTGGGCCCGAGGCTGGGGCAGGGCCAGGCGCTGCGCGTGCACAGCGGTCAGGTCGAGGTGCTGTCGCCCACCGGGATGGTGGGCCGTCAGGCGCAGGTCAACGGCGACGTGCACCTGACCGTGATGGTGGACGGCCGCACCCACCTGCAGGCCATCGTCGACCCGGTCCACCGGCTGGTGCAGGCGACGACGCAGACGGTGCTGCCGGGTGGCTCCAGCACGCAGGGGACGGTCGTGGTGTCGAGCGACCGCATCGACCAATCGACCTTCCTGCTCCCGGCCCTGGCGCAGCCCCCGGCCTGGGGTGGGTCCCTGTTCCCGACCCAGGAGCGGGGCGAGCGCCGCATCGATGCGCTGGCCGCACTGCCGTCCTCAGCCGGTGCGGCGGTGGAGGGCCTGGGCACGTCGCACATCCTGTGGGCCATGCCGGACGAGCCGCCGGAGGTGTCGGCGCAGGAGTTGCGCACGGCCTACGCCTTGGGCCTGCCGGCGGCTCAGCCGCTGTATGCCGGCACGCTCGCATCGCCAGCCGGTACTTTCGATTACTGGGTCGAGAGCCTCACTCTTTGAGAGTCATATGAAGAACATCTTCGAACTGCCAAATCGTCCGGGCCAGGGCCTGCTTGTGCTGGCGGCGGCTGTGCTGCTGTCCTCCTGCGGTGGCGGAGGGCGAGGCCCTGCACAGCTCAGCGGCGAGGTCAGGGGCTTGATCGCGCAGCGTACCCTGGTGCTGCAGGTCAACGGGCAGGAACTCCCGGCGTTCACGCCCGGCGAGTACGCGCCTTCGATCGCTTTCTCGGTGCCCGAGAACATCGTCGGCCTGGACTCCACCTACACGGTCGCCGTGAAGAAGCACCCCTTGGGCCAGCTCTGCGCTGTCACGCGGGACGGCAGCGGCAAACTGGCGCAGTCGATCTCCACCTTGCGGGTGGAGTGCCATGCGACGCGGATCAATGACACAGGGCTGATCGACGCTGCAGCCACCCCCGACAGTGCGGTCGGCCGGGATGCCGAACGCGTGCGCCTGACGAAGGCTGCCAATGGTGCAGGGCATGCCGGGTTCGACTTCACCAAGATCTGCACCAACGGGCTGCCTGCGGGCGACACGGGAGGGTGTCCCACCGGCGAGCAGTGGGACTGCACGAAGGACAACGTCACCGGCCTGCTGTGGCGCCGCGACGATGTGCCGTACGCCGCCGGCTTGACGCCATCCAACTGGTGTGGTCAGACCCAATGGCGTGCGCCTACCGTGCACGAACTGCTGTCGGTGGTGAACCTGGGGCAGACGCAGACGCAGGCGGGTACGCCCTACATCGACACCCAGTTCTTCTCCGTCGGTCGCGTGCCCTTGTACAGCGGCGAGGACTACCTGGGTGAAGCGGCCGGCACGAAGTGGGCGCTGGACATCGGCAACCGCGGGCAGGCCGCGGCGTATCCGCCCAACCCCGCCAACGAGACCCGTCGCCTGCTGTGGGTGCAAGGAGCCTCGGCGGTGAACGATCCGCCTACCGAGGCGTACGCCGTGTCGCAGGTCTCGCAGGACTACAAGATCGTCGACACCCGTCGAGATCTGATGTGGCTGGTGCCCCACCAGCCGCCGGCGCTGAGCTGGCAGGGCGCGGTCGACAGCGTCGCCGCGATCAACGCTCAGGCGCCGGATGGCCGGACCGACTGGCGGCTGCCCAACCGCAGCGAGCTCGATTCGCTGGTCAACCGCTCGAGCACCGACCCCGCGCTCGACCCGATGGTCCAGGGCGCCTTCGCCCCGGGATTCAACTTCAGCCAGGTCTTCTGGACCTCCACGCCCGACCCTGTCGACACCACCCTAGCCTGGCAGGTCGGCTTCTTCCGCGGCGACATCACGCCTGACCTCAAGACCAACTCGGCCCGGGTCGTCTATGTCCGCAACCGTGTCTTTGATCAGCCGCAGTGAGGCCGCAGTGCTTCGTCATCGGTCCACGCGCAGCGTGGGGGTAGTGGTGTCCGGCAGGTGCAGCGTGGTGCGCACGGCGCTGTGGCGGTACGACCGGGTCGGTGTGGTGGCGCATCAGGCTTGCCGCCCAGGCCAGGCCGTGGGCCGTGCTGTGCTGGCTCTGGCACTCGGCCTGGGGCTGGGGCTGGGGCTGGTGGGCTGGACCGGGGCGGTTCACGCTCAATCCACGCCGGACGCCCTGCCAACGCTGCCCGACGGCGCCTGGCCGGTCGACCAGACCGGCTTCGTGCAGGCGGTGCTGGCGCGCAACGCCGCGTCGGCTGCGGCGCAACGCCAGGTCGATGCGGCGCGGCGCCTGGTGGACGCCGAGCGGGCGCTGTACGACCCGGTGCTGGTGGCGCGGATGCGGCGCGACCTGCAGGAGCGTCCGCGCACCTACGACGAGAAGACCGACGGCATCGTGCCCAACCTGGGCAAGGCTCTGGCCGTCGAGCAGTCCGGCACGGCGACCTTCGGGTTGCGGACCCGTCTGCCCACCGGCGCGACCTTGGAGGTGTCGCAGGAGGTGCGCCGGCGCAGCAGCAACTTGCTGCAAAGCGGTGACGTGCGCGAAGACCGCGGGACCTTGACCCTGGCGCTGCGCCAGCCGCTGCTGCGCGGCGCCGGCCGAAGCGTCACCGAGGCCGACCTGCGGGTGGCCGAAGGCGAGCAGCGGATCGAGCAGCAGCGTTTTCGCAAGCAGTTGATCGACCTCGCCGGCGAGGCCGCGGGGGTGTACTGGCAGATCTTTCGGGCCGAGCAGACACAGCGTCTGCGCACCCAGTCACTGGACCTGGCGCGCCAGTTGCTCGAGGAGGTGCAGCGCCGGGCGCAGGGCGGCTTCGCGCCCCGGGTCGATCTGCTGGAGGCCGAACTCGCGGTCGGCGTGCGGCACACCGAGCTCGACCGGGCGGCGCAGCAGTTGCAGGAGATGCGCACCCGTGCGCGCAACCTGTTGAGCGTGCCGGGTCAGGCGCTGACGGGCCTGCGGCTCGAGGTCGTCGGCCTGGCCGCGCCACGCGCGGCGTCGTTCGATGCGGGCGTGCCCGAACAGCCGCCGGCCACGATGGCCGAGCGCTGGCCCGCCTACCGCACGGCCGAGCTGCGGCTGGAGCAGGAACGCATCCGGCTGGCGTTCGCGGCCGATCAGGAGCGGCCCGATGCGAGCCTCGAGGTCGGGGCCAGCAGCCACAGCCTGCGCGAGAACCAGCTCGGCGGGGCGATCGGCGACGCGCTGCGCCTGCGGCATCCGGGCTGGTACGCCGGCGTGGCGCTGGAGGTGCCCCTGGACAACGGCGCGGCGCGCGGCAAGCGCCAGGCGCAGGCCCTGCGTGTGGAGGCGGCCCGCCTGCAGTTGCAGTCCGAATTGGTGAACCTGGACAACGAGTGGGCCATCCGTCGTGGCCAGCTGCTCGCGGCGCTCGGCGAGCGCAAGCAGCTCCAGCGCGAGGTGGAAGGTCGCGAGGCGCTGATGCGCGCCGAACGCGAGAACTATGACCTCGGGCGCGGCCGCCTGCGCAGTCTCATCGAGGCCCAGGACAGGTTGGGCGACAGCCGCCTGCGCCTGCTGGACGCCGAGGTCCGCGCCGAACTCGCCATCCTCGGGCTGCAGGCCGCCTCGGGCGAATTGCTCGACCTGTTCGATGTCCGGATCGCGCCGTGACCGTCCGGTGGCCATGCGGGTGATGACGCCGACCATGGGGATCACGGCGAGCACGCTGC
>CAZFVH010000213.1:0-5679 GCA_964522465.1 uncultured Rubrivivax sp. | reverse complement strand
GGGCGTCAAGGGCGTCGCGGTCTACCGAGACAACCCGGTGATCCCGTCACCGATGAAGCCATGACAGGCCGCACCGTAAACTCGGCACCCGCGCATCGGATCGCGCGCACCATGGCCCGAAAACCCTTGCCCCGAACGCCAGACAGCCCGAGCCGCGACACCGGCAGTGCCCCGGCGACGCTGGGCATGGTCGCCGAAGTCGCCGGGGTTTCGGCCAGCACGGTCTCGCGCATCCTCAACGGCACGGCCGCAGTCAGCGACGAGAAGAAGCAGGCGGTCTACGACGCCATCGCACGACTGGGCTTCGTGCCAAATCCCGTGGCGCGCGGCCTGGCCGGGGGTCGTACGCTGAGCATCGGCGTGGTCACGCAGGCGCTGGACAGCCCGTTCTACGGCAGCGCGCTCAGCGGGATCGAGGACACGCTGGACCGCCAGGGCTACAGCGCGCTGTTCGTCAGCGGCCAGTGGAACGCCGCCGAGGAAGCGCGCTGCATCGAGGTGCTGCGCGCGCGCCGGGTGGACGGCATCATCGTGCTGACCGGGCGCCTGACCGACGCCGCGCTGCGCGAGGTGGCGCGTGCGCTGCCGGTGGTCGTCACCGGCCGGCGCCTGCGCGCGCCCAACCTCGTCGCGCTGGATTTCGACAACGCCGAAGGCGCGCGCCTGGCCACTCGCCACCTGCTGGACCTCGGGCATCGGCGCATCGCCTTCATCACCGGCGACGTCAACCACCCGGATGCCGTACAGCGCCTGCAGGGCTACCACCACGCGCTGCAGGAGGCCGGGTTGAGGCCAGACGAGGTGCTGGTCGAGCCCGGCCTGTTCCACGAGGAGAGCGGCGTGGCGGCCATGGAGCGCCTGCTCGCCCGCGGCACGTCGTTCTCCGCCGTCTTCGCCGCCAATGACCAGATGGCCATCGGCGCCTGCCTGGCCCTGCACCGGCACGGCCTGCGGGTGCCCGAGGACTGCTCGGTGATCGGCTTCGACGACCTGGCGATGTCGCGCTACTGCATCCCGCCGCTGAGCACGGTGCAGCACCCCAGCTACGAGATCGGCCGGCTCGCCGCGCAGGCCATGCTGGGCTTGCTGGCGGGCGAATCGCCAGACCTGCCGGTGCCGATGCCGAAGGTCGTCGTGCGCGAATCCACCGCGATGCCGGCGACCCGCTGAAGTCCCGGACGACGTCGACGCCGGCATCCACACCGGCATGCACACCGGCGTTCGCGCTGCCGGAGACTGGGCCGGGCTTGGCGGCGCTTCAGGACTAACCCTGACTTGACACCCGGTCACCCGGCCAAAGACAATATGAAAGCGCTTTCATACCTTGGTCGGCATCGGCGGTCGTCAAAGACCCAAGCGCGGACACCGCACTTTCGCAACACCGCAGCCTGAGCCGACACCCGGCTTCCCGACATCACAGAGGTTCGCACATGACGTCACCCGAATCCCGCAGCACCCGTCGAGCGATGCTCGTGTCCACCGCGGCAGCGGTCGCCCTGCCCGGCGTCGTGCCGGCCTGGGCGTCCACGCCCGTCACCCTGACCGTGGCGGCCTTCCCCGCGCTCGACGAGATCGTCAAGGCGGCGCTCCCCACCTACGCCAAGACCCACTCGCATGTCACGGTCAAGGTGGTGAGCCGTCAGTTCACCGACCACCACTCGGCGATGACCACCGCGCTGTCCACGTCCAGCCAGTTGCCCGACGTGATGGCACTGGAAGTGGGCTATGTGGGCCGCTTCGCCCAGGGCGGCGGGCTGGAAGACCTGAGCGCCAAGCCCTACGACGCCGCCCAGCACCGCCAGACCTGGGTGCCCTATGCCGTGGACCAGGGCAGCCACGAGGGCCGCATCGTCGCCGTGCCGAGCGACATCGGTCCGGGCACGCTGCTGTACCGCAGCGACATCGTCCAGCAGGCCGGCCTGAAGGAATCCGACCTGATCGGCTCCTGGGAGAGCTATGTCGAAGCCGGCAAGCAGCTGAAGGCCCGCGGCAACGCCTACCTGCTGGCGCACGCCCGCGAGATCAAGGACATCGTCATCCGCACCGGTGTGGCGCCGGGCGAAGGCCTGTACTTCGACAGCGCCTCGCGCGTGCTGGTCGACTCGCCGCGCTTCACCCGCGCCTTCGAACTCGCCCGTCAGGTGCGACAGGCCGGACTGGATGCCCGCATCGGCGCCTGGAGCAATGAGTGGACCACGGCCTTCCGCCGCGGCACGCTCGCCACGCAGATGACCGGGGCCTGGCTGGCCGGGCACCTGAACAACTGGCTGGCACCCGACACCAAGGGCAAGTGGCGCGCTGCGGCGCTGCCCGGCGGTGTCGCCGCGGCCTACGGCGGCAGCTTCCTGGCGATCCCGCGGCGGGCCGATGCCGCACGCAAGGCGGCAGCGTGGGACCTGATCCGGCTGCTGTCGCTGGACCGCGGCATGCAGTTGGCAGCCTTCAAGTCGCAGGACGCCTTCCCGGCCCTGCTGGCCGCGCACGACGACCCCTTCTTCGCCGAGCCGCTGCCCTTCCTGGGCGGGCAGCCGGCACGCACGCTGTGGCGCGACACGGCACGCCGCATCACGGCGGTGCAGGTGCACCGGCAGGACGCCTTCGCCGAGGAGGTGGTCAACACCGAGCTCGACAAGGTGCTGGACCAGGGCAAGGCGGTGGCCGCGGCGCTGGCCGACGCCAAGCGGCAGATCGAGCGTCGCGCCCGGCGCTGACGCCGAGTTCTGATCGCCCCGACGCACGAACCGTCGCGACACAGCCGACCCCATGCCCCGCCTGCGCCTACCCGCCCTGTCGCCGCGCTGGGCGCCCTACGTCTTCGTCAGCCCCTTCCTGGTGCTGTTCGCGATCTTCGGGGTGTTCCCACTGCTGTTCTCGCTGGTGCTGGCCTTCCACACCTGGGAGCCGGCCAGCGGCCTGGAGTCGATGACGTTCGTCGGCCTGGAGAACTTCGCCTTCGCCATCGAGGACGAGTGGTTCTGGAAGTCTCTGGGCAACACCGGGTGGCTGGCCTTGGCGTCGGGGCTGCCGCAGCACCTGGTGGCGATTCCGCTGGCGGTGTTCATCCACCGCTCGATCCGACGCTGGCGCGACGTGGTGCTGGGGGCCTGGTTCCTGCCCTACATCACTTCCACCGTGGCCATCGCGATCATGTTCAGCGCGATGTTCTCCACCGACTTCGGGCTGATCAACCAGGCCCTGCAGGCGCTGACGCAACTGCCGCTGATCGGGGCCTGGTTCCCGGCGGACCCGGTGGACTGGCTGGGCCGGCCCGAGAACATCAAGCCCGCGATCGCGCTGATCGTCTTCTGGCGCTTCGTCGGCTTCAACGTGGTGCTCTACCTGGCCGCGCTGCAGTCGATCCCGAAGGACCTCTACGAGGCCGCCACCCTCGACGGCGCAAGCCCGGTGCGGCAGTTCTGGCACATCACGCTGCCCAACTTGCGGCCGATGATCGTCTTCGCCACCACGCTCACCGTCATCGGCGGCCTGCAGTTGTTCGAGGAGCCCTTCATCCTCACGGGCGGGCGCGGAGGTTCTGACCAGGCCGCCATGACGACGGCCATGTACCTGTACCGCATGGCCTTCGACTTCAACGATTTCGGCGCCGGGAGCGCGATGTCGTGGATGCTGTTCGGCATCGTCGCCGTGCTGACCTGGCTGACCAACCGCGCGCTCGACCCGCGGCGGCGCGCGGGAGCTGAGCGATGAGCCGGGAGGTTGCGGTCGGTCAGGCGCTGCCGGGCCACGGCCCGGCGGTCTCGCGCACGCTCGCGTTCGTCTTCGTCGGCGTGGGCGCGGTGGTCATGCTCGCGCCGTTCTGGTTCATGTTCGTCTTCGCGACGCACTCGCGCACCGAGATCATGAGCCTGCCGCCGCCGGTGTTCTTCGGCGCCGAGTTGCTGGACAACGTGCGCGTGCTGACCGAGCGGCTGCCCTTCTGGCGTAACCTGGGCTGGAGCCTGTACGTGGCGCTGGCCTCCACTGCGCTGACGCTGCTGTTCTGCTCGATGGGCGGCTACGCCTTCGCCTGCTTCGACTTCCGCTTCAAGAAGCCGCTGTTCCTGCTGGTGCTGGGCACGATGCTGCTGCCCGGGTTCATGAACATGATCCCGGCCTTCATGATCATGGACCAGCTCGGCTGGATCGATCAGCCACGCGCGCTGTACATCCCCGGGGCGGCCGGCGCCTTCGGCATCTTCCTGATGCGTCAGTTCATCGTCGGCGCCGTCCCGCGCGAGCTGATCGAGGCCGCACGCATGGACGGCTGCGGCGAGTTCTCGATCTATCTGCGCATCGTGCTGCCGCTGATCAAGCCGGCGCTGGGCACGCTCGGCCTGGTGACCTTCATCGCCTCGTGGAACAACTTCATCGGCGCGCTGATCGTGCTGCGCAGCCCCGAGATGTTCACGCTGCCGCTGGCGCTGCGCACGCTGCAGAGCCCGGTGGACACCGAGTGGGGCGCGCTGATGGCCGGCGCGGCCATCGCCACGCTGCCGCTGCTGGTGCTGTTCGCGCTGTCGTCCCGACAACTCATCTCCGGCTTGACGGCAGGCGCCGTCAAGTGACCCCGAGCCCCTCCGACACCACCTCACCGACCATGAACAGCCTGGCCGACACCCGCGCGCTGCTGCGCACCATCGACCCCGCGATGATCTTCCCCGCCGACTTCGTCTGGGGCGTGGCCACAAGCGCGGCGCAGATCGAAGGCGCCGCGTTCGAGGACGGGCGTGGCGAATCGATCTGGGACCGCTTCTGCCGCCAGCCCGGAGCGATCGCTGACGGCAGCCACATCGACGTGGCCTGCGACCACTACCACCGCCTCGAGGAGGACCTGGACCTGATCGCCTCGCTGGGCGTCAACGCCTACCGCTTCTCGGTGGCGTGGCCGCGGGTGCAGCCGCAGGGGCGCGGCGCCTGGAACGACCAGGGCCTGGCCTTCTACCGCCGCCTGGTCGACGGCCTGCGCGCGCGCGGCCTGCAGGCCCACCTGACGCTCAACCACTGGGACCTGCCGCAGGCGCTGCAGGACGAGGGCGGCTGGGCGGCACGTTCGACCGTCGACCACTTCGTCGACTACGCGCTGGGGATCGCGAAGCATCTGGGCGACGGCCTGACCTCACTGACCACGCACAACGAGCCCTGGGTGATGGCCATGCTCGGCCACGACAGCGGCATCTTCGCGCCCGGCATCAAGGACCGCGCCACCGCGATGCAGGTGTCGCACCACCTGCTGCTCAGCCACGGCCGCGCGCTGCGCGCCCTGCGAGAAGCGGGTTTCGACAAGCCCATGGGCATCGTGCTGAACCTCGCCCCCCTGTTGCCCGCTACGCCTTCGGCCGACGACGTGGCCAAGACCCGCCTCGAGGACGGCCTGCTGCTGCGCTGGTACATGGACCCGCTGTTCGGCCGCGGCTACCCGCAGGACGTGCTGGCGCACCTGGGCGCCAGCGCCCCGCGCATCGAGCCCGGCGACCTGGAGACGATCGCCCAGCCGCTCGGCCTGCTGGGCATCAACTACTACTCGCGTTCGGTGGTCAGCGCCACCGGCAGCTACGACGTGCGCGAGGGCGTGCTGCCGCTGACCGACATGGAATGGGAGATCTACCCCCAGGGCCTGACCGAGCTGCTGCTGAGGCTGCACCGCGACTACCCGCTGCCGCCCACCTACGTCACCGAGAA
>CAZFVH010000212.1:0-5724 GCA_964522465.1 uncultured Rubrivivax sp. | reverse complement strand
CGCCCTCGGCCTTGCCGGCGCCGACCATGGTGTGCAGCTCGTCGATGAACAGGATGATGCGCCCCTCGTCGGCCGCCACCTCCTTGAGCACGGCCTTCAGGCGCTCCTCGAACTCGCCGCGGTACTTGGCGCCGGCCAGCAGGCCGGCCATGTCGAGCACCAGCACACGCTTGTCGCGCAGGGTGTCGGGCACCTCGCCGTGGACGATGCGCTGCGCCAGGCCCTCGACGATGGCGGTCTTGCCCACGCCCGGCTCGCCGATCAGCACCGGGTTGTTCTTGCTGCGCCGCTGCAGCACCTGGATCGCGCGCCGGATCTCATCGTCGCGGCCGATCACCGGGTCGAGCTTGCCGCTGCGGGCGCGCTCGGTCAGGTCCAGCGTGTATTTCTTCAGCGCCTCGCGCTGACCCTCGGCCTCGGCGGAGTCCACCTTCTGGCCGCCGCGCACGGCCTCGATCGCGGCCTCCAGCGCCTTGCGCGTCAGGCCGTGGCCGCGCGCCACGCCGCCCAGGTCGCTCTTGCTGTCGGCCAGGGCCAGCAGGAACATCTCGCTGGCGATGAAGTTGTCGCCGCGCTTGCCCGCCTCCTTCTCGGCTGCCTGCAGCAGCGTGACGAGGTCACGTCCGGGCTGCACCTGCCCGCCGCCCTGCACGCTGGGCAGCGCGCCGATGGCGGTGTCCATCGCGGTCTTCAGCGCCGCGGTGTTGGCGCCGGCACGGTCGAGCAGCGCCTTCGGGCCGTCGGGCTGCTGCAGCATCGCCGCCAGCACGTGGGCCGGCTCGATATAGGGGTTGTCGCGCGCCAGCGCCAGGCTCTGCGATTCGGCCAGGGCCTGCTGGAAGGCGGTGGTCAGCTTGTCGATGCGCATGAGAAGAACTCCTGAAGACTGCAATGAAAGTGGGGAGAACGCCTAGGTTTTCAAGAAAGCGCAAACCCGTGAGGTGACGGTCGGCAAGAAGGCCCGCGGCTTCCTAGAATCAACCCATGGACATCCACCAGATCCAGGTCAAGTACGAGCCCGTGGCCGACCGGCTGCTCATGCAGGTGCGCACCCGCGACGAGCAGTTGTTCGCGCTGTGGCTGACGCGGCGGATGGTGATGCGGCTGTGGCCGCACTTCCGTCAGCTCGTCACCGACCTGGCGGTGGCGCGCACCGCGCCGGCCGCGATGCCGGTGCCCGAAGCGCGCGAGATGCTGGCACAGGCCGCGCGCGAGAAGGCGCTTCAGAGCACCGACTTCAAGACCAAGTTCACCCCGGCGCCTGCGGCCAAGCTGCCGCTCGGGCCCGAGCCCATGCTGCCCGCGGCCATCGATCTGGGCAAGGCACCCGGTGGTGCCGTCATCCTGGCCGTGCGCGACACGCAGGGCCGCAGCCTGGAGCTGCGCCTGGGCGAAGACCTGGCCAACGGCTGGATGAAGCTGGTGGAGAACGCGCTGGCCGTCTCCGAGTGGGGCCTGGTCGCCCCCCCGGCACCGCCGGAGCCCGCCGCGACCAAGCCGGCGCGGGTGCTGAACTGAGGCCGAACTGAAGCTCAGGCGCCGGGTGGCGCCACGGCATTGGTCGCCTGGATACCCCAGCGCTCCAAGGCAGCGTCGTCGCTGACACGGGCGTCGACCCAGCAGGCGCCTTCCGGGCGCGTTTCCTTCTTCCAGAACGGCGCCTGGGTCTTCAGGTAGTCCATCAGGAACTCACAGGCCTGGAAGGCCTGGCCGCGATGGGCCGAGGTCACCGCGACGAGCACGATCTGCTCCAGCGGCTTCAGGACGCCGACACGGTGCACGACGCGCGCGGCGCGGATGTCGAAGCGACGGAAGGCATCGTCGATCATGGCCTCGATCGACGCTTCGGTCATGCCGGGGTAGTGCTCGAGTTCCAGCGCGGAGATGCCGGCGCGATCGCCCTCGCGGTCGCGCACCGTGCCGATGAAGGTGACCACCGCGCCGGTGCCGCCGTCGCCCTCGCGCAGCGCGGCAACCTCGCGGCCGAGGTCGAAGTCCCCGTGGCGGATCTCGACGCGCGCGGCCATATCGGTCAACCCCCGGTCACGGGCGGAAAGAAGGCGACCTCGGCGCCGTCGCGCAAGGCCGCATCATCACCGCACAAACGCTGGTCCAGCGCCTGCCGGACGGCCCGGCCCCGCGCCAGACCCGCGGCGTGGGGCCCGCCGCGGGCCACGAGATGATCGCGCAGAGCGCCGACCGTCGACAACCCGTGGACCTCGACCGTCTCCTCCGCGCCGAGCGCCTCGCGCAGCGAGGCGAAATAACGCACCCGGATCTTCATCGCGTGATCACCCAAACATCCAGGCGCCGCGCGAGGCGTCCAAGGCGCCTCTTTTGCCCATGTCGACTCGTGCGCAGGACGCAAGGCACGCACGGCGCTCCAACGGCGACGTTCACAGAGGGGTGCGAAGCATGCATGGCCCAGCTCATGCCATCAGATCGCGCAAGTCGAGGAAGCGCACCACCTCCCCACGCCGCACGGCCTGGCCTGCTGGCACATCCACCAGGCCCTGGGCCCAGACGGTGGAGGTCAACACGCCGGAGCTCTGGTTGGGGAAGATCTCCACACCGCCGTCGGCATCCAGCCGCGCGCGCAGGAACTCGCGTCGCCGGTCGGGACGCAGCCAGTCGAAGTGAGCGGGCAGGCGCAGGCCGGCCGCGGGATCGGTGGCCCCGCCGGGCTCGCGCCCCTGCATCACGCGAAGCACCGGGACGACCGCCAGCAGGAAGGTGACGAAACTCGACACCGGGTTACCCGGCAGCCCCATGAACAGGGCCTCGCCGCCCTCCGGGCGACGTACCGCGCCGAAGGCCAGCGGCTTGCCCGGCTTGATCGCCACCTGCCACAGGTCCAGCCGACCCTCGGCCTGCATCGCCGGTTTCAGGTGGTCCTCCTCGCCGACCGACACGCCGCCGGAGGTGAGGATCAGGTCGCTCCCCGCCGCGGCCTCGCGAAGCGCCTGGCGCGTGGCGTCCAGGCGGTCGGGGACGATGCCCAGATCCAGCACGTCACAGCCGGCCGCCTGCAGCAGGCCGGCGAGCGTGAAGCGGTTGGAGTTGTAGATGGCCCCGGGCTTGAGCGGCTCGCCCGGCATGGCGAGCTCGTCGCCGGTGGAGAACAGCGCCACCCGGGGACGGGCGAGCACCGGCAAATGCGCACAGCCCACCGACGCGGCCAGGCCCAGCGCCTGCGGCGTGAGCATCGCGCCGCGCGCCAGCACGACGGCGCCAGCGGCGATGTCCTCGCCACGGCGGCGGATCCACTGCCCGACGGTAGGCACGGTCTCGACGCGCACGGCGCCCCCGTCGAGCGCGACGCACTGCTCCTGCATCACCACCGCGTCGGCACCGGCCGGGATCTGCGCGCCGGTGAAGATCCGCGCCGCCGAACCCGGGGCCAACGCCGCCCCGACCACACCGGCCGGGATGCGCTGCGACACCGGCAGCACAGCCCCCGGCGTGGCGACGTCGGCACAGCGCAGCGCATAGCCGTCCATCGAGGTGTTGTCCGCCGGCGGCACGTCCAGGCTGGAGCGCACATCGTCGGCCAGGATGCGGCCCAGCGCCGCCATCGTCGGCACGGTCTCGGCGCGGGTGAGCGCCCGCTCACGTGCGACATCGACCAGCCGCGTCAGTGCCTCGTCGAGGCTGAGCATCGGGGGGCGGGCCTCAGGCATGGTCGGCAATGTAGTGCTTGACGCGCTGCACATCCACCGGCACGCGCACAAAGCGCCGCGGCAGATCCTCGATATGCTCGAGCCCTGCGGGCCGGTCCGGCTCGCGGCCGATGGCCTCGCGGATGGTGGCGGCAAACTTCGCCGGCAAGGCCGTCTCGAGCACGAGCATCGGCTCCCCGGGATGCAGGTGCTCACGCGCCACCTTCAAGCCGTCGGCCGTGTGGGTGTCGATGATCGTACGGTGGCGCTCCCAGGCCTGGCGGATGGTGGCCAGGCGATCGGCGTGGGTGCTGCGCCCGGAGACGAAGCCGAAGCCGGCCAGGCGGGCGATCTCGTCTTCCGCCAGCGTGAAGCCGCCGTCGCGTGCCAGCGTCGGGCCGAACAGCGCCGCCGTGCGGGCGCCGTCGCGGCCCAGCAGGTCGAAGACGAAGCGCTCGAAGTTGCTCGCCTTGCTGATGTCCATCGACGGGCTCGAGGTCTCGAAGGTCTCGGCGCTGGCGCGCACCCGGTAGGTGCCGGTGCGGAAGAACTCGTCGAGCACGTCGTTCTCGTTCGTGGCGAGCACCAGTTGCGCGATCGGCAGTCCCATCATGCGGGCCACGTGGCCGGCGCAGATGTTGCCGAAATTGCCCGACGGCACGGCGAAGCTCACACGGGGCAGGTCCACCTGCGCGCCCTGTGCCGCCGCCGGCGTGGCATCGGCCCAGGCCTGCGTGGCCTGGAACCAGCCCGCGAAGTAGTACACGACCTGGGCCAGCATCCGCGCCCAGTTGATCGAATTCACCGTGCCGATGTGCCAGCGCCGCTTGAAGTCGAGATCGGCGCTGACGGCCTTGACGATGTCCTGGCAGTCGTCGAACACGCCCTCGACCGCCAGGTTGTGGATGTTGGCATCCTGCAGGCCGTACATCTGCGCCTGCTGGAAGGGGCTCATGCGGCCATGCGGCGACAGCATGAAGACACGGATGCCGCGCTTGCCGCGCATCGCATACTCGGCCGCGCTGCCGGTGTCGCCCGAGGTCGCGCCCAGGATGTTCAGCGTCTGACCGCGGCGGCCGAGTTCGTACTCGAACAGCGCGCCCAGCAGTTGCATCGCCATGTCCTTGAAGGCCAGCGTCGGGCCGTTGGACAGCGCCTGGATCCAGACCCCGGGCTCGAGCGGGCGCAGCGGCACGATCTGCGGCGTGCCGAAGACGGCCTCGGTGTAGGTCTGGCGCAGCAGGCGGCGCAGGTCGTCTGCCGGGATGTCGTCGATGTACAGCGACAGGATCTCGAAGGCCAGGTCGGCATAGGACAGACGGCGCCAGCGCGCCAGCGTGGCGGCGTCGACGCGCGGGTAGCGCACCGGCATGTACAGGCCGCCGTCCGGGGCCAGGCCCTCGAGCAGGATCTCGCAGAAACGGCGCGGCGTGTCGTCGCCGCGGGTGCTGATGTACTTCATCGCGGTCAGGCCAGTTCTTCCTTGCGCAGGCTGACGATGGGCGCCAGCACCGTGGGCAGGGCCTGCATGGCGGCGATCGCTTCGCGCATGCGGCCCTCGATGGTGCGGTGGGTCAGGATGATCACGTCGGTCTGGTTCTCATCGGCGCCGCTCTCGCGCTGCAGCAGGGCGTCAATCGAGATGTCGCGCTCGGCCAGCAGTGCCGTCACGCGCGCCAGCACACCGGGGCGGTCGGCCACGCGCAGACGCAGGTAGAAGGCTGTCTCGACGGCCTCGATCGGCAGTACCGGCGTGTCGGCCAGTTCACCCGGCTGGAAGGCCAGCGAGGGCACGCGGTGCGCCGGGTCGGCCGTGTGCAGGCGCGCGATGTCCACCAGGTCGGCGATCACCGCGCTGGCCGTGGGCTCGGAGCCAGCGCCCTTGCCGTAGTACAGCGTCGTGCCGACCGCGTCGGCTTGCACGACGACGGCGTTCATCGCGCCCTCGACATTGGCGATGAGGCGACTGGCCGGCACGAGCGTGGGGTGCACGCGCAGCTCGATGCCCTCCTCACGGCGACGCGTGATGCCCAGCAGCTTGATGCGGTAGCCCAGTTGCTCGGCG
>CAZFVH010000211.1:0-5737 GCA_964522465.1 uncultured Rubrivivax sp. | reverse complement strand
ACCCTCACCTGTTTAAGAAAAGGGTGGTTAATCATCCGGGACCCGACACCTAGACGCGGCGCTTGGAGAGGCCGACGCTGCCAACGGCGGCTTGCCCTTGCAGGTGGCCGAACCCGCCGGCCGTTACGCCGACCCCGCCACGCACATCGAGCGCATGACCCAGGTGCTGCGCCAGTCCAAGACGCTGCGCCTGCCCGGCAACCGTGAACTGGTGCTGGCCGACATCCGCCGCGTGACCGACAGCGATTCCATCCATGCCGAGGGCCTGGACGCCGAGGGCAACCGCATCGCCGTGGTCTTCGGCCCCGAGGACGGCGCCATCTCGTCCGACGTGGTGTTCGAGGCCGCCCGCGAGGCCTACTTCCTGAAGTTCCCGCACCTGTACTTCTTCGGCTTCGCCATCCAGGCCAAGGCCCGCGAACTGCTGGAAGACCGCGCCAAGCTGCGCGTGCCCTGTACCTACGTCACGGTCACGCCGGACGTGGCCATGAGCGACCTGCTCAAGACCAGCCGCGCCAGCGAAATCTTCTCGGTCACAGGCCTGCCCGATGCCGTGGTGCGCAAGGCCGGCAAGAAGAACGAGGACGGTGCCGACCTGTACGAGGTCGAGCTGCGCGGCCTGGACATCTTCAACCCGGCCACGATGGACCAGGAGGACATCCCCGCGCAGAACCTGCCGGCGTGGATGCTGGACACCGACTACGACGGCATGTGCTTCTACGCCACCCAGGTCTTCTTCCCCAAGACCGCGGCGTGGGACAACCTGCAGAAGTCGCTGAAGGCCGAGTTCGACCCGTCGGTGTGGGAGCACCTGGCCGGCACCGTGAGCGAGCCGTTCCCCATCGGGCCGAAGCGCCGCGTGGCAGTGAAGGTCATCGACGAGCGCGGTAACGAGCTGATGCGCGTGCTCAGCGTCTAACGCCGTGAGTTCGGTGTCCTTGACTTCGAAGCTGAGAGGGTGGCCCTACCTCGCCCTGATGCGCCTGTATTTTTGGGCCCAGCGAAAGACGGCGTGGAAGGCTGTTCATCTGAAACGGCTTTGCACCAGTTTGCTGGACGCAGAAGTCCGAATGCTTCGACCCGATTTGCTGCAAATCGGCGAGGACGACGAACTCGACTTAGTTGTTGAGTTGGTATCGCGAGAGTTGACCTCAAGAGAGGTTCTTCCCGAGCTCTTGGCTGTGCGAAGCGATAGCCGCGTCACAGCGCTGCGCGAACTGGCCGCAGAGTCAAGTGATGTGAAGCAATTGGTTGCGCGATACCACTGCACCGACGCATTCTTTGCGGGTTTGCTTAAGGATGATGGCCGCAAGACGGAACAAATAGCACTTGCTCGCGCTTCGGTAGAAGGCGTGGCTGACTACGACACAAATTCGATTTGCCGCGAACACACCAAGACGCTCAGGCGTTTGTCAAAGCTGCGAAAAGAGCTTGCTGAACGCTCTGCTCTGAAGATGGACTTCTCAATTCAGGGCATATCGGGCGCGGTGGCCTTGGTTACGGCCGTGTTCGTCGTGGCTGGATTTCTGCAGCTGCACTACTTCTACCGCAGGATGGGCGTCGATGTAGCGCTTTACTTCTCGGTATCCGACTACCTTGCCGCGAGCGTTGAACAGATTCGGGCGGGCGCTTTTGCAGCAGCTTACGCGATTGCGGTGTTCGCGTTCGGCGTACGTGCTGGAAGCCTTCGGTCGAGATTGCAAACCAGAGCGACCGCAAACGCCAGGCGCCGAGAGGGGTGGATTGTCGGCGCATTTTCGATTCTGCTCTGCGGTATGGCGGCCTACTCCATCTATATCGGGAAGCCCGACTTCTCAAACATGCGATTTGCGGGCCTCATCATTTCCTACTGGGTGGCTGATTACATTGCGGACGCCTTTTTTAAGAATCGACTTGTTGCAATGACAGCAGTTGCCGCGACATTGGTCTTTGGCGTGAATGTCGCAGTTGGTGCCTATGAGCGTTCAGAGCGCTTGATTACTGGTCCAGATAATTCAGAAGTTAAACGGCGAGTGCACTTCAAGGATTCGTCTCCGGCAATTTCGGGAGAGTTGTTCGGCGCAAATGGGTCTTACTATTTCATCTATGCGCGAGGTTCAGGGGTTACCCATGTAGTCCCTCGTGACCGTGTTGCCCAAATCGACATAACAAAGAAAACACAGTGAGGAAATTGTGTCTCAGATAAATGCCGTCGAAGCCCCCATCATCAACTCGCCCTACGACGCGCCAGCGTTCCACTGGCACATCGAAGAGGGCAAGCACCCGGAGAAACGGCCAGGCCGGCGCTTGGCCTCGTACTTCTTCCGTGTGCCCGACCGCGCAGCCCGCGGGCGCAAGGCCAAGGGCCAGCAGTCGCTGCTGGACGACGCATCCAAGGGCCAGGAATACCTGCTGGACCTGGCCAACCTCATCCGCCAGCGCCTGCGCGAGTGGCGCGAGCGGGACTATGCCGGCGCCACCAAGGTAACGCGGGAACTGCTGGAACTGTGGCGGTCGCCTGACCGCTCGCAGCGGCTGTTCTTCGCCCAGCTCGAAGCGGTGGAGACGGTGCTGTTCCTGGTGGAAGGGCCGGACGACCTGAAGCAGGGCATCAACGTGCCCAGCGACGAGCCGGGCGACGACGCCAAGGCAGACGGGTACAAGGCCTTCGTGCGCTACGCGCTGAAGATGGCCACGGGCAGCGGCAAGACCACGGTGATGGGCATGCTGTCGGCCTGGTCCATCCTCAACAAGGTGGCCCAGCCACAGGCCTCGGCCTACTCGGACACGGTGCTCATCGTCTGCCCGAACGTCACCATCCGCGACCGGCTGCGCGAGCTCGACCCCAACCTGGACGAGCTGAGCCTGTACCGCACCCGGCAACTGGTGCCGTTGCACCGCATGCCCGACCTGCGCAAGGGCGAGGTGTTCATCACCAACTGGCACAACCTGGAGCGCCGCGAGCTGACCGACGTGAACGGCACGTCGGCCAAGGTGGTGAAGCGCGGCGTGCCGGTGGAGAAGCTGCGCACCGTGAAGGTGGGCGGCAAGGACGCGGTGACCGAGGCCGACATCCGGCAGCAGGCGCTTGTTGGCACTGCTGGCGGGGCCTTCGACATCCTGCGCGAGTTGCGGGACAACAAAGGCCAGCTCACCGGCTTCGAGGTGAAGGAGGTGCGCCACTACGAGAGCGACGCCGCGTTCCTGCGCCGCGTGCTGGGCAACCGCAAGGGGCGCAGCTCGGCCATCCTGGTGATGAACGACGAGGCCCACCACGCCTACCGACGCGGCAAGCTCGATGCCGAAGACACCTTCGCCATCGACGAGGAAACGGCCGAGGTCGATGCCCGCGAGGCGACGGTGTGGATTGAGGGGCTGGACCGCATCAACAAGGCGCTAGGCGGCCGGACCAACGGCGTGAGGCTGTGCGTGGACCTGTCGGCCACGCCGTTCTTCATCCAGGGCAGCGACAACGAGGTGGGCAAGCCCTTTCCGTGGGTGGTGTCCGACTTCAGCCTGCTGGAGGCCATCGAAGCCGGCCTGGTGAAGATTCCCCAGCTCCCCACGCAGGACATCGGCGGCACCGAGACCCCTGCCTACTTCAACGTGTGGCGGTGGGTGCAGGAGATTGCCGAGAAGGAAGGCCACAGCGGCAAGCTGACGCCCGACGTGCTGATGCGCTATGCCACGCAGCCCATCGTGCAACTGGCCGACGAGTGGCGCAAGACGGCCGAGCAGTGGTCGGCGCAGTTCAAGGCCGGCCACCGCAAGACCAACGTGCCCCCGGTCTTCATCATCGTTTGCCGCGACACCACGCTGGCCAAGGAGCTGTACGACTGGCTGGCCAACGGCAACGCCACCTACGGCGCGGCGCCCGAGCAGTTCCGCAACGCCCCGGGCCGTGAATGGACCGTGCGGGTGGACAGCAAGGTGGCCGAGGACATCGCCGAGGGCGGCGGCAAGAACGACGAGGCGCGGCGCCTGCGCTTCGTGCTGGAGACCATCGGCAAGACCGGCTGGCCGGGCAACAAGGTGCCCGAAGAGTACGTGGCCATGGTCGAGAAGCACAACCGCAAGGCCCTGGAGGACGACGACAACGGCCTGGTGACCATCGACGCCAGCGTGCCGCCCGGCCGCGACGTGCGCTGCATCATCAGCGTGGCCATGCTGTCCGAGGGCTGGGACGCCACGACCGTGACGCACGTGGTGGGCCTGCGCCCCTTCGGTTCTCAACTGCTGTGCGAACAGGTGGTCGGCCGGGCGCTGCGGCGTACGTCCTACGCGGTGGACGAGGCCACCAGCTTCTTCCGGGAGGAGACGGCCAAGGTCTTCGGCGTGCCCTTCGAGCTCATCCCGTTCAAGGTGGAGGGCGGTGCCCAGCAGCCACCATCACCGCCGGCTAACCAGATCTACGCCGTGCCGGCCAAGGCGCAGTTTGAGCTGGCCTTCCCGGTGGTGGAGGGCTACACCGACCCCGGCGTGACCCGGCTCACCATGGACTGGCCCAAGGTGCCGACCTTGGAGCTGAACCCCATGACGGTGCCGGACGTGACCCTGATGAAGGGGCTGACCACGCAGGACGGCGCCCTGGCCGCCTACGGGCCCGGCGCGGCCGACGTGGTGAACCTGGAGCAGTGGCGCGCCAAGGTGCGGGTGCAGCAGGTGGCTTTCACCATGGCCAAGGTGCTGACACAGCAGTGGCGGGCCGACTGGGGCGATGTCATCCCCACGCACCGGCTGTTCCCGCAGCTGCTGGGCTACACGACCCGGTTCCTGGCCGAGAAGCTGAAGCTGTCGGGCAACCGCGCTCCGCAGGACGTGGCGTTGAACCCGTACTTCCAGCAGGCGCTGGGCATCCTGTTCGACGCGCTCATGCCGGTGGACGAGAGCGGCAAGACGCAAGAGCGGCCCATCATCACGCCGGGGCCGGCGGGCGAGCGCTCGACGCGACACGTCGAGTTCTTCACCGGCCGGCAGCCCTGGCCGGTGCAGAAATGCCACCTGAACGCCATCGTCACCGATACGAAGACGTGGGAGCAGGCAGCGGCCACGGCCCTGGACGCCCACGAGGGCGTCGCCAAGTGGGTCAAGAACGACCATCTGGGCTTCATCGTGCCGTACCGCAAGGACGGCATCCGCCGACGCTACCTGCCGGACTTCATCGTGGACCTGACGACGGGCGAGCGCCTGATGGTCGAGGTGAAGGGCCAGCCCGGCGACGCCGAGGTGAAGGCACAGGCGGCGCACCGCTGGTGCACCGCCGTCAACAACGACGGGCGCTTCGGTCGGTGGAGTTATCACATCGTCCGGCAGCCGCCGGACCTGATGAAGCTGCTGGACAAGCTGACTGGCGTCATCTGAAACGACGTCACGCCGTAAGCTGCGCCGCCCAGCACACCACCGCCGAGTCGGCGCTGAGCGCTCCCGAAACGCATCCACCGGCGCCACCATTCGGGCTGCGCGCGTGTGGTCTGCATCGAAGTGGGCGGCCTGGGTCAGCGCAGCCTCACCATCGGTTGGATGCGGGCTTCCGCGACGCCGGTCGTGCTGAACCCGCGCGCGCAACTCAGCGGGATTCCAGCGCGTGACAGGATCACCCGCCGAGGACGGGCCCATCAGCGCGATGTGCCCCGGAGAACCGCGCTCATCGACTCGCCCGCCCACACCCCACGCCGCCGCGCAGGCCCGCCCGCGGGGCCTTTTGAGGGCGGCGAGAAGCGCAGCGTCGGGGTCGGCGCGCGCAGCGCGCTTCGTCAAC
>CAZFVH010000210.1:0-5746 GCA_964522465.1 uncultured Rubrivivax sp. | reverse complement strand
GGCGGCGAAGGCTTCGAGTGGGCCAGCAGCCCCGAGGAGCGCACGCGGCTGTGGACGGCGCGCCACAAGGCCTACTTTGCCGGCATGGCCAGCAACCCGGGCTGCCGCACCGTGACCACCGACACCTGCGTGCCGATCTCGCGCCTGGCCGAGATCATCGACATCTCGGTGCAGGAGGCCGCGGCCTCGGGCCTGCCGCACTACATCGTCGGCCACGTCGGCGACGGCAACTTCCACCTGGCCTACCTGGTCAAGGAGGGCGACGACGCCCAGCGCGCCACCGCCGAGCGCCTGAGCATGCAGATGGTGCAGCGCGCCATCGCGCTGGAGGGCACCTGCACCGGCGAGCACGGCATCGGCCTGCACAAGATGGGCTTCCTGCTCGATGAAGCCGGCGCCGGGGCGGTGGACATGATGCGGCAGATCAAGCGCGCGCTCGACCCGCGCAACATCATGAACCCGGGAAAGATCTTCGAGTGGTGATGCCCTGACCCAGCCCGGGTGGTCCCTCAGGGGCCCCCGGTGTCCTCGCGAAACTTGGGGCGGAACGAACGGGATCTTCTCAGGCCCTCAACCTTGCGCCGGCTGGATCGCCGCCACCGGCTCCGGCGCGAGCAGCGTGCCGTTACGCAGGCCGCGCAGCGTGCCCAGCACCAGCCCGGCGATCACCAGCGAGGCCAGCGCCAGGCTCACCGGGCCCAGGATGGCCATCAGCCCGCCAGGCTGCGCCAGCCGCAGCGTCAGCGCGGCGAAGGCCGCCAGCGGGAAGGACATGCCCCAGTGGGGCAGGCCGAAGGGCTGCGCGGCGATCAGGCGGGCCTGCGACGCCGCCCACAAGAGGCTGAACAGGGCCATGCCCCAGAGGACCCAGCCCAGCATCTCAGGGGCGCCGAGTTGCAACGACGAAAGGCCCACGACCGCGGGCGGCGCGATGAAGATGAAGACGGTGGGCCGCAGCCGCTCGGGCCACAGGCCGGCGATGGCCACGCGGCTGACGATCAAGGCCATCGCCAGCGGCCAGAACATCAGCCCGATGCCGAACTGCGCCGCCGCCCACTCGGCATGTCCGAGCGGCACCCCGGCCAGCGGCGCCAGCACGTTGCCGACGATGGGGATGAACAGTGCGGGCGTCACACCCGCCCATTGCAAGCCGCCGGCCTGGTTGCCCCGCCACCAGCGCGCCAGCACCCACACCGTCACGTAGAGCTGCGACAGACTGCCCACCCACCACAGCAGGCCCGCGAGGGTGGAAGGCCCGAAGCTGGCCACGGCCGCGGTGGCCACGAGCAGGGCCGCGATCGGCAAGGCAGCGATGAAGGTGTGACGCACCGGGTGGCGCCGGTCCTCGGCCCAGGCGTCGGCATGGGCGAGACCCCGCCAGACCGTCAGCACCAGCAGGAGCAGGAACACCCCGGCCGCCAGGGCGCCGATGACCATGGCGGCCGCGCCCGCGCCATCGCCCATGAGAGGGACCGCACGGTGCCAGGCCAGCGACAGCCCGGCCAAGCCCATGACGACGGCATACCAGCCGGGGTAGAGGAATTTCAGCAACGGTGCGCTCGGCTTCATGTCGGTGCCCGGTCGGGATGGCTTGCGGTTCGAATCAACCCGGTGGTGCCATGTGCCCCCGCCGTGGCGGGCAGACGGGTCGGGGGGATGGCGAGCCCAGGCGCGCGGACGACGGGGCTCATGAGCCAACCTTGCGGCCCATGCGGGCCATTCGAGTACCGGGATGCAGGGTCATCCACGGCGGCGGTCGATCGGCGCTCACTTGACCGCCACGCCGTCGCAGTCAACGACATGCACCGCGATCGGCACCGAAGCGCCCACGGTCTGTGTCACGGTGCAGTAGGCCTCGAACGTGGCGAGCACGCGGTCCAGATGCTCGAGCGACGCGGCCGGCACGCCCAGGCGCAGGGTGGCCTCGATCTTCAGCACGCGGATGCGGCCCTCGGCGTTGCGCCCGGTCTCGGCGCGCACCTCGGCCTCGATCGGCTCGGGGTGCTGGCGGAACTTGCGCAGCGCGAACAGCAGCGAGTCCGACAGGCAGTTGCCCACCGCCGCGGCGAGCAGCTGCACCGGCGTCGGCCCCTGGCCCTGCCCGAGCGGCGGGGGCTCGTCCACACGCAGCGTCGGCAGATCGGCAGAGAACTCGACATCGAACTGGTAGTCCTGCACCTGGCGCAGGCGGACGAAGGAAACCGGGGTGCTCATGGTGGAAGGGCGAGGTCGGAGGGAAGGGAAGGGCTGCCGCGCGCGCGGGCCGGCGCACGCAGCAGGCCCGCGGTGTCAGCGCGCCTTGGCCAGCAGGGTCTGGACATCGGCCAGCAGCGCGTCCAACTGCGCCCCCGCGGCTGGGTCGAGCTTCAGGCGCTCGGTCAGCTCGGCCTGCATGAAGCACACGGTCATGCGCACATAGGTGCTGTCCAGCGCCTTGCGCACGGCGGACAACTGCGATGCGATGTCCAGGCAGGGCTCGCCCTCTTCGATCATGCGCTGCACGCCGCGCAGCTGGCCTTCGGCGCGCTTCAAGCGGTTCAGCAGGTCGTGGCGCACGGCCTCATCACCCAAGGGGTTCATCGCACAGGCCTCCAGGGCATCTGTTTCAGGAGCGCTCATTGTGTGACGCGGAAAGCGGTTCGGATGTCTCGGTCCGGTCGTTCTGGTGGGTCTGCACGGCCGGCTCGTGGCGGCGCCGGAACCAGGCGTAGTACAGGACCGGGATCACGACCAGCGTCAGCAGCGTCGAGACCGCGATGCCGAACAGCAGCGAGATCGCCAGACCATTGAAGATCGGGTCGTCGAGGATGAAGACCGCGCCGGTCATCGCCGCCAGGCCGGTCAGCGCGATGGGTTGCGCCCGCACGGCGGCCGAGTCGATGACGGCGGTCTTGAAGGCCACGCCGCGCGCGACCTGCAGGTCGACGAAGTCCACGAGCAGGATGGAGTTGCGCACGATGATCCCGGCCAGCGCGATCATCCCGATCATCGAGGTGGCCGTGAAGCTCGCACCCAGCAGCGCGTGGCCCGGCATCACGCCGATCAGCGTCAGCGGGATGGGCGCCATGATGACCAGCGGGATGCCATAGCTGCGGAACTGCGCGACCACCAGCAGGTAGATCAGGATCAGCCCCACGCCGTAGGCGGCGCCCATGTCGCGGAAGGTCTCGTAGGTGATCTGCGACTCGCCATCCCACTTGATGGCGTACTCGCGGAAGGGGTCGGCAGGCTGGCGGATCCAGTACTCGCCGAGCGCGCCGGTGCCGGGCAGGGCCACCTCGGGCAGGCGTTCGCGGATCGCGAACAGGCCGTACAGCGGCGAGTCGGGCACCTGCGCGCCCTGCGCGCGGCGGCCGACGTCGCCGAAGACGTAGGACACGCCCTGCAAATCCTTGGTGAACAGGGGCTTGTCGATCACGCCGCGCTCCACCTGGACCAGTTCGGACAGCGGCACGAGCTGGCCGTTGGCCGCACGCATCGGTAGGGCCAGCACGGCCTCGAGCCCGACCTGGGCCTCGCGTGGCAACTGCAGCCGCACCGGCACCGGGTACTTGCTGTGGCCGTCGTGCAGCCAGGCCGCGTCGACGCCGGACAGCGCCGCATGCACCGTCTGCGCGACCGCGGCTACCGGGATGCCCAGCGATTCGGCGCGCTGGCGCTGCACGCGCAGGAAGGCGCGCGGGGCGTCGGTGACGAGCGTGCTGTCCACGGCGGCGATGTCGGGCGTGGCGCGGAAGGCCTGCTCCAGGCGCTGCGCCAGCTGCTGCCGCCCGGCCTCGTCGGGCCCGTAGACCTCGGCCACCAGCGGGCTCATCACCGGCGGGCCGGGCGGCACCTCGACGACCTTGAGCTTCGCGCCGTGGCGGGTGGCGACCGCCTCGAGCGCCGGACGCAGCCGCTGGGCGATGGCATGGCTCTGCTCGCGGCGGTGGGCCTTGTCCACCAGATTGACCTGCAGGTCGCCCTGCTCGGCATCGGCACGCAGGTAGTACTGGCGCACCAGGCCGTTGAAGGTGATCGGGCTGGCCGTGCCGGCGTAGGCCTGCAGGTCCAGCACCTCGGGTTGGCGGGCGAGGAAGTCGCCGAGTTCCTGCAGCGCGGCGGCCGTGTCCTCGAGCGCGGTGCCGGCCGGCATGTCGACGACGAGCTGGAACTCGCTCTTGTTGTCGAAGGGCAGCATCTTCAGCACCACGCCCAGGCGCGCGTTCGGGAACAGGGCCAGCGCCACCGACAGCGCGGTGGCGGCGAGGATGCCGGCCAGCAGCGCCCAGCGTGCCGCCGCGCTGTCCAGGAAGGGCCGCAGCAGCGCGGGGAAGACCGAGGCCAGCCGCGCAGCCACCCCGCCGCCGGCCACGCCGCTGCCGCCGCCGTGCGCGCCATGCCCGCCCTTCATCAGCTTCAGCGCCAGCCAGGGCGTGACGGTGAAGGCGATGGCCAGCGACAGCGCCATGCCCAGGCTGGCATTGATCGGGATCGGGCTCATGTAGGGTCCCATCAGCCCTGTCACGAAGGCCATCGGCAGCAGCGCGGCGATGACTGTCATCGTGGCCAGGATGGTGGGCCCGCCGACCTCGTCGACCGCCAGCGGGATGACCTCGCGCAGCGGGCGGTGGATGCCGGCGGCCGCATCCAGCGCCTGGTGACGGTGGATGTTCTCGACGACGACGATGGCGTCGTCGACCAGGATGCCGATTGAGAAGATCAGCGCGAACAGCGACACGCGGTTGAGCGTGAAGCCCCAGGCCCAGGAGGCGAACAGCGTGGCCGCCAGCGTCAGGATCACCGCACCGCCGACGATGACGGCCTCGCGCCGGCCCAGCGCCAGACCCACGAGAAGGATCACCGATCCGGTGGCGAAAGCCAGCTTCTGGATCAGTTTGTTGGCCTTCTCGGCCGCAGTCTGACCGTAGTCGCGCGTGACCGTCACCTCGAGACCTTCGGGGATGACGGTGTTGCGCAGCGCGTCCACACGCTCGCGCACGGCGCGCGCCACGTCCACCGCGTTCTCGCCGGGCTTCTTGGTCACGGTCAGCGTGACGGCGGGGTGACGGCCCGCGGCCGCCACACCGGCGGTGGGCGACGCCGAGGCCCCATCGCTCGAGTCGGTCACGGATGGGCCAGGGGTGAACCAGACCAGGCGCTGGAGCTGCGCTGCACCCGCCTCGATGCGCGCGACCTCGCGCAGGTAGACCGGTTTGCCGGCGTGCACGCCGACGACCAGGTCGCCCACCTCCTCGGCGTCGCGCAGGTACTGGCCGGTCTCGACGGTCAGCATCCCGGGCGCCTGCGCGCTCGCGCGCTCGGCCACCCGGCCCGAAGGCATGCCGAGGTTGGCGGCCGCGAGGGTCTCGCGCAGGCGCAGCACATCGACGCCGCGTTCGCGCAGCCGCGCCGGGTCCAGCACCACGTTCAGCGCGCGCCCGGGGCCGCCGAGGGTGCGGACCTCACGCGTGCCGGGCACGCGCTTGAGCTCGGCCTCCATCGTCGCAGCCACCCGCTCGAGCTCGAGCGCGGCGGTGTCGTCGCGGCTCCACAGCGTCACGGCCAGCACCGGCACGTCGTCGATGCCCATGGGCCGCACGATGGGCGTCAGCGTGCCCAAGCCGGCTGGCAGCCAGTCCTGGTTGGCGTTGAGCACGTCGTACAGACGCACCAGTGCCTCGGTGCGCGGCACACCGACCTCGAACTGCACCGTCAGCACCGCCACGCCGGGCCGCGACACCGAATAGGTGTGCTCGACCCCGGC
>CAZFVH010000209.1:0-5793 GCA_964522465.1 uncultured Rubrivivax sp. | reverse complement strand
CCGCGAAGGTGGGCGCACCGTCGGCGCGGGCGTCGTGGCCAAGATCATCGAGTGATCTTGCGTTCCAGGGTTTCCGCAGGGGCATAGCTCAACTGGCAGAGCGTCGGTCTCCAAAACCGAAGGTCGGGGGTTCGATCCCCTCTGCCCCTGCCATCGCCGGCGTCGCCGGCGTTGGTTTTTTCGCGAATTGTCGGGAAATCGGCAGCAAGCGTGCTTCCCTGAACAGGGGGCTGTGTGCCCGATGTCACGGAATCTCGGTCTGAGTGTCCATCGCCAGTGATCCATGAGTCATCCTCCGCAAGCCGAAACCGTCACTTCTGGCGTTGACAAGGCCAAGCTGTCAGGTGCCGCCGTGCTTGCTGTGGCGGGCATCGTGGCCTTCTACATGCTGGCCTCGCAGAGCATCTGGGTGAGGCTCGTGGCGTTGCTGGGCCTGCTGTCGGCCGCCGTGGTGACGTTCTTCCTCTCCGAGCCTGGTCGTCAGTTGATTGCTTACGGGCGGGATTCGGTGAGGGAGGTCAAGAAGGTCGTGTGGCCGACGCGCAACGAAGCCATGCAGATGACCGGCTACGTCTTCGCGTTCGTGTTCGTGATGGCGTTGTTCCTCTGGCTGACAGACAAGACGCTCGAGTGGGCGCTCTACGACCTGATCCTTGGCTGGCGCGGCTGAGCCCGTATCGAGGAGATCTTCCTGATGACCGACACCCCGGTTGAAACCGTCGCCGCGTCCACGCCGGCACAGGCGCCCATGCGCTGGTACGTGGTCCACGCGTACTCTGGCATGGAGAAGGCGGTCGAGCGGAACCTTCGTGAGCGCATCGATCGTGCCGGTATGCAGACGAAGTTCGGACGCATCCTCGTGCCGACTGAAGAGGTGGTGGAGCTGAAGAACGGCAAGAAGGCAGTCACGGAGCGGCGCTTCTTCCCTGGTTACGTCCTCGTCGAGATGCAGATGGACGACGAGAGTTGGCACTTGGTCAAGCACACCAACAAGGTGACAGGATTTGTCGGTGGCGCACGCAATCGCCCTGCGCCGATCTCCGAATCCGAGGTGATGAAGATCGTCAGCCAGATGCAGGAAGGCGTCGAAAAGCCGCGTCCAAAGGTCCAGTGGACGGTGGGCGAGCCTGTGCGCGTCAAGGAAGGTCCGTTCACCGACTTCAATGGCGCTGTCGAGGAAGTCAATTACGAAAAGTCGAAAGTCCGCGTCTCGGTCACGATTTTCGGCCGAGCCACACCGGTCGAACTCGATTTCTCCCAGGTAGAGAAGATCTGAACGAGCCGTGAGGCTGTCCGACCTCCAGGGTGCGGCAGCGATACGGATATGACACTCCATCGTGCGCCGTTGCAGCCCCGGCGCACGATGTCCCCTCAGGGCTGCGTGACGAGGAGCCGGCCCACGGCCGGCGTTTGAACTCGAAGGAGTGCCTTCATGGCAAAGAAGATCATCGGCTTCATCAAGCTGCAGGTGCCCGCGGGCAAGGCGAACCCCTCGCCGCCCATTGGTCCTGCCCTGGGCCAGCGCGGCCTGAACATCATGGCCTTCTGCAAGGAGTTCAATGCCCAGACCCAGGGCTATGAACCCGGCCTGAAGCTGCCTGTGGTGATCACCGCCTTTGCGGACAAGTCCTTCACCTTCGTGCTGAAGTCGCCTCCGGCGACGGTGCTCCTGAAGAAGGCGGCGAAGATCGACCGGGGCTCCGGTCGTCCCCACCTGGAGAAGGTCGGCAAGGTCACTCGCGAGCAACTCGAGGAGATCGCCAAGGTGAAGATGAAGGATCTGACAGCGGCCGACATGGCTGCGGCGGTCAAGACGATTGCTGGCTCGGCCCGGTCGATGGGCCTGATCGTGGAGGGTGTCTGAGATGGCGCGGCTCACCAAGAAGGCGAAGGCCCTGCAGGGCAAGGTCGACAGCACCAAGCTTTACCCGATCGATGCGGCGCTGTCCATCGTCAAGGCGTGTGCGACGGCAAAGTTCGACGAGTCGATCGACGTGGCGGTGCAACTCGGTATCGATGCGCGCAAGTCCGACCAGGTCGTGCGTGGCGCTGTCGTCATGCCCAACGGCACTGGCAAGACCAAGCGCGTGGCGGTCTTCGCTCAGGGCGTCAAGGCCGATGAGGCCCGTGCGGCCGGGGCGGACATTGTCGGCATGGATGATCTTGCGGCTGACATCAAGGCCGGCAACATGAATTTCGATGTCGTCATCGCGTCTCCCGACACCATGAGGGTCGTCGGGACACTGGGTCAGATCCTGGGGCCGCGCGGCTTGATGCCGAACCCGAAGGTGGGCACCGTGACGCCGGACGTGGCCACGGCCGTGCGCAACGCCAAGGCTGGTCAGGTGCAGTTCCGTGTGGATAAGGCCGGGATCATTCACGCCACCATCGGCCGCCGTTCCTTCGACGCGGACCGCCTCAGCGGTAACCTGCGTGCACTGTTGGATGCGCTCAACAAGGCCAAGCCCGCCAGCAGCAAGGGGGTGTACCTGCGCAAGCTGGCTGTCTCGTCGACCATGGGCGTCGGGGTTCGCGTGGACATCGGCACGCTTGCGGCCGCGCCGGCGGCCTGAGCCCAGGATGTTGCTTTGCGACCCGATGGGTCGCGGGCTCGGTTTGGTGGGTCCCGGTGTGTCGCATATGCGCCGGGAGCTGTCCAAGACCGCTGGTGGCTGTGCTTGCAGCCTTAATGGACGGGGACGAAGGTATCGTCCACGGACGCCAGCGCAGATGGCGGTCCCGCTGCCGGGAATCCTTTCCCGGACAGAAGGTCGCTGGTTCAGGGTGTGGCACGGGCGAATACCTCGCCTTTGCCACAATGTGAAAGGAGTGGACCTTTGAGTCTCAATCGCAACGAGAAGGCCGCCGTGGTCACGGACGTGTCGGCGCAAGCCGCACGTTCGCAGACGTTGGCGATGGCCGAGTACCGTGGCATGACCGTGGCCCACCTCGACGCGTTGCGCCGGCAGGCGCGCGACAAGGGCGTGTATCTTCATGTCTTGAAGAACACGCTGGCACGTCGCGCGGTCGCCGGCACGCCGTTCGAGGCAGGTCAGGCTGCCATGGTCGGGCCCTTGATCTACGGGTTCTCGGAAGATCCCGTGGCAGCAGCGAAGGTGATCGCGGACTTTGCCAAGGGCAACGACAAGCTGGTCATCAAGGCGGGTGTGTACGCAGGGCGCGCACTGGACGTCGACGGCGTCAAGCAGTTGGCCTCCATCCCCTCGCGCGAGGTGTTGATCGCGCAGGTCGCCGGGTTGCTGAAGTCGCCCATCCAGCGCCTGGCGGGCGTATTGGCTGCTGTGTCCGAGAAAAAGGGTGGCGGCGAGCCGGCAGCGGCCTGAGCCGCAGCGCCCTCCCGCACCTTTTGAACCGAATCAATCTTTCTGTACTGGAAATTCCAAATGGCATTCGACAAAGACGCGTTCCTTTCGGCGATGGACAGCATGTCCGTCATGGAACTCAATGACCTGGTCAAGGCGATCGAGGAGAAGTTCGGCGTGTCCGCCGCTGCGATGGCGGCACCGGCCGGCGGCGGCGCTGGCGGCGCCGCGGCGCCTGCCGTGGAAGAGAAGACCGAATTCACCGTGATGCTGCTGGAAGCCGGCGCCAACAAGGTGTCGGTCATCAAGGCCGTGCGCGAGATCACCGGTCTGGGCCTGAAGGAGGCCAAGGATCTGGTCGATGGTGCGCCGAAGCCCGTGAAGGAGGCCATCCCGAAGGCCGACGCCGAGGCGGCGATGAAGAAGCTGGTCGACGCTGGCGCGAAGGCCGAGCTGAAGTGATCCGTCAGACGCGTGCCGCCCCCTGTGGGCGGTGCGCGCTGTCGAGAACAGCGCAAAGCCCGAGCGGCTTTGCAGTGTTCTCTGATCCGACTGCAGGGAACGGGTTTGGTCGGACTCCGGTGCAACGCCGGGGTTGTCCGCCAGCGGCAGGTAGTGGCCTGCCACCAAGCTTTCGGGTGATGTCCCGGGCGTTGCGTGGGCGTGGATGGGTTTGTGTCCACGCCGGTCCACGAGGGCACGCCGGGTCATCCGATCAGCCAGTCGTCGCCTTGGTCGTGCATCCAGTGCTGGTGCGCGCGGTCGACACGGAGATTTTTCATGGCGCAGGCTTCCCCCTACAACTACACCGAGCGCAAGCGCATCCGCAAGAGCTTCGGCAAGCGTGAGAGTGTCCTGAACGTACCTTACCTGCTGACGATGCAGCGGGAGTCGTACACGGCATTCCTGCAGAAGGATGTGCCGGCAGCGCAGCGCAAGCCCGAGGGCCTGCAGGCGGCGTTCCTGTCGGCGTTCCCGATCGTCTCGCACAACGGTTTCGTCGAGATGCGGTTCGTCGAATACAACATGGCCAAGCCGGCCTTCGACGTGCGGGAGTGCCAGCAGCGTGGCCTGACCTTCGCCTCCGCGGTGCGCGCGCGACTGCAGATGACGATCTACGACCGCGAATCCCACCCCCAGAAGGTGGTTCGCGAGATCAAGGAGCAGGAGGTCTACATGGGCGAAGTGCCCTTGATGACCGACTATGGCTCCTTCGTGATCAACGGTACCGAGCGCGTGATCGTGAGCCAGCTGCATCGCAGCCCTGGTGTCTTCTTCGAGCACGACAAGGGCAAGACGCACAGCTCGGGCAAGCTGCTGTTCTCGGCCCGCATCATCCCTTACCGCGGTTCGTGGCTGGACTTCGAGTTCGATCCGAAGGACATCCTGTACTTCCGTGTCGACCGTCGGCGCAAGATGCCGGTGACGATCCTGCTCAAGGCCATCGGCCTGAAGCCCGAGGCCATCCTCGCGCACTTCTTCGTCAACGACAACTTCCGATTGATGGAGACCGGGGCGCAGCTCGAGCTCGTGCCCGACCGCATGCGTGGCGAGGTCGCGCGCTTCGACATCACCGACAAAACCGGCGCCGTCGTCGTCGAGAAGGACAAGCGCATCACCGCGCGCCATCTGCGGCAACTCGAGCAGACCGGCACCACACACCTGTCGGTCCCGGAAGATCTGCTGGTTGGCCGCATCGTCGCCCGCAACATGGTCGACGCGGACACCGGGGAGATCGTGGCGCGCGCCAACGATGAACTCACCGAGACCCTTCTGAAGAAGCTTCGCGCTGCCGGTATCCAGGATTTGCCCTGCCTGTTCACCAACGAACTCAGCCAGGGCGCCTACATCAGCCAGACCCTGGCCATCGACGAAACCGCCGATCAGACCGCCGCGCGGGTGGCGATCTACCGCATGATGCGCCCTGGCGAGCCGCCGACCGAAGATGCGGTGGAGGCGTTGTTCAACCGACTGTTCTACAACGCCGACACGTATGACCTGTCGCGTGTGGGGCGGATGAAGTTCAACGCCCGGGTCGGTCGCCAGTCGGCCGAAGGCGAGATGACGCTGTCCAACGAGGACATCCTGGACGTCGTCAAGATCCTGGTCGACCTGCGCAATGGCAACGGTGACGTGGATGACATCGACCACCTGGGCAACCGCCGTGTGCGCTGCGTCGGCGAACTCGCCGAGAACCAGTACCGGTCGGGTCTTGCGCGCATCGAGAAGGCCGTAAAGGAGCGCCTGGGCCAGGCCGAGACCGAGGCCCTGATGCCGCACGACCTGATCAACTCCAAGCCGATCTCCGCGGCGCTGAAGGAGTTCTTCGGGGCGAGCCAGCTCAGCCAGTTCATGGACCAGACCAATCCGCTGTCGGAGATCACGCACAAGCGTCGCGTCTCCGCGCTGGGTCCAGGCGGCCTGACGCGTGAGCGCGCCGGCTTCGAGGTGCGCGACGTGCACCCGACGC
>CAZFVH010000208.1:3511-5816 GCA_964522465.1 uncultured Rubrivivax sp. | reverse complement strand
CCGGTGGTGAGCTTCTCCATCAGGGGCAGCAGCGAGGCCACCAGCTTGTCGAAGTGGCTCTTCTCGTAGGCGAGCGTGGACGCCAGCGCGTGGGCGATCGGGTCGTACAGGCGCCGCCGCCGGGCGAACTCCACCAGGCTCACTGCCCGCAGCCCGCGCGACTGAAGCCCCTTGTCGAGACTCTTCTTGTCGATCGGCTGGCGCTCAAGTTCGTCGCGCCACCCGGAAGCGGTTGGCTCCCGATCCAGCCACTGCTCGAAGTAGTCGACCAACAGTGGCTCGATGTCGGAGGCATGGCGATTGATCGCCTCGTAGTCGGGCGTGCGACCCAGTGCCACCAGCGCCCGGGCCATCACGTTCACGAAGCGCCAGACGAACTCCTTGAAGGCGGCCGACTGACCCTCCGAGGGCAACTGCCCGGCGATGCGCGTGGCGACCTCGGTGATGCGCGAGAAGCTGCCCACCGGGTTGTAGCGGGCCGAGATGTCGGGGTGGCCGAGGTGGAACATGAAGAAGGCGTCGGCCCGCCCTGCGCGCTGAGCCTCGGCGTAGATGCGCCGCAGCAGATGCTCGTCGCCCTTGGGATCGAAGACGATGACGACCTCCCCCCGGCGGATGTCCTGGGCGATCAGCAGTTCGGCCAGGCGCGTCTTGCCCACCCGCGTGGTGCCCAGCACCAGGGTGTGGCCGACCCGCTCGGAGAGGTCCATCCAGATGTCGGACTCGTCGGGCTCTACACCATGCAGGGCCGGATCGCCACCGAGACCGGCGGGAGCGTCACCTGAAGACGCAGACCCGGGCAGCAAACGCCCCCACCACGAAGGCTCCAGCAGCCGCTGGTTCGCAGGCTGGCGAGCCTCGAAGAGTCGCTGCGTGTGACGCTGGTCCCACCGGAAGCCTCGACCAAGGTAAAGGCGATGCGCGGACCAGGGGATCGACGCCGAGTCCATCCTGAAGCCGAGCAGCCTGCGAAGGTTCCGCCGGTAAGCGAGCGTTCGAGCGCCCTGCCCGCCTCGCCAGGCGGCATGGCCGAGCAGCGCTGCAGCGAGTCCGACCTGCCAGGGCGGGCTCAGCAACAGCCAGCCAGGCGCGATCAGCACAGCGCCGCCCGCCGCCAACGACACGCCGGCAGCGACGAGCTCGTGTGCACCGCGCAGGCGACCCTCCAGAGTCGCGGTCACGGGTCAGCGCTGCCAGCGACCGCGATCCGCACGAGTCGCGAGTTGATCGGTGGCAGCGGGTCGAGCAGGCGCTGCGGCTGCTCGATGACGATCCCGTGCACCCTGGCGGTCGCCTTGCCGTTCTTGGTCCAGGCATAGCCAAGCACGTTCGCCCCGTCGGCCCCGACAAGGTGCCACCCGGCTTTGAGGACGGAACGCTGCAGCCGCTTCAGGCTCTCCTGGGAGTTCGCATCGGCACTCTGCCATGCCAAGAAGGACCGGAAGATGCCCGGCGACACCAGCAACAGGCCCTCGGGCACGTGATGGACCAGGGCCGTGCGGGTGTTGATCTCGATCGAACCCTCGGCCAGCCCGTCGCGGAGCCAGCCGAACAACTCAGGAGGCTGTGCGGCCGACAAGGGAGCCCGCGAGGGGTGGGTCGCAAGTGCCACCGACGCAGATAGCGCTGGCTCCGGCTCTGAACCCGAAACGGCCTTTGAATCGATGTCCGATGTGTGCTGATGCCCTTGGGCTGTATCGACAGGAGCCGCCGCGCTCGAGCGACCGGAAAGCGCTTCCGTCAGGATCGCCAAGATGGGATTGTCCTGACCGCATCGATCGGAAAGCACCTCAGCCAGTGCTGCGCTCGCCTCACGGTCCTGGCCGATCCAGACACGGCCGAGTTCGGGCACGACGCACTCGTACCGGCTGGCAGGAGTTTCAGCGCCCGTAGCCTCCACCCGTCGCAGCAAGGCGGCCACCAGCACCGCATAGCTCCAGCGATGCGCCAGTTCCCCCACCCGCTCGGGCGGCGCGTTCGGGGGCAGGATCCGGTCCCGGCGGAGGGCAAGGGCGCGGAGCGCAAGCCGCAGCGAGCGCCCGAGCGGCTGAGTATCCGCAGCTGCATCACCATAGCGGGCGGACTGCACCTGCCCCGCGAGCCCTTGGATCAGCGGCTCGACCAGGACGTCGAAGACCTCGCGGGGGAACGCGAGACGCGCCCGCAGCGGCGCAACGGGATCGGCCGTGACGGGCCGGCCCGGCGCCCGCGGCGCATCCGGCGGGCGACTGCGCACTGTCTCGATGGCGGCCATCTCGGCAGTATTCGAGGGCTGATCGAGGTCGTCAGCGTCAATCAGGGCGCG
>CAZFVH010000208.1:0-3411 GCA_964522465.1 uncultured Rubrivivax sp. | reverse complement strand
CCCATGGATTCAAATTCCCGTCACCAGATCCTCAAGCGCCTGCAGACAGGTCTTGCCCGGGGTGCGCCGTTCGACCTGAGCACCCTGGCACGGGTCGGCGTGTCTCCCCCACTGGCTGCGCGCTACGCCGAAAGCGGCTGGCTCGTGCGCCTGGCGCAGGGCGTGTACGCCTTCCCGAAGGACGATTTCGGGGTGTACGGCGCACTGATGTTCCTGCAACAGCGCGTGCCCGGGCTGCACGTCGGCGGCAAGAGTGCGCTGGCGCTGCAGGGCGTTCGACACAACCTGGGCGGCCGCGAGCCCCTGGTGCTCTGGGGCGATGTGCGCTTCGCCCTACCGGAGTGGTTCACCTCGCGGTTTCCCGCACGTTACGTGCACGCGCGGTTGTTCGACTGGCCGGATGAGATGCTGGCGGCCAAGACCGTCGTGACGCCCGCCGGGCTGCCCGACGGACTGCGCGTGTCGGCATCGGAGCGCGCCGTACTGGAGCTGCTGTACGACGTCGGCACCCGCCAGAGCCTGGATGAGGCTCGCAACCTGTTCGACGGGGTGCGTTCGCCTCGCAAGGAACTGATGGGCCAGTTGCTGGCCAGTTGCACCAGCGTGAAGACCGTGCGGCTCTTCCTCACGTGGGCCCGCGAAAGCGGCCTGCTGGACGTGGACGAGCTGCGCGCGCGCTACCCGCTGCGCACCGGCAGCGACAAGCGCTGGATGAGCCGTATGCCCGACGGCACCTTGTTGACGCTCAAGCCCCATGGATAAGAGTTACGCGGACACCGTCCGCCTCCTGCTGACCGTCGCGCCCGAGGTCTTTGCCAACGACATCTTCGCGATGAAGGGCGGTACGGCGATCAACCTGTTCGTGCAGGACATGCCTCGCCTGTCGGTGGACATCGACGTCGTGTTCCAGCCGAGACAGGTGCCGCGGGACGAAGCCGTGGCCGCAATCGACGCTGAGCTTGCCGCCATCGGGCAACGAGTTTCGTCTCTGGGTCTGCGTGCTCGGCGCTTGCGCGGCGCGGAGGTCGGCGACACCAAGCTGATCGTCGAGAACGACACCAGCCAGGTCAAGATCGAGGTCAACGCGGTGTTCCGGGGAACGGTGCTCCCCATTGAACGTATGCCCTTGAATTCGAGGACAGGCGATCTGTTCGGCGTCGAGTTCGATGCCCCGATCCTGGCACGCGACGAGTTGTATGCCGGCAAGCTGGTGGCCGCACTCGACCGGCAACACCCACGCGACATCTTCGATGTGTGGCAGCTTTACGAATCCGGCGGCCTGACCGACACCATGGTCGAGTGCTTCGTGGTCTACCTTGCGGGCCACAACCGGCCACTGCATGAAGTGCTCTTCGGCAATGACAAGGACATCGCGGCCGAGTACGAACGCGCTTTCGTAGGCATGACCGACGTGCCGTGCTCGCTCGATACCCTCCTCGCCGCCCGCGCCCGACTGCGGCTTGAGCTGCCACGCCGCCTGACCGCCAGTCAGCGGCAGTTCCTGAGCGGACTGGTGCGGGCCGAGCCGGACTGGTCTTTGATGCAGTACCCCCACGCGGCGGACCTGCCGGCCCTGCGCTGGAAGCTCGCCAATCTCGAGACCTTCCGAAAACGACGACCCGCGGACTTCCAAGCCCAGGCTGAGGCACTCGATGCCGCTCTGCGTCGGGAAGGCGCCCTGGGATGAGTTCGACCGGGACTGCGAGTTGGCCATGCCACTTGCCCCGCATGGCGCTACCCCTCTCCGACGGCGAGATCTTTGAACTCGAAGCCTTCCTGATGGAAAACCGAGACGTGTCCGAGGCGATGATGTTCGTCACGTTGGGCTGCTACAGCCAGATCGACAACGTATAAGGGAGGCTGCGCTAGTGATTTACTTTTCCGATGTTTTCGAGGTCGATCAAGGTTTGCTCGAGGCGCATGGCGCGTTCAACATCGCACTCGTCAATGACCTACCCTTGTTCGTCGACCCATTTCTTCTATACGACAGCGATCGCCCGGAACTGCAAGAGCTCCACGACGGCATCATCAAGTACCTGGTCTTCGTCCGAGACAGGGCCCAGGCCGATGAGTTGACCGAAGGTGCCATCTCCCAATGGCTGTTCTTCCGAGAGGTCAAGCAGAACTGGCTTGGCTTCAGCCGACAGGGAAACAGCGGTACGGGTCTGGGGCGGCACTTCGCTGATGCCTTGGCTCGAAACTTCAAACGCGTGTTTCGCAACTTCGGCGATGAAACGCTCACGAAAAGCTCCCACCTGGAAAAGCTGGGCCTGCTGAGCGGCGGTGTCGGCCGAGACCACCTGAGCGACTTCACTACGAATCTCATAAAGGGATACTTGCTTAAGTACACCGAGGACTTCGCAACCCGCCACCTGCTGCCGGCGCGGCTGAAGCGCGTACATGTCGAGCGAGTCAGCTTCAACTACGAGACGCGCCGTTGGCAGTCCGGGCACTACACCCTCCCTTGGCACGACGGCGACTACGTCATCCTGACGCCATGCGACATCCTGACGCGGGACGAGGCTTGGATTAACCAGGGAGACATGCTCAGCCAGTTCTTTCAGCTACGAACCTCGCTTCCGGACGAGCACCTACGCGCTCAGGTCAATGACCACTTCCTGCGGCAGATTACAGAGCGCTCGACCCAGGAGGAACGCAAGGCCGCTGCGCTGCGAACCATCGAGCAGTTCACCGAACTTATCGACCACTACATCAAATGGAAGGAGGAACACGCTGACGAGGCTCATGCGGTCAGCAGCCAGAAGGTGCAGGAGACGCACCGGCAGTTCGTAGAAAACGTTCGGGAACTCGTACTGAATCATCTGGTGGGTACCGAGTTCTATGAGCGCGGCGACTCCTATCAGGAAGCTCTACAGCGTGTGAGGTACCTGAAGCATGTCATCGAGGACAACGACGGATACCGGGTCTTCTACGTGGACGGCAAGCCCGTGAAGCGCGAAAGCGACCTGCACACGATGTTCCGGCTAACCTGGTACGCGACCGCCTTCGATGTGAACGCCGAGGTAAACAATGGTCGCGGACCCGTGGATTACAAGGTATCCAAGGGGAAGAAGAACGCCAGCTTGGTGGAGTTCAAGTTGGCGAGCAATTCAAGTCTTCGGCGCAACCTTGAAAAGCAGGTCGAGGTTTACGCCAAGGCCAGTCAGACCGCGAAGAGTGTTAAGGTCATTTTGTGCTTCTCGGACTCCGAGCTTGAGAAAGTGTCCAATACCCTCCGGGACCTAAAGCTTCACGATCGCGAGGACATCGTGATTATCGACGGAGGACGAGACAACAAGACCTCGGGCTCGAAAACCTGAGCATGTACTACCCCGTTTCATTTCCATAGTCAGTAAGTGTCGGGTCCCGGATGATTAACCACCCTTTTCTTAAACAGGTGAGGGTGTGATT
>CAZFVH010000207.1:0-5909 GCA_964522465.1 uncultured Rubrivivax sp. | reverse complement strand
CGGCGTAGGCCTCCACCGCCGACTCGGCGTCGATGCGCAGCAGGGACTGCGTCGTGGTCACGTGCGTGGCGTCGGCGTTGACGTGCAACTCGTCGACATGCTCGAGCCAGGTGACGCCGGGGTCGTAGTCGGCGCGGGCGGGTGGTGCGGCCAGGACGGCGAGCAGGGCCAGCAGGATCTGCAGCAGGGGGCGGGTGACGGATTTGCGGTGCATGATGCTCGTGGGCTGAGGTGAGGCGCAGCGGGCCTGTACGGGAGCCGACGCGTCACCGCAGTCTGATGGTGGGGTGGCTCACCGGGTGATCTGGAAGAAATCACAGTGCCGCCCAAGTCTGGGGTTGGCTTTCACCTCCGCAATGGTGCATCACCGACCGGCAGCGGGATTCAGCTTCGAACGACGCGTGACTGGCTGATGCGATCCGTTCGCCCGTCGATTGGTGGCGGCCGCCCCGAAGTCGATCCCCTTGGCGCAAATTCGGATCGGCGCCGACCGCATAGCCACTGCCGCCACAACGCCCCACAAACTCCGGCGAGCCAAACAAGTGCTGGATCCAGCCTGGACAGTGAGCTCACTTCAATCCCTTGCCGGAACTGACCTCGAATCTTCCCAGCGTCAACAGACGCTTCTGGCCCGACAGCCTGATCACGAGGTCGCGCTCCTGCTGGTGCGCGGTACCGAAACCGGTGGTGAGCTTGACCATCAACGTTGTGTGCGAAGTCAAGACCTGCTGCCTGTGCCCGAAGAACTCGGCTTGCACCGTGTACGTACCGGGCTTGGCGTCGCGCAAGGCGAATTCCTCAGGGCCGTAGCCGCCGGTGAAGTCTGCCGACATGCGGCCGCCCTGGTAGGTCAGCGGGCGTTCGTAGCTGCAACGTTCGCCGTTGGGGTCGATCACGTGCAGGTCGATGTCCGTGTTGTCGCTGTCCCAGGCCAACACTACTCGTAGCGCAAGTGGCAGGTTGCGCTTTAACCGCGCGTCCACGGCTCGCGTGTCGGGCACCGCCTTACCCGTGGCGCGAGCATGCGCAACGATAGCGTTCAATTCGGCCAGCGCGGTCATGTCGATGTCGGGGAAGCGGGAATCCCAACGTCGTGAAACCACCTGCCACAGTAGGTCGACCGCACGCTGCAGGCGCCCTGCCGCTGCGTGTGCAAGCCCGAGGTCGCGCAGCGACTGGGGCTCGTCAGGGGCCAGCCGCGCCACTTGGTCGAGCAGGGGCACGGCGGTCTCAACGTGCCCGGCCTGCATGAGGCGATAGGCCAGGACGCGCAGGATGTGGCGGTTGCCCAACTGCATCTCCGCCAGGTTCGACAACACGCGCAGACCGAGTGCCGTCTGCCCGCGCTCGAGGAAGAGTTCACCCACGTCGAGGAAGAAGCCGGTACTCGCGAGATGCGAGGGACGCTCGTCGAGATAGGTCGCGTAGCGTTCGGCGTCGGTGGCGTCTCGCAGACGGCGCATGGTGGGCGAGTCGGGGACCCAGGGGGCGAGCCGGATGCTGGCCGCAACCGGGAAATGCTCAGGTCTCACCGTTTGACGTTCATCTGGTCTTCTCTCCGCGAAAAGCTGAACCTCCGACTGGGCCCCTCGAGCCCGCTCACTTGCGACCATGCCCGAGGCAAGGTCAGTCCGCAATTCGCGCACTCGCTCCTGGTTTGGCCGGTCTGAGTGCGCTCCCGCGGCAGCCTGTGCCGCCATATCCAGGGACAGCGAGGCCGGAGGCGGCGCGATTCGCACTAGCGGCAGTGGAACGGGTGCCGCGCCGCCGGAGGCCTGCTCCACGACCTGAGGGGCCCGCGATAGCGGCGGCGATGCGCCCTTGGGAAACCGCCGCGCCCACCACCGCACCCTTGCGGCGTGGCGTGCCGCCACGCGGTCCAGGTGACTGGTCAGGTCAGCCTGAGCCTGCACCCCGGCGACAGCCGTCTGTTCGCGCCACGCCGCCAGCAGTGAGGCGGGCGGCTCAATACCGTGGCGCACGTAGTCGGCCACGCTGTCGAGCACGATCAGAGAAGTCTGCGACGTAACAATGCCGAATTCGCGTCCGATTCGCTCGATGGCAGCGCGATGGCGCTCCGCGTCGGATTCCATAGGCGCCAGCGTCATCGCTGCCCACCGCTGTGCCGCCACCGCGACCGCAACGTCGCCTCGCCCGTGACGACGCGCGGGCGCGCGCACCCGCACGGGCAGCACACGACGGGAACCGTCGGCGTCGAGGACTTCCACCTCCACTTCGGCGTCGGGTGCCAGCAGGCGGCCGGCAATGGCGATTCGGCCGTGCTCGGGTAGGGTCGAGGCCGCCACCAACTGATCCGTCCCTACGCCGCGCAGCGCTGTCACTCGCGTGGTTTGTTCGCGCAGCATCTGCAACACGCGCGCCACCGATACGAGTGCGAGATCCACATGGCGCCCGCCGGTTGCCTCCGCAAATTGGCTAAGGCGAGGGACGTCAGCACCAGGCCCGCTGCTGAAGACATGTACTGGTACGGTCGTGGATGGCAGCGACCCCGCACCATAGGTGCTCTGGCCGTCACTGAAGAGCAGCGCCAGATCCGCGCCCTCTGGCACTCCAAAGGCCTCGAGCCGGCTCGCCCCATCGAAGGGCTCGGCCTGCAGGCGCCTGCGCAGGCTCGACCAGTTGCCGCCGACGACGTCGAAGCGCACGACAGGCTCGGCCACGTCGCGCACGACCAACAGCTCCACCGTCGTCGCACTCCAGTCCGCGAATGCGGCGTCGAGCAGAGCGAATTCGCGCGCGTGATCGCGATTCGCGCCCGAGCCCGACGCATCCCAAAGTAAGGCCACGCGCTTCGGCCGCGGGCGCGCCAGAACCCGCGGGATCAGCGGAACCTCCGCGTAGAAATAGTCTCGGTCCCGCCAGGTCTCGATGCTCGCCACGCCGCCGGGCGGCAGCCGACCCGGTAGGGTCAACATCAGAATGTCTCTTCCGAGGTAGTTCTCGCGTCGCAGGTCGACGCGCGCCACGTTGTCGCCTAGGCCGCTCGCCGGCAGGCGCGCCGCGCCAAGGGCAGCCTCGACGCTTGCCGCATCGACCCCCTGTACGGCGACGGCGAGCTCGAAATGCCCGATAGGCTGCTCGAAGCGCAGCGGCAGCCGCCACGCTAGCCGGTCGCTGGCCGTGGGCTGCAGCCACTCCGAGATCTCGATCACGACATGGCGAGAACCTTGCGGTGGTAGCGGGTACACGCGCAGCCGGTAGTTGTTTGCGGCGGTCGCTTCCAGCAACGCCGGGTCAACGCGGGCGCGCGTGATGTCCTCAAAGACCTGGCGTCCCTTGGCCTTCTCCACCGGAACGGCGGGACGCAGTTCCCCGTCGATGTCGAGCGCGAAGCCGGTCACGCTCTGCCCGGGCTGCAGCGGCAACTGAAGCTCACCCTCAAGAACCCGCCGGTTCGGGTTGAGCAGCTCAAGCTCCACCCGAGTCTTGGCTGCGCGGCCGGTGATGGCGGTGTCGACACGCACGCGCCGCAGCACGATCGGCAACTCCCCCGCCGGCAAGGCAATCCGGGCTTTGGACCCGTCTTGCGCGGGTCCCGGCAAAGTCGCGGTCTGCGCTGCCACCGGCAACGGCGCCAGCGCCAGGCAACGCACGAGGAAGGCGCGTCGATCGTGCGCGGGTGAGCTGGATTTAGATGTGGACGCCTTCGTCCAGTCAGCGATTTCCATGGTGTCCTCTGGGTGGGCTGAGAGCGCCACAGACTAGAACGTCCTGGCGATAAGGAAGCCGGCGTCGCTGTTGCGGTAACCCGGCATGTTCCTGCTGCGATAGGCCGAGCGCAGGATCGGCAGCGTCGCGTCGGCCCGCGAGCGTGCACCGGCCTGGTAGGCCGCGGCCTGCGCGGCGCGGCCGGCAAAGCTCGTCAGGTGCGTGGTGTCGGCGTTGACGTGTACCTCGTCCACATGCTCGAACCAGGTGACGCCGGGGTTGTAGTCGGCGCGGGCGGAAGGTGCGGCCAGGATCAAGAGCAGGGCCAGCAGGATCAGCAGCAGGGGGTGGATCGGGGGTTTGCGGTGCATCGTGCTCGAGGGATGGGGTGAGGTGCAGCGGGCCTAGGCGGGAGGCGGCGCTTCACGGCAGTCTGATGGTGGGGTGGCTCACCAGGTGATCTGGACAAAATCACAGCGTCGATCATGTCGGATGATGAACCGTCACAGGCGCATTCGCGGTTGCGCTGCGCCGTCCAGCGCCGGGAGTAAGCTCGACGCGATGCCTCACCCCAAGCCACCCTCTTCCGAAGATCTGGAGACCTTCCTGCGCCGCC
This sequence comes from uncultured Rubrivivax sp., assembly GCA_964522465.1. GTDB lineage: Bacteria > Pseudomonadota > Gammaproteobacteria > Burkholderiales > Burkholderiaceae_C > Rubrivivax. The sequence continues at coordinate 1,624 of CAZFVH010000207.1, read as the reverse complement.
AGGACACGGACACCCTGGTGTCCTTGCTGCTCGACCTGGCCCGCGACGACGAGGACATACGGGCGCGGCTGGCACGCCTGCGGTGGGCCGATCGGCCGGACAAGCTCTCGGCCGGATTTCGGAGGACGCTGTCGGCATGGCGGCAGCCGAGCCGGTTTCGGACGCGGCGCGAGGCCCTGGCCTTCGGCCGCGAACTCGAAGAATGGCTGGATCAGGTGGCGCAGGAACTGCTGCCACACGACCCGCCCGCAGCCCTTGATCTGTTCCAGGCGTTCATCGAGGCAGACGCTGACTGGTTCCATCAAGCCGACGACTCCGACGGCGCGATCGGCATGGCCGTGCGCGCGGCGTGCGGGCACTGGCTGCGAGCCGCCGCTCGCTGCGAAACACCTGCCGATGCGTGGCCGGACCGACTGCTCGGGCTCTACGCGGCCGACCGCCAAGGCGCCCGCGAGCCCCTGCTGCAGCAGGCGCACCAGTTACTCGGCGAGGACGCCCAGCGCGCCTTGGTGGCACAACTCGAGGCGCGCCTGTCCCAAACACTCCAGGACCCCGGGGCAGACGAAGATCCACCCCTGGACGCCTTCAGATGGGTAGGCGCGCTTTCCTTGCTGGCCACCTCCCTGCGGGACCCAGATATCAAGGTACGCGCCTCGCTGCAACTCCAGCCCGACCCCCACCCGGTACAGCGCGAGGTCTTTGCGCGCGCCTACCTCGAAGCCAACCGTCCCGCCGACGCCCTGACCTGGCTCGAGGGCCCCTGGGGCCACCTCGAGACCTCCCGACTGACGCTGCAAGCACAAGCGCTGGAGCAACTCGGCCGGCTCGAGGAGAGCGCCCCGGTCCGGCGGCGCGTGTTCGAGCGCACCCTGTCCCGCGCCGACCTCCAGCAGTGGATCGAGCATCTGCCGGAATCGGCGAGAACCGAGGCCATCGACCACGCACGCCGGCTGGCACGCGAACACCGTGACGTCGAGGCGGCAGCGACGCTGCTGCTGAACATCGACGACACGCGCGGAGCCGAGGAATGCCTTCTCACCAACGCATCGCGATTGGAGGGCGGACAACACGGCCGGCTCGACCGTCTGGCCGAATCGCTGCGCGCGCACGACTGCCCCCTCGGCGAGACCGTCGTCTACCGAGCGTTGCTGACCGCCATCCCGGAGCAGGCCAACTTCCGCGCGTACGGGCCTGCGGCCGGCTATTGGCAACGCTTGCAGCAGATCACCGACAGAGGGGTCAGCCTATCCCAACTGCCCGAGCACGAGGTCTTCACGGCCGACGTCCGGGCCAAGCACGCGCGCAAGAGCACTTTCTGGGCGCGCGTCGAGGATCAGGGCGGACGGATCGGACACGGTCGCGTCTGATCGCCGACGGAGACGGCGTTCTGGCTACCAAGCCGGGGCGCGCGCCGGCAGCCACCGGTCCAGCAGCGGCCCGACGTACTCGCGACCGAGCATGTGTCCGAGGCCCGGCACCACCGTGACCGGAATCCCGATAGGCGCGGCGAACGCCTGAACGTTGGCCGGCACGCTCTGCCAGTCCAGTTCACCCACGTGGATCTCGCAACGGGCCGGCGGTGTGTAGCGGCCCTCCGAGGACAAGCGCGCCAAGTGCTCGGCCC
>CAZFVH010000206.1:0-5964 GCA_964522465.1 uncultured Rubrivivax sp. | reverse complement strand
GCAACGCCGCTGGCGTGGTCGAGGACGGCTCGATCGGGTGTGCAGCGGTCTCACCCCCGGGGTGAAGCAGGCCGTGAGCGGAATCTTACGCGTGGTCAAGCATTTGCCAGCGCAGACAAGCGGTCGACTGCCGGATCTAGGTTGAATGCGGGCGGCCCCGGCCGCCCGCCATCGCGCTTCAGAGGCGCAGAGCTCGGCTGCGTCCCCGCAACGTTCAGCCGAACAGCTTGGTCGCGATCGTCGCGACGTGACGGCCCTGGAAGGCCGCCATACCCCGTTCCTGCTCGCTCGGCTGGCGCTCGCCCTGTCCGCCAGCGATGGTAGAGGCGCCATAGGGGCTGCCGCCCTTGATCTCGTCGAGGCCCATCTGGCGCGGCTCTGCATAGGGCAGGCCGACGACGATCATCCCGTGGTGCAGCAGCGTCGGGTGGAAGGTCAGGAGGGTGCTCTCCTGGCCGCCGTGCTGCGTCGCGCTGGAGGTGAACACCGAGCCGACCTTGCCGATCAGTGCGCCGCGCGCCCACAGCCCACCGGTCTGGTCGAGGAAGTTGCGCATCTGTCCGGTCATGTTGCCGAAGCGCGTGGGCGTGCCGAAGACGATGGCGTCGTAGTTCGCCAGTTCGTCGGGCGTGGCCACCGGGGCGACCTGATCGGCCTTGCCGTGGGCTGCGGCAAAGGCCTCGGGCGACATCGTCTCGGGCACGCGCTTGAGGTCGACCTGCGTGCCGGCCACTTCGCGCGCGCCGGCAGCCACCGCCTGCGCCATCGTCTCGATATGACCGTACATGCTGTGATAGAGAACGAGAACCTTGGCCATGGAGCACTCCTGTGTCTGGGTTTCAAAGAGCGTGGATTTTTCGTGTCACGCCCGAGGCCGCAGCGCGGCGGCTTTGGCGTCAGTGTTCGAAACCTTCGAATGGCTGCACCGCGGGCACCGACCGGGGGCGGCGACACCACGGCAGGCCGACCGTCCCGTGTGCGCGTATCCTGCGCGGCGCATCATCCGACCCTCCTCCGCACATGCTGATCCGCAACGCCACCCTCCCTGACGGCCGCCAGGGCGTCGACGTGCTCGCCCTGGACGGGCACATCGCCGCCATCGGCCCGGCCCTGCCTGCCCCCGAGGGCATCGAGACCGTCGACGCCCGGGGCTGCCTGCTCAGCCCACCCTTCGTCGACGCACATTTCCACATGGATTCCACGCTGTCGTACGGCCTGCCGCGAGTCAACGCCAGCGGGACCTTGCTGGAGGGCATCGCGCTGTGGGGGGAGCTCAAGCCGCACCTGACCCAGGATGCGATCGTCGAGCGCGCGCTGGCCTACTGCGACTGGGCAGTCGCGCGCGGGCTGCTGGCCATCCGCAGCCATGTCGACATCTGCGACGACCGGCTGCTGGCGGTGGAAGCGCTGCTGCACGTGCGTGAGCGCGTCAAGCCCTGGCTGGACCTGCAGCTCGTGGCCTTCCCGCAGGACGGCCTGCTGCGCAGCCCGAACGCGCAAGCCAACCTGACGCGAGCGCTGGACATGGGGGTGGATGTCGTCGGCGGCATCCCGCACTTCGAGCGCACGATGGCCGATGGGGCCGAGAGCGTGCGCCTGCTGTGCGAGACCGCCGCCGCGCGCGGGCTGCGCGTGGACATGCATTGCGACGAGACCGACGATCCGATGTCACGGCACGTGGAGACGCTGGCGAGCCAGACGCAGCGCCTGGGCCTGCAGGGACGCGTCACCGGCTCACACCTGACGTCCATGCACTCGATGGACAACTACTACGTCAGCAAGCTGATCCCACTGATGGTCGAGGCCGGACTGTCGGTGGTGGCCAATCCCCTGATCAACATCACGATCCAGGGCCGGCACGACAGCTACCCGCGCCGCCGCGGCATGACGCGGGTGCCCGAGCTGATGGCCGCCGGGCTGACCGTGGCCTTCGGCCACGACTGCGTGATGGACCCCTGGTATGCGCTGGGCACGGCCGACATGCTGGAGGTGGCGACGATGGGCCTGCACGTGGCGCAGATGACGTCGCAGAACGGCATGCGCGCCTGCTTCGACGCGGTGACTGCGCACCCGGCGCGCATCCTCGGGCTCGAGGGCTACGGCCTGGAGGTTGGCTGCCGGGCGGACTTCGTGCTGCTCCAGGCCGACAGCCCCGCCGATGCCCTCAGGCGACGCGCGCACCGGCTGCTCGTGGTGCGCGGCGGGCGCGTGCTGGCGTCGTCGCCATCGCTGACGATGCATCTGGCGCTGCCCGGCCGGCCGGCGACGATCGACTTCGGGGCGCCCAAGGCTTGACAGGCCACACGGGCGGCGTCGTGCCGGTGCGACAGTCGGTCCCGCAGCGGAGGACGTCCGTCCGGCGGGGCCACGCACGCGCCGGACATCCCAAACGCCTCATGCAGACATCGGTTTCGAGCCCCGGTATCGAACCGGGGAGCCATCCGTGGAACTGGCAAGGCCTGCTGCCCTATTCCACAGTGCACGAATGCGAAACCCCACCCATAGAATGACTGTGCGAATGGGACGGAATACACAATGACGATGAAGTTGATCGGCGCACTGACGAGCCCTTACGTCCGCAAGGTCCGCGTCGTGATGGCCGAGAAGAAGCTGGACTTCCAGCTGGTGCTGGAAGACGTCTGGAACAGCGACGCCATCCTGGAGGCCAACCCCTTGGGCAAGGTGCCCTGTCTGGTTATGGAAGGGGGTGAATCGATTTTCGATTCACGCGTCATCGTCGAGTACCTCGATACGTTGTCGCCGGTGGGCAAGCTGATCCCGCCGTCGGGTCGGGAGCGCGCAGAGGTCCGCAGTTGGGAAGCGCTGGCCGATGGCGTCCTGGACGCGGCCATCCTGGCGCGCCTGGAGGCCACGTGGAAGGGGCGTTCGGTCGAGCAGCGGTCCCAGGCTTGGATCGACCGGCAACTCAGCCGTGTCGACAGCGGTGTGGCTGCGATGTCGCGACTGCTGGGTGACAAGCCCTGGTGCAACGGCAACCACTTCTCGCTCGCCGACATCGCCACGGGCTGCGCCCTGGGCTACCTCGATTTCCGTTTCCCACAGATCGACTGGCGCGAGCGCCATCCCAATCTGGCCAAGCTGAGCACCAAGCTGCAAGCCCGTGCGAGCTTCGCCGACACAGCGCCTCCGGCGACCTGAGCAGGCTCGCCCCGCTGGCATCGCCAGCCGGCAGGTCACCGGGGCGGGCCGCTAAGGCCGTGTATCGCGCCGCAGCGGGAAGCGCACGGTGAACAACGCGCCCGGTCCCTGGGCCGGGCCGACCGGCCGGGCATGGACGGACGAAACCGTGATCTCCGCGCCATGTCCGTTGACGATTTCCTGGACGATGGCCAGACCGAGACCCGTGCCGTCGACGCCCGTTCCCAGTGCTCGGTAGAACGGCCGGAAGATCGCCTCGCGCTCGGCCTCGGGGATCCCCGGTCCGGAATCTTCCACCTGCAGCACCACCACCTGACCGAAGGGGTCGGGCAGCACGCGCGCCGTGACCACACCGCCGGCAGGCGTGTACTGCAGCGCGTTGTCCAGCAGGTTGCGCACCAGTTCGCCCAGCAGCACCGGCTGGCCCTCCAACGTGGCGGCGCGGCCGGGATCTGCGCCCTCGTAGCCCAGGTCGATGCGCTTGTCCTGAGCCTTGGGGTAGAGGTCCAGCACGGCATCCCGCGTCAGCGCAGCCAAGTCGACGGGCTGGGTGCGCAGCGCCTGCTCGCGGTCCTCGGCCCGGGCCATGGCCAGCAGCTGGTTGACCGAATGCGCCGCGCGCTGGGTCGACAGCGCGATCTGCTGCAGCGACGCCTTCAGGGTGGCTGGGTCGCGGCGGCCGGCATCGATCTCGCGCGCGACGACCTCGGCCTGCATCCGCAGACCGGCCAGCGGTGTCTTGAGCTGGTGGGCGGCGTCGGCAAGGAAGTGCTTCTGCGTGGCGAGGGACTGGTCCAGCCGCTGCAGCAGGTCGTTGATCGACGCCACCAGCGGGCCCACCTCCTCCGGGGCGTCGCGCTCGTCGATCGGGCTCAGGTCACTGCTGTCGCGCTGACGGATGCGCTGCTGCAGGGCGTTCAGTGGACCGATCCCCTTGGACAACGCCAGCCACACCAGCAGCACGGCCAGCGGCAGCACCACGAACTGCGGCAGGATCACGCCCTTGATGATCTCGGTGGCCAGGCGCGAGCGCTTGTCGAGCGTCTGCGCGTACTGCACCAGCGCGCCGGGTCGGTCGAAGGTGCCGGGCAGGGGCAACCAGAGGTAGGCCACCCGCACCGGTTCGTCGCGCATCTCGGCATCGCGGAAGCGCACGCCGCCACCAACCACCGGCTCATCCTGCGGCAATGGCAGATCGGCGTCACCGGCCACCAGTTCGCCGCGCACGCCCAGCACCTGCAGGTAGACCCGGTCCGTGTCGTCCGATCGCAGCAGTTCCAGCGAGCGCCCCGGGTTCAGCCGCGTGCGCGGCATCACCCCGGGCCGGGGCGCGGGTTCGGTGACGACTTGGCGCGCCAGCGAACGCGCCGCCTGGCCGAGCTCACGGTCATAAGGGCCATTGGCGATCTGGTGCGCGACGACGCCGGTGAGCACCAGACTCATCGGCCACAGCAGCAACAACGGCGCGAGCATCCAATCGAGGATCTCACCGAACAGCGAGCGCTGAGGCTTGCGGGGGGCGGGGGCGGCGAGTTCTGCCATCGTCGTCTCACCGGCATCGGCCACCGCCCCGCATGCACCCGGCGCGACGGACCCTTCAGCCCGGGATCTTCTCCAGGCAGTACCCGAGCCCACGCACGGTGGCGATGCGCACCGGCCCCTGCTCGATCTTCTTGCGCAGGCGGTGGATGTAGACCTCGATGGCGTTCGTCGAGACTTCCTCGCCCCACTCACACAGACGCTCGACGAGCTGATCCTTGCTGACCAGACGCCCCGCGCGCTGCAACAGGACCTCCAGCAGGCTCAACTCGCGCGCCGACAGGTCGATCATCCGTTCCTCGAAGTAGGCCACCCGGCCCGTGGCGTCGAAGGTCAGGGGCCCGTGGCGTATCAGCGCCGAGGCCGTGCCCAGACCGCGCCGGGTCAGCGCCCTCACCCGCGCCTCGAGCTCCTGCAGGGCAAAGGGCTTGGCCATGTAGTCGTCGGCTCCGAGGTCGAGGCCCTTGACGCGTTGCTCGACGCTGTCGGCGGCTGTCAGGATCAGCACTGGCAGGCTCGAGCCCCGCGCACGCAGGCGCCGCAACACGTCCAGACCGTTCATCCGCGGCAGACCGAGATCGAGGATCAGCAGATCGAACTCGTGCGAGGCCAGGGCTGCATCGGCCTCGGACCCGTTGGCCACTTGGTCGACCGCGTAACCCGCCGCGCGCAGGGCGCGCAGCAGCCCGTCGGCCAGCACCTGGTCATCTTCCGCAATCAGGATCCGCATCGTTGGTCTCCTCAGCACTGGGCGACTTCTGGTGGCCGCCGGAAGGATGCGGGACCGCCCTGGCGCGACAATCCCTTTTCCTCGATTCTAGGAGGCTGTCGGGCTTGGGGCGCCGACAGCCTCCCAGGCCAGGAACACATGCACCTGGCAGCCTGTTGTCCCGCCCGGGACCGGCTCGGCGCCAAACCGGAACCCCCATCGGAGGGGCTCAACGGGAGGCCCCGAAAGAGCTGTATGTTCATCCAGTTTCTGCGATACTGGCTCCATCGACAGAAACCCCGCATTCCCCGAGGAGCCCCGCACATGGACGCACCCGTGAAGACATTGAACACCGAAAAGGCCAAGGCGCTGCAGGCAGCGCTGGCGCAGATCGAGAAGCAGTTCGGCAAGGGCTCGATCATGCGGCTGGGCGATGGCGAAGCCGTCGAAGACATCCAGGTCGTCTCCACCGGCTCGCTCGGCCTGGACATCGCGTTGGGCGTCGGCGGTCTGCCCAGGGGCCGGGTGATCGAGATCTACGGCCCGGAATCCTCCGG
>CAZFVH010000205.1:0-6011 GCA_964522465.1 uncultured Rubrivivax sp. | reverse complement strand
GCAGCGGACTCTTAATCCGTTGGTCGTAGGTTCGAATCCTACAGGGCCCACCAATCTCGAAGGCCTCGCCGAGTCCCGGCGAGGCTTTTGTTTTTTCACCGGCCAGGAAATCACTGGCCACGTCGAGTCCGTCGGTGTCAGATGACCCGAACGTTCGCGGTTGGCGCACGTGTGCGATCACTCGCTCTCCCCATCAAGGAATACCCATGTCACAGACGAAGATGCAGCACACCCGGCAGCGAGTGACCCGGATCTACGGCGTGGGCGTGGCCCTCTTTTCCCTGGGCATTGGCTCCATCACCGTACTCGCGCTCTTCCTGGCCCAGTTGAAGCTGGACTGACGCCCGAGCTCAGCGGTCCGACCCGACGCCGTGCAGCGACAATGTTGGCGCTGCATGTCCTGATGAGCTCACGATGAACGATGTCACGGCCCCCGCGTTGCCCGATCGCCTCGCGATCGATCCGCGCAGTCCTTTCCACGACCCGCAATGGCTCCAGCGGACGATCTCCATCGTCTTCAACGGACGTGAACGTTTCGATGTCGAGGAATACTGCCTCAGCGAAGGCTGGATCAGGGTGGCCGCAGGCAAGACGGTCGATCGCCACGGCCGACCGGTGTTGATCAAGCTGAGAGGCAAGGTCGAGGCCACAGTACGCTGATCTCCCTCGTGGGCGCCGCCCTGGGTGCGAGCGTGGGCCCAAGGCTGTGCACGCAGGACAGCCTGCCCCAGCTTGCGATGGGGCAGGCCCGGCGAAGACCCCGGTTCCGGCCTTTCAGCCCGCGAGCCGTCTGAGAATCGTCTTCGTCCATGGTGACCCTCCCGGAGGTGGCCACCTCGATCCGCTCGGGCGGATCTCCCAGCTGCGCGCCGGCCGAGGGTTTGCTGCCTCTGCACGGCGCATTTGCAGTGTCCTGTGGCGCCGCGCGGGTGGGTTGCGAGTCCGCAATCTCCGAACGCGCGACCCGCATCCACGGCGGCGCGAACACGCTCAGGCTCCGGGCTTCGGCCCGTGGGGCCAGACGGACCGCGCCACCATCGCTGTCGCGAGCCCGAGCAGGATCGCCCACTCGAGCGACAGCGAGACCGTTGCCACCAGCGTCACGACCATCGGAGCGCTCTCGCGCCAGCCAGCGGACCACAGGTGTGCGATCTCCCGGCGGTCGATCAACCCCCAGGCCACGATCATCAGCAGCCCGGAGATCACCGCCATCGGCAGGTGACGGGCCAGCGGTGCGACCAGACTCAGGATCAGCATCAGCCACAGGGCCGCGGCGATGGCCGAAAGCGGTGTACGGGCGCCGGACGCCACGTTCACCCCGGAGCGGTTGAACGAACCGCTGGCCGGGTAGGCGGAGAAAAAAGCGCCGGCCAGGTTGGCTAGGCCCTGCCCGATGAACTCTTGGTTGCCGTCGAGCCGGTCCCCCCGTACACGCGCCACCGAGCGGGCGATCGCCGAGGCCTCTGTCAGGGCCAGCAGCGTCATCACCAGTGTCGCGCCGAACAGGCTGCGCACGGTGTCGATCGACAGGTCGGGCCAGGACAAGGGCGGCAGCGCGCCGGGCAGCGCGCTCACGGTCGGCAGTGCCGGACCGTGCGGCCACAGCGTCTGGGCGGCCAGCGTGATGAGCGTGGCACCCACCACTGCAACGAGCATGGCAGGTACCAACCGGTTCAGAGGCTTCGCCACGACAGCGATCGCCATCGTCGACACACCGGCGAGCACGGCCAGCGCCTGCGTCTGTTCCAGTCGTGAGGCCGCTTCTCGAAGGTTCTCGAACACGTTGGACCCCCGGGGCAGCGTGATGCCCAGGAGCGGCCCGATCTGGCTGTTGGCGATCAGCACGGCGGCGCCTGCCGTGAACCCGACCACCACAGAGTGGGGCACCTTGTCGACCAGGCGGCCTGCGCGCACCAACCCCAGCAGCAACTGCAGGACGCCGACGAGGAAGGTCAGCGTCAGCACGAGGGAGACGTACTGTGGCGAGCCGATGGCGGCCAGCGGCGCGACCAGCGCCATGGTCGTCAGTGAGATCGCGTTCGCAGGGCCGGTGACCATGAGCCGGCTCGATCCGAACAGCGCCGCCACGATGCAGGGCACCATCGCTGCGTACAAACCATACTGCGGCGGCATGCCCGCCAGCGTGGCGAAGGCCACGCCCTGCGGTAGGACGACGATGGCACCGGTGAGTCCGGCCATCAGGTCGGCACTCACAGCGCCGGGCTCGCGCCATTCGTCGCGCCAGCGCATCAAGGGAATCATCATCTCGGGAAGGTCCTCTTTCAGCGCGGCGCGCGACCAGCGACGACCCGCACCTTGCGTGGTGCCGCGCGCCAGATCGCCAGGATCGACAGTGCGCTTGCGGCAATGCCGCTGGCAAACGCCAGACCGTAGCCGCTGGTGACGTCGTGGAGCGCCCCCATCAACCAGGGCGCCAGCGCGCCGCCGGCGAAGCCGCCGAGCATCAGGGTGCCGAAGATGGCGCCCAGGTGCCGGCCCTGGAAGATCTCCGCCGGCACCGCGCCGAAGACCGGTGTGATCCCATAGCCCAGCAGTCCCTGCGCCAGCACCAGCGCCCACAGCAGGGCGGGGTGCGCCCCCAGCGGTGCGAGCAGCAGCAGCGCCGAGTAGGTCAGCGCGAAGCCCAGGCAGCCCAGCGTCCAGACGATCTCCCGTCCGATGCGGTCCGACAAGTGGCCCAGCGCGATCTGCCCCGGGATGCCGAACAGGCTGACCGCGCCCAGCGCCCAGGCCGCCTGCGTGGGTGTGTAACCGGTCTCGACCAGCACCTGTGTCTGGTGCACCTGCACGCCGTACCAGGCATACAGCCCGCCGAACAGCGCTGTGGCCACCCACCAGAATCGGCGTGTGCGCACAGCGCGGGCGAGGGTCCATTCGACAGCCGCCCAGTCCTGGTCGACCACGGCGCTGCGCGCCCTGGCGGTGCTGCCTGCCGTGCCGGCCGCCGTGTCGCCGTCGGCGCGAAGCCCGACGTCCTCCGGCCTGCGCCGCAGCAGCAGTGTGAGCGGTCCCGCGATCACCAGCACTGCCACGCCCAGGGCGATGCAGGCTTCGCGCCAACCGACACCGACGATGAGCGCCTGGAACCATGGGAAGAGCACGATCGACCCCACCCCTACACCGGCGTAAGCCAGCCCGATCGCCAACCCGCGCCGTCGAGAGAACCAGTTCGGCAGGAACAGGGCCTGGCCGGTGTAGCCGAGGAAGGAACTGCCCGCGCCAACCAGCACTCCCAGTGTCAGATACAGGTGCCAGGGCTCGCGCACCCAGGCGGCGCCGATCAGCCCTGCGGCCGTGGCCACAACGCCCACGCCCATCACGAGGCGCGGACCACTGACATCCATCAGGCGGCCCAGTGCAGGGCTCATCAGACCGGTGATGACGAAGCCGAAGGAGAAGGCGCCGGCGGTGGCGGCCCGATCCCAACCGTTCTCTGCGAGGATGGGTGGCATCAGCAGCGAGAACGCGGTACGCGCGTTGACACCAAAGGCCATGATCACGAAGACGGCGGCGACGATGACCCAGCCGTAGAAGAAGGGCAGGCGCGGCGCCAGGCGGTGAAGGATCATCGTGAGGCGCTGGGGGGCGGGGGGGCCTCGGGTGCCGGCAGGCCATCACCCGGTGAGAACGAGGTGCTTGCGCCCTGCGCTGTGCTGTTCGGGGCGCTTGCGGTGCGCCGCGCCTCGCGTCGCGCCACCCACAGCGTGGCTGCGCAGATCAGCCCGCCGCCAGTCAGTGTCGTGGCTGTGGGGATGTCGGTAAAGACGACCCAACCCAGCAGGGCGGCCCACACCAGTTCCAGGAAGCGTGCGGACTGTGTGGCCGAGATGTCGGCGACGGCCATCGAGCGCGTCAGGCAGAACTGCGCTGCGCTCCCGATCAGTCCACACAGCAAAAACCCGGCCCACTGCCACAGCGCCAGCGGTTGCCACACGGCGACCGCCAGCGGCAGGCTGAACAGTGTGATCGTGATCGCCTGCCACACCACGATGGTGCCGGTGTTTTCGTGGCGGGTCAGTGCCTTGGTGATCAGTTGAGAGGCCGCGAACAAGGGCGCTGACGCCAGCATGACCAAATGGTACAGGCCCGGGCCACCGCTCTCGAGCGACAGCTGCGGCCCGACCACGATGAGGACACCGAAAAAGCCGAGGGCGGTGGCGAGCCAGCGCTCCCAGCGCATCGGCTCGCTGAACAGCAGCCAGGCGCCCACCAGGATGAAAAGGGGCGTGGTGAACCCGATGGCGGTGGTGTCCGCCAGCGGGATCTGCGGTAGGGCGATGAACCACAAGGCCAGACCTGTCGTGTGCACCGCGCCGCGGATGAACTGTCCACCGATGGCCTTGGGGCGGTAGGCGGCCAGCCCCTGATGCCAGATCATTGGCAGGATCACGATCCCACCGAACAGATAGCGCAGGAACATCGACTGCATCGCCGGGACGTCTTGCGCCAGCCAGCGCGCCAGAGCATTCAGGAAGCTGAACAGCGTGGCCGCGGCCATCGCCCACAGCAGGCCCCGCACTGCACCGGGCAGGTGGCCGGTTCGGCGGCTGACGGCGCGCCGGGCATAGCGCCAGGCCAGGCGGGTCATCGGTGCTGACCCGAACGGCGTGTGGGGTGAAAACCGTCTTCGAGGCGGCGTATCCGGCCTGGCGATCCCGCCGACGTCCAGCCGCTGGCGGCTGCGGGCGGCTCACTCGCACACGCCTCGATCATCTCGGATCCGTCGAGCCTGCCGTCATCGCAACGGAATCTAACACCCCTGGCGTGACCGACACCACGCCAGGCAGCGATCACGAAACGGTCTGGTAGTACAGGTTCTGCGGATGGCGCGCCTGTGCGAAGAACAACCAGCGTTCGGCCATCAACCCCGGCGCCTGCGAGGCGACGGCCAGCCACCACCAGGCGGGATGCATGGACGCCACCTGCGTTGCCGCCACCATCAACGCCGCCGGCAACGCGAAGCCCAGCCCGTGCAGCGCCCAGCGCACCCGCTGCACCGCCAGCGCGCTGGCGCGGTGGAAGAACTCACGCGTGTTGAAGGCCCCGGCCGACATGCCCATGGACTTCTGCACCAGGCGCCCGGCGCGGATGCCGGTGGCGCTCTGCGCCGTGGACTTGGGCTTCAGCCCGGTGTTGCGCAGCAGCGCAGCGGTGCGCCCGGCCCAGGCGGCAAACGTCAGCGTCAGCGCCCAGGGCGCGGCCGCGGCCAGCAGCGCGCGCTCGCCGAAGCTCGCCGCGAGCGCGCAGGCGAGCACGCAGCCGCTGGCCAGGCCGATGAGCGTGTAGTTCACCAGCGTGAGCGGGTGCGCCCATTCCTGGATGAAGCGCAGGCAGGCGTAGATCTGCGCTGTGCACAGCCACAGCAGCGCGGCCAGCGCCAGCGCGGCGACGGCCAGCAGCGCCGGCGCGGCGTGGCCGCCCCACGCGAGCAGCCACCACAGCGCCACCAGCGCCGTGAAGGCCGGCAGCACGATCACCTCCCGGCTGAGCCAGGAGGTGCGCCACATGGCGGCTGCGCGCCAGGCGCGCTCGGGCCGGCCCAGGTGCAGGAAGGACGCGCCGAGCCCGGCCACCAGCATCGTCAGCGCCAGGCCCAGCGCCGCGAGCAGGAAGCCCCGCCCGGCCGCCACGCCCCCGAGCGCCGCGCAGGCCAGCGCCACGACGAGGCCCTGCGCCGCCCCGGCCAGGACGGTGAAGGAGATGACGGAGAAGGCCGGGTTCATCGAGCCTCCCCGCTGTGGGCCGACGTGCCTGAACCCGCCCCTGCGCCCGCCGCCGGCTGCGCCGCCGCGCCGGGTGCGCCTGCCGGAACCGCCGCTGCGGTGACCTGCCGCGGCAGGTAGTGGTTGGCGGGCTTGGTCTCCCACTCGGGCATGAGCGCGTAGCCGCCGCGCTCGCGGATGACCTGGGAGACCTCGGACTCCGGGTCCTTGACGTCACCGAACAGCCGTGCGCCGGTGGGGCAGGCCTTGACGCAGGCGGGCTTGCGG
>CAZFVH010000204.1:4457-6131 GCA_964522465.1 uncultured Rubrivivax sp. | reverse complement strand
GCCCTGACATGCCCGTCATCCGCCTGCTCGGCTTTGCCGGCGAGAACCGCGCGCTGCACCCGACGCTGCTGCCCGACACGCAGGGCGTGGTCAGCCTGAACCAGAAGCCCGGCCGGGGCGACCTGCGCGCCTGGCTGCAGCCGCTGACCGTGGCCACGGTGCCGGCGGGCCGCAAGAGCATCTACCGCATGGGCCGCGATGTGGCCAACGACGCCACCGCCTGGCTGAGCTGGGCCTCGAGCCCGGTGCATGCCGTTCGCGGGTTCGACCCGGCCGACACCACCGAGCGCACCTACTTCACCGGCGACGGCGCGCCCAAGGTCACCGACAACCTGGCGCTGGACACCACGGACCCGCAGGACAACCCGACCGCCACGCGAGCGCTGGGCATCCCGGCGCCGGCCACCGGACCCACCGTCACCACCGTGGCCGGCGGCACCTCGACGCTGAACCAGACGGTGTTCTACGTCTACACCTACGTCAACGACTGGGGCTGGGAGAGCGCGCCCAGCCCGCCGAGTGCGGCCAACACCCGCAAGACCGACGACACGGCCACCATCGGCGGGTTCGCGGCCGTGCCCGCGGGCAACTACGGAGTCAACCGCAGGCGCATCTACCGCACCGCCACGGGCGCCAGCGGAGCGACCGAGTTCTTCTTCCTGCGCGAGATCGCCCTCGGGGACAGCAGCACGACCGACGACAACCGCACGCTGCAGGATGTCCTGCCCACCACGACCTGGCTGCCAGCCCCCGGCGTGCCCGTGGGCGCTGGCGCTGGCACCGAGGGCAACCTGACCCACCTGACGGCGCTGTGGAACGGCATGCTGGCCGGCATCAGCGGCAACGCGGTGCGCCTGTGCGAGCCATATGTGCCCTACGCCTGGCCGGCCGAGTACGACATCGCGCCGCCGGACGGCAAGCCCGTGGGCCTGGGCGTGTTCGGGCAGGCGCTGCTGGTGCTCACCACGGGCCGGCCGCTGTTGGTGGCAGGCTCGACGCCCGAGGGGATGGATCAGACCCCTCTGGATCTGCCGCAGGGCTGCGTCTCAGCCCGCTCCATCGTCAGCATGGGCTCGGGCGTGGCCTGGGCCAGCGAGGACGGGCTGTGCTGGTACGGCAGCGGCGGCGCGCGCATCCTCACCGCTGGCCTGATGACCCGCAAGGACTGGCAGGCCCTGGTGCCCCCCAGCATCGTCGGGCGGCTGTACGAGGGCCTGTACTTCGGCAGCTACTCCACCGACGGCGGGGCCACGCGCAAGGGCTTCATGGTCAACCCTGGCGACCCGAGCGCCGGGATCTACTTCCTCGACGCCGGCTACGAGGGCATGCACTTCGACGAGCTGCTGGACCAGCTCTACGTCCTGGACGGCGCCAACGTGCGGCGCTGGGACGCGGGCGCCTCGGGCATGACCTGGCGCTTTCGCAGCAAGCTGCACCGCGCGCCCCGGCCGCTGTGCTTCGCGGCCGGCGAGGTGTCAGCCGACGCCTACCCGGTGACGATGCGGGTCTACGCCGACGGTGTGCTGCGCCACACCCAGACCGTGGCCAATCGTCAGGCCTTCCGCCTGCCGGCGGGCTTCATGGCGGTGGAGTGGCAGATCGAGCTCGAGGGCACGGGCGCGGTGCAGAGCGCGGCGATTGCCACCAGCATCGCCGAGCTGGCGCAGGTGTAGG
>CAZFVH010000204.1:0-4357 GCA_964522465.1 uncultured Rubrivivax sp. | reverse complement strand
CATGGCCCGCAACGACCTTCCCAGCCCGAACGCCCCGAACTTCCCGCAGCGCCTGCGCGAGGCGGTCATGACCTACCTGGGCCGCACCGGCGACCCGCTGGACCGGGGCATCACGCTGCGCGACCTGATCGAGGGCGGTTTTGCCCGCCTGCGCGACGGCTACACGGCCAGCCAGGCCGCGGCCGCCGGCGGCGCGCTGCCCATCGCGCCCGAGGTCCAGGCCGAGGAGCCCGACCTGACGCCGCCGCCCACGCCCACGGGTTTCACGGTGTCGGCGGCCATCAGCAACGTCTTCATCGAGCACGACGCGCCGCTGTACACCCAGGGACACGGACACCTGCGCACGCGGGTCTACGGCAAGATCGTGGCGCAGGGCGACCCGCTGCCGGTGTTCGCGGACGCGGTGGAGATCACCCAGTTCACGGGCACGGTGCATGCGCACCCGAGCAACCCGTCGACGACCTGGCGGCTGTGGATCAAGTGGGAGAGCGCCGACGGGTTGCTGAGTGTCAGCCCGGCGGGCGGGACGAACGGGTTGGTGGCGGTGACGGGGCAGGACGTTTCGTTGCTGCTGGCTGCCCTCACGGGCGAGATCACCGAGTCGCAGCTCTACACGGACTTGGGCAGTCGTATCGACCTCATCGACGACCCGGCGACCGGCCTCGTCAAGAAGGTCGGCGACCTTGAGACGACCTATGGGTCCACGGCGAGCGCGGCAGCGAGCGCGGCGGCTGCAGCGTCAAGTGCCTCGTCGGCGGCAATTGCAGAGGCCAACGCCCTTCTCGCACAGACGGGTGCGGTTGCGGCCAAGGACCAGGCGGTCACAGCCAGGACCAACGCCGAGACGGCCGCCTCAAACGCCAGCACATCCGCAACCAGCGCATCGAACTCAGCGACCGGAGCAGCCGGCTCGGCCGCCACGGCAACCACCCAGGCCACCAACGCCGCGAACTCTGCCAGTGCGGCAGGCGGCAGCGCAACAGCGGCTGCCAACAGCGCCTCAAGCGCATCGACCTCCGCGACGAGTGCCGGCAACTCAGCCACTGCGGCCGACAGCGCGAAGGTGGCAGCCGAGTCAGCCCGGGACAGCGCGCAGAGCAGCGCAACGGCGGCAGCCTCCTCCGCGTCGACGGCAACCACCAAGGCAACCGAGGCCAGCCAGTCGGCCTCCGCTGCGTCCACGTCTGCCACCAACGCGGCGACCTCGGCCTCCAACGCCTCGACCAGTGCCACCCAGGCCGCCACCTCTGAGACCAACGCAGCGGGATCGGCCTCGAGCGCCAGCACGTCGGCCACCAACGCGGCCAACAGCGCCAATGCTGCCGGAGGCAGCGCAACTGCCGCGGCGGCAAGCGCGTCCACAGCATCCACCGAAGCTGGCAATGCCGGCACATCGGCAACGGCCGCAAACACGGCCAAGGTCGCTGCTGAGTCGGCCAGGGACGCCGCAGCAGGCAGCGCTAGCGCGGCCGCCACGAGCGCCAGCACGGCCTCCACAAAGGCCACCGAGGCGAGCCAGTCGGCCAGCGCTGCGGCGACATCGGCAACCAATGCGGCCACCAGCGCATCGAGCGCACAGACCTATGCCTCCAACGCGGCGACCTCTGAGTCGAACGCGGCCGCGTCCGCGGCGACGGCCAGCACTCAGGCGGGGGTGGCCTCGACATCAGCCACCAACGCAGGCAACAGCGCATCGGCCGCAGCGACATCCGCTTCCTCGGCCTCGACATCAGCGACCAATGCGGCGAACTCAGCAACGGCCGCAGCGCAGGACTTCACGGCGGTCACGGCACGCCTGGATGCTGCTGGCGGTGCCGGCGTCACGGTGGAGCAGGCGCTGACCGCCAATGCCGGCTCGATCACCGGGCTCAGCGGCCAGTACACCGTCAAGATCGACATCGCCGGGCACGTGTCGGGCTACGGGCTGGCCTCGACGGCCAATGACGCCACGCCCACCAGCGAGTTCGGGGTGCGTGCAGACAAGTTCTGGATCGCGGGGGCGGCCACCGAATCCGCAACGGCGCCATCCACCGGGCTCTTCAAGGGCCAGGTCTGGCGCGACACGAGCCTCAATCCGGCCGTGACGAAATACTGGACCGGCTCCGCTTGGAGCACGAGTCCCCAGGTGCTGCCCTTTGTGGTGCTCACAACGGCGGGGACGATCAACGGTGTCTCGGTGCCGGCCGGGGTCTACATCGACACCGCATTCATCGCGGACGCAACCATCACCAGAGCCAAGATCGCCGACCTGGCGGTGGACAACGCCAAGATCGCCGACGCCACGATCAAGACCGCCAAGATCGAGGACGGTGCGATCACGACGGCCAAGATCGGTGACGCCGAGATCACGGACGCCAAGATCACGGCGCTGAGCGTTGACAAGCTCGAAGGCGCGGCCCTGAAGGTTGGCGCCTACATCCAGTCCACCAACTACGCCAGCGGTGCGAGCGGCGCAGGCTGGCGCATCAACGCCGACGGTACCGCCGAACTGCAGGCCGCCTCTATCCGCGGCACCTTGACCGCAGGGCAGATTGCGAGCAACTCCGTGACGCTGACATCGGTATTCTACGACGCGGCCGGCGTCGCTTACAGCTCCTACTCCTGAACCGCCATGGCGCATATTTCCGGCAGCTTCTCCAATCCGAACGCGGGACGGCTGGTGCTGATCCTGTGGGGGACGTTCTGGCAGGGGGTCGTTCGGGATGCGGGTTTTCCGAGCAGCACTGGCCCGGGCAACCTCCTGATCGATGCTTTCATCGGGCCGTCAAACGACTTGCAGTACTGCCAGCCCATCGACCGGTATGCCCCGGTGTCGCTGTACACCCGCGAGTACCCCGGGGGCAACGCGCAGTGGAGCGTCGGCACCCGCGAGGTCGCACACCAGCACCCGAGCGGCGGCGGCCTCTGGGCTTACGGCATGGAGAGGTTGACGATCACCTTGCTGTTTGTGATGAAGTGAGATGGTTTACAGCGTTTACGACCTTGACACCGGTGAATTCACCGGAGCGCGCCTGTCGGGTGATCCTGACTTCGTGCGGCGCAACACCCCTGCTGGAATGGCAGTGTTGTCGGGCGAGCATGACCACCAGCGATGGCGGGTGGACGTTCCATCGGGCGACCTGATCCCCTTCCAGCCTTCGAGGCCGGCGGACAACGCGCTCGTGACGTGGCGCTGGGACGAGCAGGCGTGGCGATGGACGCCAATACCAACCAGAGCATCCAAACTGACGATAGTGCGCGAACAACGCAATACGCTGCTGGCTGCCTCCGACTGGGCGGCACTGCCTGATGTGCCGATGGCGGATGAAGTTCGGCGAGCTTGGTTGGCCTATCGGCAGGCGCTGCGCGACATCACCGAGCAGGCCGACCCGTTCAATGTGGTGTGGCCAGAGACGCCGTGGAATTGATTCTTGGATGCAGGCGAATTACCAACTTATGGGTTGTCAATACGGAATTCCTGGTGCCCCAGATTGACAATTGGGGCACTTCCGCTGAAAAATATCGGTTCCATTTGCTCCGTAGATGTGACCACACTCCGCGCTCAAACAGGCCATACGATAGGATAATTGGCCATGATCAGTTCCGGGGGCGCCACGATGACCTGTGCATAGTTGGTTGTGCCGATTGATGTAACCGATTTGTGTGGTTTTTGTATTGCCGCACGAAAATAGCTTCATGAAGTCTCCTTTTTTGTTGACCGCAAAACTCACTTGATCTGGTCGACTGTCGTCCGCAGGAGTTGAGGTCGTTCCTAGGTTATGGCGGTAAATGGAAGATACATCGTGTCGCCTCCAAACAAGAATTACGCTGCATTCTCGTCAAAATAGTCGCTGTCAATCTTGGGGATCTTTACCACCCTTGAGGATGTTCCCACTCCACAATCGACCATCAGCCCAGCCAGTCGAGGTCCATCAATAAGAACCATGCCCTCTACAGATTTTGCATACTCTTTGGCTTGTTGCGAGAAAAGTGACGTAGTGATAAATATCCCTTTGCGTGCTTTCTGTCCAGCAAGAGCGCCATAAAAGGCTTGAAGGTGGGGGCGGCTAATATTCTCTTGCCAGCGCTTTGCTTGTACATAGACCTTCTCCAATCCCAAGCGGTCTAAAGATATCACGCCGTCAATCCCAGCGTCGCCGGGGCCGCCAACTTGCTGTAGATCTGCCCGCCTTGCTCCGTACCCCATTTCATGGAGTACGTCGAGAACAACTCTTTCAAAAAACGTTGGCGAAACCTTGGACAAAGTCTCTAGTAATTCCGAAATTGCGACTTCACGAAGTTGAGCGATTGCCACTTCGAGCTGATCGTCCGGGCTGATCGCAGTTATTGGAGATGAGAAATTGACTGGATTCTCTGT
>CAZFVH010000203.1:0-6134 GCA_964522465.1 uncultured Rubrivivax sp. | reverse complement strand
CCACGGCGCGCAGCTTCATGCTGATCACGTCGGAGCCGGCGCCGGGCTCGCTCATCGCCAGCGCGCCCACGTGCTCGCCGCTGATCAGCCGCGGCAGGTACTTGCGCTTCTGCGCCTCGCTGCCGTTGCGGCGGATCTGGTTCACGCACAGGTTGCTGTGCGCGCCGTAGCTCAGCGCCACGCTGGCGCTGGCACGGCTGATCTCCTCCATCGCGATCATGTGCGCGAGGTAGCCCATGCCGGCGCCGCCCTCGTCCTCGGGGACGGTGATGCCGAGCACGCCGAGCTCGCCCATCTTGCGCCACAGGTCCATCGGGAACTGGTCGCTGCGGTCGATCTCGGCGGCGCGCGGCGCGATCTCGGCCTGGGCGAAGTCGCGCACGGCGTCGCGCAGCGCGTCGATGTCGGCGCCGAGCTGGAAGTCGAGTCCGGGGAGGTTCATCAGGGGGTCTCCTGGGCAGGGTCCGGGGCGGACGGGGCCGTCGCAGCGGCCAAGGGCTCGGCCACGCGTGCCACCGAGCGACGACGGGTGCGGCCGGCCGTCAGCAATTGCCTGCAGCGGGCTTCGTGCAGAGAGATTTCGGCCAGCGTGATCTCGATGTCCTCGCGTTGCTGCTCCAGATCACGCCGGTGACGCTCGAGCACCTCGAGGAAGGCGGTCAGTTGTGCCGCCGTGTCCGAGGGGCTCTCGTACATGTCCACGAGCTGTCGGATCTCCAGCAGGCTCAACCCCAAGCGCTTGCCACGCAGCGTCAGTTTCAGGCGGGTCCTGTCCCGCTGGCTGTACAGCCGACGGCGCCCGATGCGACGCGGCGTCAGCAGGCCCATGTCCTCGTAGAAACGGATCGCGCGCGTCGTCAGGTCGAACTCCTGCGCCAGCGCCGTGATGCTCAGCCCCTGCGCAGCGGACTCCGGCATCGCAGCAGACGGCCGCGGCTCGGTCGATGCACTCGGACACTCGCGGGTGGACATGGACAAAGGACAGCGGTTACAGACGTTGACGTCAACGTCAATGTAACCCGAAGCGCGGGGCCCACCCCCCATAGGACTGGCACCAGCGGCTGGCATCGGCCGCATGCACCACGGCGGTCATCCGAGGTCTGGCGGGACCTGTTCGCGCAGGCGTTCTCGCAGGCGATCGACGTCTGGCATCACCGACCGGACGACGTCCCAAAAGGCGGCCGAGTGGTTCATCTCGCGCAAGTGGGCGAGCTCGTGGGCGACGACGTAGTCGATGACCGGCATGGCGAAGTGCACCAGGCGCCAGTTCAACCGGATCGATCCATCGGCACTGGCACTGCCCCAGCGCGTGGTCGCCGAACTCAGTGCGAGCCGGCGCACGCGCACACCCAGGCGGGGGGCGAAGTGAGCACATCGCTCTTCGAAGACACGGCGCGCCTGGCGCTGCAGCCAGCTCTGCACCGCGTCGCGCAACTGCGCCGGCTCGGCCGGTGCCGGCAGACCCACTCGAAGGCTCGAGCCGAGGGAGGGATCGCTGTCGAGCGGCTCGGCGTGCAACACCGTCCCGGGCGTGCGTGGGTCGATGACGATGCGCAGCGGCTGCCCGAGAAAGGGCAGCGTAGCGCCATCACGCCAGTCGATGCGCGTCTGGTCAAGGCGGCGCGAGCGGTCCTGCTGCTCTGCGAGCTTGCGCAGGATCCAACGTGCGCGGCCGTGGAGCGCGGCTTCGATCTCGCCCAGCGCCACCCAGCGTGGGGCGCTGACCGCCAGACCCTGCGGGCCGACGACGAAGCCGATGCTGCGACGCCGGGCACGGCGCAGGGCGTAGGCCACGCGCACCCCCTCGAGCACGACCTCGCGCGCGGCGTCAGGATGCGAGAAGCGCCGATCGTCGACCGGGGCAAGCTCAGCCCGGAGCGTCTCAGCGGACCCGTCGCCGAAGAGGGAGGCCTGGAACGGTTGGGGCGTCGACACCGCGGCGACCGGACCGCGTACCGTCGGCCCGTCCTGATCAGGACGTTGCCGCTGGCGGGCCATAGGCGTCTGGGTCGAGTCGTCGCATCTCGCCCTCGATCCAGGCCTCGACCTCGCGCATCAACTCGTCGGGCTGGCGGCCTGCGCTGGGGATCGGACGGCCGATCGACACCGGCACCACCCCGGGACGCAGCAGGAAGCTGCGCCTGGGCCAACACCGGGCCGACGCGACGGCGATAGGCACGATGGGGACACCGGCGGCGATGGCCAGCCGGGAGGCGCCGCTCTTGTACGTTCCCTGCCCACCGCGCGGCGTCCGCGTGCCCTCGGGGAACATGATGACCCAGACGCCTTCGGCGAACAGGCGCCGACCCTGCTCGGCGACCTTGTTCCACGCCTCGGTGCGCCGGCTGCGGTCGATGTGGATCATGTCGAGCCGGCCCATCGCCCAGCCAAAGAACGGGATGTGCAGCAACTCGCGCTTGAAGACGTAAGCCAGCGGATGCGGCATCAGCGTCGGGAAGAAGAAGGTCTCCCAGGTCGACTGGTGCTTGGCGGCCAGCAGCACCGCACCGCGGGCGTCGTCGGCCGAGGGCAGGTGCTCCAAACCGCGAACCTGCGGACGGATACCGCAGATGACCCGCGCGCCCCACATCGCCAGGCGCAGCCAGCCCACCGTCGGCCAGTACAGGCGCGGACCACGCCAGGCCATCGACAGCAGCAACATCGCGATCGCCCAAGGCACGACCGTCAGCGCGAGAAACAGCACGAAGACTGCCGAGCGCAGGCCCCACACCAGCCGAATCATGCGCCCACCCCCGTGCCCGCCGCCGTCGTGCCAGCCGACGACGCGCTGCGCGACAGCGGATCGGCCTCCCGACGCATCAGATGCTCGAAGCAGGCCATGAGATCGGCGTGGTCCTGCAGACCGGGGATCTGTGCCTTCGCAGACTGCAGAGCCTGCACCGACAGGTCGGCCGCACGGCCACTGCGCACAAGGTGCGGCTCGCAGCCGGCCGCATGGGCGGCGTGCATGTCACGCACCATGTCCGACACCACCGGCACCTGGCGCAGATCCACGCCGTACCGCCGCCCGATGTCCAGCAACATGCCCGGCAGCGGCTTGCGGCACACACACTGCTCCTCGGGCGTGTGCGGGCAGAAGAACACCGCATCGATGCGCGCGCCACGCGTCTGCGCCATCTCGATCATGCGCTGGTGGACCGCGTTGACCGAGGCCATGTCGATCATCCCGCGACCGATGCCGGCCTGGTTGGTGGCCACCACCGCGTGCCAGCCCGCATGGTTCAGTTGCGCCAGCGCCTCGAGAGCCCCCGCCACGGGGCGCCACTCGTCGGGCGCCTTGACGTGGTCCTCACGATAGACGTTGAGGATGCCGTCCCGACCGAGGATGACGAGTTTCATGCCGACGGATTATGTCGGCCCGAGCCGGCGGACTGTGACCCGACGGCGCCGGCACGGCAGCGCGGACGACGCCCCGGTCGATGGGGCGACAAGGGCGAGCCGGTCAGGCCGCCAACCGAGAAAGATCGGCCACACGGTTCATCGCCGCGTGCAGGGCGCGCAGCAGGGCCAGACGATTGGCGCGCAGCGCGGCGTCGTCGACGTTGACCATCACCGCATCGAAGAAGGCGTCCACCGGCGCCTTCAGCGCCGCGAGCACCTGCAACGAGGCGGTCAGGTCACCCGCCTCGAAGGCCTGCTGCGAGCGCGACGTCGCTTCGGCCACGGCACGCCACAGCGCCTGCTCGGCGGGCTCGACCAGGCGCATCGCGTCCACCTCGACCAGCGGGGCGTCGTCCGACTTGCGCAGGATGTTGCCCACGCGCTTGTTGGCCGCGGCCAGCGCAGGCGCCTCGGGCAGCCCCGCGAACGCCCGCACCGCCGCCAGGCGCGCCGGCAAAGCGGCCCAACGGTCGGGCTGGAGCGCGAGCACCGCGTCGACCTCACGCGCGGACCACCCCTGGTCACGCAACCAGCCCGACAGACGCTCGTCCAGAAACCGCAGGACCTCCGCCTGCGCCTGTCCGTGCCCTCCGTGAAAGGCGCGGAAAGCCGTGTCGACGAGGTGCGCCGCTGCCAGCGGCAGCTGCCGCTCGACCAGCATCCGCACCACACCCAGGGCATGACGGCGCAGCGCGAACGGATCCTTGTCGCCACTGGGCAGTTGCCCGATGCCGAACAGTCCGGCCAGCGTCTCCATCTTGTCGGCCAGCGCTACCACCAGTCCGACGTCGCCGCGCGGCAGGGCATCGCCGGCGAAGCGTGGCCTGTAATGGTCCTCGATGGCGTCGGCGATCGCCTCGCGCAGACCGTCGTGGCGGGCGTAGTAGGCCCCCATCACCCCCTGCAACTCGGGGAACTCGCCGACCATGTCGGTCAGCAGGTCGGCCTTGGCGAGCGTGGCAGCTTCGTCAGCCAAGTCAGCCAAGGCCGCCCCTCCCAGGGCCTGCCCGACCGCGCGGGCAATGGTACGCACACGCTCGCTGCGCTCGGCCTGCGTGCCCAGCTTCCCGTGGTAGACGACCCGCGCCAGGCCCGGCACCCGGGAGGCCAGCGTGCGTCGGCGGTCCTGGTCGAAGAAGAACCGAGCGTCGGCCAGACGCGGCCGCACCACCCGCTGGTTGCCCTCGATGACCGCCGTCGGGTCGTCGGGCCGGATATTGCTGACCACGAGAAAGCGGTTCGTCAGACGCCCGTGCGCATCCAGCAGCGGGAAGTACTTCTGGTTGGCCTTCATCGTCAGGATCAGGCATTCCTGCGGCACGGCGAGGAACTGCTCGTCGAAGGCGCAGGCCAGAACGTGCGGTCGCTCCACCAGCGCCGTGACCTCGTCGAGCAGCGCCCCGTCCTCGATGACCCGCAAGCCGTGCTCGGCGGCTGCCCGTGCCAACCCCTGCTCGATGGCCGCGCGTCGCTGCGCGAACGATGCGATCACCGCACCCTGCTCGCGCATCTGGGACTCGTAGGATGTCGCCGAGTCGATCACCACGGGATCGGCCACTGCCTCGAAGCGATGGCCGCGCGTCTGACGGCCGGCCCGCAAGCCCAGCACCGCCACCGGAACCGCGTCGGCGCCATGCAGCGCCACCAGGCCATGCGCGGGACGGACGAAATGCACGCTGCGCCAGCCGTCGTCCAACTGGTACTGCATCATCTTGGGGATGGGCAGCGCCGCGAGCACCGTCTCGAGCGCGCGTTGCAGACCTTCGGCCAGGGTCGCACCAGGCACGACAGTGTCGAGGAACAAGGTCTCGGATTTGCCGTCCGGCGCCCGACGGAGTGCCGCCACGTCGTGCGGCGACGCGCCGAGCGCCGCCAGTTTCTTCAGCAACGCCGGCGTTGCCGCGCCCGATGCATCCAGGCCGACCGACACGGGCATCAGCTTGTGCGATGCAGCGCGGTCCGCAGCCACGGCGTGCACGTCAGCCAGCACCGCGCCCAGACGGCGCGGCGAGGCGTAGGGCGTCACGGCGGCGTCGCCGGCCACGAGCCCGGCGGCAGCCAGGCCTTCGTGCAGCTTGCGCGCAAACGTCTCACCCAGCGTTCGCAGCGCCTTCGGGGGGAGTTCTTCGACGAAGAGTTCGACGAGCAGGGGTAGGGTCAGGTGGTTCGACATGCTCAGGCCGCCTTCCTGTGGTCCTGCGACGCGCGTTGCTCGAGCACCTCGTCAGCCCAGGCCCGTGGCGCCATGGGGAAGCCCAGACGCGCGCGGCTGTCGAGGTAGCTCTGCGCCACCGCGCGCGCCAGATTGCGAATGCGCCCGATGTAGGCCGCGCGCTCGGTGACGCTGATGGCGCCACGCGCGTCCAGCAGATTGAAGGAATGGGCGGCCTTCAGCACCTGCTCGTAGGCCGGCAGCGCGAGTTGCTGCTCCATCAGGTGGCGCGCCATGCGCTCATGCGCGGCGAAGGCACTCGAGAGGAAGTCGACATCGCTGTGCTCGAAGTTGTAGGCGCTCTGCTCGACCTCGTTCTGATGGTAGACGTCGCGGTAGCGCAGGACGCTGCCACCAGCGTCGGTCCAGACCAGGTCGAAGAGGTTCTCGACGCCCTGCAGGTACATCGCCAGACGCTCGAGGCCGTAGGTGATCTCGCCGGTCACCGGACGGCAATCGATGCCGCCGACCTGCTGGAAGTAGGTGAACTGCGTCACTTCCATGCCATTGAGCCAGACCT
>CAZFVH010000202.1:0-6158 GCA_964522465.1 uncultured Rubrivivax sp. | reverse complement strand
GGCGAGATCGTGATGGACGAGGTGTTCTGCCCCGAGGAGAACGCCTTCCCCGAGGTGCGAGGCCTCAAGGGCCCCTTCACCTGCCTGAACAGCGCTCGCTACGGCATCGCCTGGGGCGCGCTCGGCGCGGCCGAGGACTGCTTCCACCGCGCGCGCCAGTACGTGTTGGACCGCCAGCAGTTCGGCCGCCCGCTCGCGGCCAACCAGCTCATCCAGAAAAAGCTGGCCGACATGCTGACCGAGATCAGCCTGGGGCTGCAGGGCTGCCTGCGCCTGGGCCGCATGAAGGACGAGGGCGTGGCCGCGGTAGAGATCACCTCCATCCTCAAGCGCAACTCCTGCGGCAAGGCGCTCGACATCGCCCGCCTGGCGCGCGACATGATGGGCGGCAACGGCATCAGCGACGAATACGGCGTGGCGCGCCACCTGGTGAACCTGGAGGTGGTCAACACCTACGAGGGCACGCACGACATCCACGCGCTGATCCTCGGGCGCGCCATCACGGGCATCCAGGCCTTCCAATGACCGGCCTCGGCGCCTTGCCCGCCCCGCTGGCGGGCATCCGTGTGCTGGACCTGTCGCGCGTGCTCGCCGGCCCCTGGTGCGGGCAACTCCTGGCCGACTACGGCGCCGACGTCATCAAGGTCGAGCGTCCGGTCTCGGGTGACGACACGCGCGGCTGGGGCCCGCCCTACTGGGGCGATCCGGCGCAGGGCATGGCGGCGTACTACCTCAGCGCCAACCGTGGCAAGCGCTCGATCGCCATCGACATCTCGAGCGATGAGGGCTCGGCGATGGTGCGGCAGTTGGCGGCCGCAGCGGACGTCCTGATCGAGAACTACAAGGTTGGTCAGCTCGCGAAGTACGGGCTCGACCACGCGAGCCTGGCGGCGCAGAACCCGCGCCTGATCTACTGCTCGGTGACCGGGTACGGCCAGGACGGCCCTTATGCGCACGCCGCCGGCTACGACTTCGCGATCCAGGCCACCGGGGGGCTGATGAGCATCACCGGGGAGAAGGACGGCACGCCCGGCAGCGAACCGCAGAAGGTGGGCGTGGCCGTGGCCGACCTTTTCACCGGCGTGTACGCCAGCGGCGCCATCATGGCCGCGCTGATCGAACGCGGGCGCACGGGGCGCGGCCGTCACATCGACGCGGCATTGCTCGACACCCAGATTGCGATGCTGGCCAACCAGGCCAGCAATCATCTCGTCGGCGGTACGACGCCACGCCGAATGGGCAACGCCCACGTCAATATCGTGCCCTATCAGGTGTTTGCCACCCAGGATGGGCATATCGTCCTGGCGGTGGGCAACGACGGGCAGTTCCAGCGGTTCTGCGCGCTGGCCGGCCACGTCGAAGTGGCACACGACGCACGCTTTGACACCAACCCGAAGCGGGTCCGAAATCGCGACGTCCTCGTGCCAACGATCGCGGAATGGATGTCGGAGAAGTCCACTGCGGAATGGGTGGCCTTGTTAGAGCCCCACGCGGTGCCCTGCGCCCCCATCCTGAACATTCCGGATGCGCTCTCACACGCCCAGATCCTGGCGCGCGGCATGCGTCTGGAGTGCGATGGCTTGCCAATGGTCGCGCAACCGATGCGGTTCGACGGGCAGCGGCCGGTGTCAGCGCGGCTGCCGCCGGGGCTGGACGCCGACGGTCCGGCGATCCGAGCCCAGCTTGCGTCAGGTGCGGATTGGCCTGAGGCGAGCTGAAATCCCTATCGCCAGGCGACGTCCTGCCCGGTCCACCAAACGAAACGGCCACCCGCAAGGGTGGCCGTCGTGCAATCTGGAGCGGGTGAAGGGAATCGAACCCTCGTATGAAGCTTGGGAAGCTGCCGTTCTACCATTGAACTACACCCGCAACACTGCCGAATTGTAGCCACTCGCGGACTGCGCGGGCCTTTGACCATGACTGAATCTTCCACCGACATCTGCGCAGACTCCGCGCCGGGCACCCGTCCGATCCGCAGCTACGTGCTGCGCGCGGGCCGCATGGGCAGCGGACAGGTCCGGGCCCTAGAGGAACTCGGCCCGCGCTTCATCCTGCCGTTCGATTCGAAGACGCCCGACTGGAATGCCGTCTTCGGCCGCTCAGCACCCAGGGTGCTGGAGATCGGCTTCGGCATGGGTGCGGCCACGGCCGAAATCGCCCAAGCCCGTCCCGACACCGACTTCATCGGTGTCGAAGTGCATCCACCGGGCGTGGGCGCACTGCTCCAGCGCATCGCGCAGTCCGACATCGACAACGTGCGCATCGTGCAGCACGACGCCGTGCAGGTGCTGCAGCAGATGGTGGCGCCGGGATCGCTGGCCGGCGTACACATCTATTTCCCGGACCCGTGGCCGAAGAAACGACATCACAAGCGACGTCTGATCCAGCCGCTGTTGGTATCGCTGCTGGCCGGTCGGCTGGCGCCGGGCGCCTACGTCCATTGCGCCACCGACTGGGAGCCCTACGCCCAGCAGATGCTGCAGGTGCTCGCGGATGAGCCGACCCTGACCAATGCGTCAGCCGGCTATGCCCCGAGGCCCGCCTGGCGGCCGCTGACGAAGTTCGAACGGCGGGGCCTGGCGCTCGGGCACGGTGTCTGGGATCTGGTCTTCGTCAGACGCTGAGCCTGCGCTGACGCGACCGCCTCAGGCTTTCCAGTCGACCCATCCTCCCCAGGCGGTCAGCAGCACGATCCCGCCGAAGGCGATCCGGTACCACGCGAAGACCGTGAAGTCATGCGTGGACACGAAGCGGATCAGCCAGCGGATGCACAGCCAGGCGCTGAAGAACGCGAACACCGTGCCGATTGCGAACATCGGCAGGTCGGACCATTGCAGCAGGTGTCGTTGCTTCCACACCGAGTACGCGCCGGCCCCCATCAACGTGGGGATCCCCAGAAAGAAACTGAACTCGGTGGCGCATCGGCGCGAGAAGCCGAACACCATACCGCCGATGATGGTCGCACCCGATCGGCTGGTGCCGGGGATCAGCGCCAGGCACTGCACCACGCCGACTTTGAGCGCATCCATCGGGGTCATGTCGTCCACTGTCTCGACTCGCGCGCGGCGCGCACCCAGCAGGTCGCGATCCCCGAACAGGCGGCGGTGGCGGCGCTCGACCCACAGGATGACGAGCCCGCCGACAATGAACGATGTCGCCACCGCGGTCGGGTGGAACAGATGCGCCTTGACCATCCCGCCGAAGGCCAGGCCGAGCAGCACCGCAGGGATGAAAGCGATGGCGACGTTCAGTGCAAAGCGCCGCGCGAGCCGATCGTGCGCAAGACCCGAGACCGTTCGGGACAGACGCAACCGATACTCCCAGATCACCGCGAGCATGGCCCCGGTCTGGATCGCGATCTCGAAGACTTTGGCCACCTCGCCCGTGAAGTCCAGGAGCGACCCGGCAAGGATCAAGTGACCTGTGGATGAAATGGGCAGGAACTCGGTGAGCCCTTCCACGATGCCCAGCACAGCGGCCTTCAGGGCCAGGATTGGATCCAAGGATAGGTCTTTCTCGGAGGATTGAAGGCCGGCTGGAATGATAAGCGCCCGTCTGCCTCGAAGGATGCGCAAGCTTTACATCAGCGCAAAGAAGTGCAGCAGGGCGCGTGCTAAATTGATTTCGATCCGGTCTGACACGGGATCGGCCCTGCTGCCCGTCTCCCCTCTCCCGCCACACGGCCATCTCGGCGCAGCGCACCCCTCGGGTCCTGCGCGCGTGCAAGTTGCCTTGCCCTCCGTCACATGAATCGTCGCCTGCGCTGGTTGCTCGTCGTCGTCCTGATCGCCGCGGTGATGGCGGCACTGATGCTCTGGATGCGGGCCCGCCAGCCGCCCACCCCGAGCGCCGCCCCTGCGGCGCAGGCGGCTGACGCCATCGTGCTCGAACTGACAGCCGGCGACATCCTGACCGTGACCGCAGCGCCCCTGGCGCGCAGCGTCCCGGTGTCGGGCACCGTGAAAGCCGTGCGCAGCGCCATCGTGAAGGCGCGCGTGCCCGGGGAGATCGTCGAGATCACCGTGCGCGAGGGCGAACCGGTGCGTCGCACTCAGGTGCTGGTAAGGCAGGACACGACCGAACTCGACCTCCGCTTGCGGCAGGCGCAGCAGCAAGTGGCCTCGGCGCAAGCGCAGCACGAGACGGCACGCCGTGCACTGGCCAACAACCGCGCGCTGCTGGATCAGGGGTTCATCTCGCCGACCGCGCTCGAGACCTCGCTGCAGAACGAGATCGCAGCGCGTGCGGCCTGGACCGTGGCGCAGGCCGCTGCAGACCTGGCGACCAAGGCGCTCGGCGACGCCACCCTGACGTCGCCCATCGACGGCTGGGTCTCGCAGCGCATGATGCAGCCGGGCGAGCGTGCGCCTGTGGACGCGCGCATCCTGGAGGTTGTCGATCTGTCCCGGATGGAGATCGAAGTGGCGCTTGCGCCGGAAGAAGTGGCAGGGCTACAACCGGACCGTCCTGCCACGCTCCAGGTGGATGGCGTGTCGGGCCAGATCGCGGCACGCGTGTCACGGATCAACCCGACCGCCCAGGTGGGGTCGCGTGCGGTGGCGGTGTACCTGTCCATTGACGGACAACCTGGCCTGCGCCAAGGTTTGTTCGCCCGCGGCGAGGTGCTGCTCGACGAGCGCCGGGCACTTGCCGTGCCGCCCTCGGCCATCCGTGCCGATCGGCCCTGGCCCTATGTGCGCGTCCTGGAAGGACCGCGCATCGTCACACGCACGGTTCGAACCGGGGTGCGAGGCAAGTCGGCCGGGCAGGATGTGGTCGAGATCCTCGAAGGTCTTGCCGAGGGCGAGCGCGTGCTGGCCGGAACGGTCGGCCCGGTCGCGGATGGTGCACCTTGGCGCGCGTCTGCGATGGGCGGGACCGTATCGCCACCGGGCGGCTCGGCCACGACGCCGCTCGCACCCGCCGGTGCGGCCACGATGCGCTGAGGTGGCCCACGATGTGGTTCACCCGTGTGTCGATCGGCAACCCCGTCATGGCGGTGATGGTGATGCTCGCCTTCATCGTGCTCGGGGTCTTCGGCGTGCAGCGCCTGAAGGTCGACCAGTTTCCGAACATCGAGTTCCCGACTGTCGTCGTCTCCACCGACTACCCTGGCGCGTCGCCGGAGATCGTCGAGATCGAGGTCACCCAGCGCATCGAGGAGACGCTCAACACCATTGGCGGCATCAGCCAGGTGTTCTCGCGCAGCTACGAAGGCGTGTCCGTCGTCATCGTGCAGTTCAACCTCGACGTCGACAGCCGCAAGGCCGCCGACGACGTGCGTGAGAAGGTTGCGCTGGTGCGGCCACGCTTGCGCGCCGAGGTCAAGGAGTCGCGCATACAGCGCTTCGACCCGGCCTCGCGCCCGGTGTTCACGCTGGCGCTGACCTCGCCCGACGGCAGCCGAAGTCCGACCGAGCTCAGCACCACGGCCGAGCAGCTCGTCAAGAAGCGGCTCGAGAACGTTCGCGGCGTCGGCTCGGTCACGATCGCCGGCGCGCGCAAGCGCGAGATCAATGTTTACCTGCGTCCGGCGGCGATGGAGGCCCTGGGCGTGGGCGTCGAGCAGGTCGTCAACGCCCTGCGCACCGAGAACCGGGATCTTCCGGTCGGCACGCTGCGCGCCCGTGAACAGGAACGGGTGATCCAGATCGAAGCCGCCGTGCAGACGCCGCAGGCGTTGCGCGAGATCATCGTCGCGCGGCGCGGCGCGGGGCAGCAGCCGGTACGCCTGTGGCAGGTGGCCGACGTGGTCGACGGCCCCGAGGAGGTGGAGTCGCTCGCCCTGTACAACGGCCAGCGTATGGTCGCGCTGGAAGTGGTGAAGAACCAGGGCGAGAACACGATCGAGGTGGTCGAAGGGCTGACACGCGCGGTGACCTCGCTGCAGGCCGAACTGCCGCCGGGCATGACCGCGCAGGTGGTGCGCGACACCTCGCGGCCCATCCGCGTGGCGGTGGACAACGTGCGCCGCACCCTCGTCGAAGGCGCGATCCTGACGGTGCTGATCGTCTTCCTGTTCCTGAACTCCTGGCGCTCGACGGTGATCACCGGCCTGACGCTGCCAATCGCGCTGGTGGGCACCTTCTTTTTCATGGAGCTGTTCGGCTTCTCGCTGAACATGGTCACGCTGATGGCGCTGAGCCTGTGTGTGGGCC
>CAZFVH010000201.1:0-6285 GCA_964522465.1 uncultured Rubrivivax sp. | reverse complement strand
CAGGCGGCGTGCATAGAATTCCGCGAGGCGGCCGAGCTTGGCGCCGTCGTCGAACAGGCCGGCATTGAAGAAGTACGGCGACAGCCGCCCGGCCTTGGTCTTGAACTCGCCGAATCGCAGCACGCCCGCCTGCACGGAGAACTGCACGAACTCCTGGGCCAGGGCGTCGGGGGCCGGCTCTTGCATGGGGGTGTTCCTGTGGGGTTTCGGCTGGTTTCGCTCAACCTGAACGGCATCCGTTCGGCGGCGTCCAAGGGGCTGGCCGACTGGCTGGCCGCGGCGGGCGCGGATTGTATGGGGGTGCAGGAGCTCAAGGCCCAGCCCGAGGACATCGCCGGGCGCTTCGAGCGCTTCGGGGATCTGGCGGGGCACTTCCACTGCGCGCAGAAGAAGGGCTACTCGGGCGTGGGCCTGTACACGCGCCACGCGCCGAGCGACGTGCTCACCGGCATCGGCGTGCCCGAGTTCGACGACGAGGGCCGCTGGGTCGAGCTGCGCTTTGACCGCCCGGGGCGCCGGCTCAGCCTCGTGAGCTGCTACTTCCCCAGCGGCTCGAGCAGCGAGGAGCGCCAGCAGGCCAAGTTCCGCTTCCTCGACGCCGTCTTCCCGCGCCTGCAGGCGCTGGCGCGCGAGCGCGAGTTCATCCTCGTGGGCGACGTCAACATCGCCCACACCGAGGCCGACCTGAAGAACTGGAAGGGCAACCTGAAGAACAGCGGCTTCCTGCCCGAGGAGCGCGCCTGGATGACGCGCCTGTTCGCCGAGACCGGCCTGGTGGACGTCTACCGCCGCCTGCACCCGCAGGCCACCGAGGAGGGCTACACCTGGTGGAGCAACCGCGGCCAGGCCTGGGCGAAGAACGTGGGGTGGCGCATCGATTACCACCTGGCCACCCCGGCGCTTGCGGCCACGGCGCGCTCGGTGTCCATCCACAAGGCCAGCCGCTTCAGCGACCATGCTCCCTTGACGGTGAACTACGGTTTTGACCTCTGATCCGATCTGACCGGCTGATCGCGCCTGTACCTGCCCGCGCAGGTCACGCCCCTTCGACGATCCGGATCTCGCGCTCCACGCCGTCGGCGCCGAGAGCGGCCAGCGCCTGCTGATAGCCTGGGCTCTCATAGGCCGCTCGGGCGGCCTCGACGCTGTCGAACTCCACCAGCACGGTGCGCTGCATCAAGCCGGCCTCCTTCACGATGGCGGGCATGCCGCGGGCCAGGAAGCGACCGCCGGCTGCGGCGAGAGCCGGGCCGGCGAGTTGTGCGTACGCGGCCAGCGCGTCGGGATTGCGGATCTCGCGATAGACGCTGATCCAATAGGCTTTCGGCATCCGGGTCTCCTGGGCAAGGGTTCAAGGGTTGTGTGACACCCGACATCATGGCAGAGCCCACGCTTGGCAGGCGTTTCGTCAGGGACTGTGCCTGCGGGCGCGCCACAGGCCACCGATACACTCGAAAACCACGAGCACACGACGCAGGAGACGACACGATGATCGAAGAGGTCCCGACCATCCGGACGCTTCCGGTGCAGCGCCCCGACGCCGCCCTGGTCGAGCAGTTGCGTGGCACGCCCACCGGCTTCCTGTGCGACGCCATGGGTGGCACGGGCGCACTGGATCATCGACTGCGCTCGGCGATCGCCGATCAATACGCCTTCTGCGGCGTCGCGCTGACCTGCCACACCGGCCCCGCCGACAACCTGGCGCTGATCCACGCGCTGGCCTCGGTGCAGCCCGGCGACGTGCTGGTCGCGGCCACCGATGGTCACACGGCCTGCGCGGTCACGGGTGACCTGGTGCTGGGCATGGCGCGCAACGCGGGCGCGGTCGGCTTCGTCACCGACGGCTGCGTGCGTGATCTGGTGGGCATCCGTCAGGTGGGGCTGCCCGCCTGGGCCATGGGCGTCACGCCGAACTCGCCGCACCGCAGCGGCCCGGGCACTGTCGGCCATCCGGTGCTGATCGCGGGCTGGCCGGTGCACAGTGGTGACGTGATCGTGGCCGACCTCGACGGCGTGGTCGTGATCCCGCAGCAGCGTCTGGCCGAGGTGCTGCAGCGCCTGCCGGCCATCCGCAAGGCCGAGGCCGCGGCCGACGAACAGGTGCGCCGGGGCGCCACCAAGCCCGGTTTCCTGGGATGACGCCGGCAGGCGCGCACAGCGTGGCCGCGCTGCGCACGCGGGCCGCGCAGCGTCTGCCGCGGCCGCTGTTCGACTTCATCGACGGCGCGGCAGAGGACGAGCGCACGCTGCGCGCCAACGAAGAGGCCTTCGGTGACTGGGCATTGCTGCCGCAGCCGCTGAACGGGGCGGCCACGCGGGACCTGTCGATCGAGTTGTTCGGCCAGCGGCTGGCTTCTCCGGTGCTGATCGGGCCCACCGGTCTGGCCGGGCTGTTCTGGCCCCAGGGCGAGATCGCCGCGGCGCGTGCGGCCGCGGCGCGTGGCACGGTCTACTGCCTCAGCCACGGCTCGGTGTGCTCGATCGAACAGCTCGCGCAGGCGCACGACGGCCCGCGCTGGATGCAGGTGTTCATCTACCGCGACCGCGGCTTCACGCGAGAGCTCGTCGACCGCGCCCGCGCTGCGGGCTACCGCGCCATCATCGTCACCATCGACAACCAGTTGCTGGGCAAGCGTGAGCGCGACCTGGTCAACGGCTTTTCCATCCCGCCGCGCTTCGGGCCGCGGCAGTGGCTGGACTACGCCCGCAAACTGCCCTGGTGGTGGTCGATGCGCAGCGAGCTGCCGCGGGTGACCTTCGGCAACTACGTGCGTGATCGCGAGCGCGAATCGGTGGCGCATCTGGCCGGCCGCATGGCCGGCATGCTCGACCCGGCGATGAACTGGCAGGACATCGCCGAGGTGCGGCGGCAATGGGACGGCCCGCTGCTGCTCAAGGGCGTGCTGCATCCGGACGAGGCCCGGCAGGCGGTGGCCCACGGCGTGGACGGTCTGATCGTCTCCAACCACGGCGGCCGTCAGCTCGATGGCGCGCAGGCCAGCGTGCGCGCGCTGCCCGGGGTGCTCGAGGCCGTCGACGGCCGGATCCCGGTGCTGATGGACGGCGGGGTGCGCCGCGGCACCGATGTGCTCAAGGCGCTGGCGCTGGGCGCGCGCGCCGTGCTCGTCGGGCGGCCCCACCTGTGGGGCCTGGCGGTGGCGGGGCAGGCGGGGGTCGAGCACGTGCTCGGCACGCTGGACAGCGAACTCGACCGCGCGCTCGGGCTCGCCGGTGTGCATCGCGTCGGCGACCTGCCCCAGGCGGGGCTGCTCATGCCGGCGACCAGCCCGATGCACCGGACAACGGCGCTGACCCAGCGAGCCCCCAACCGCGACGCGCCGAAGGCAGCCGCTTGACGGCGATCGCGGCCCCGCGTGAGCGCGAGGTCGGTCTGGACGGGGCGGACCGTGCGGCCCCCCGTGGCAGATGACTTGACGGCGCCAAGCGCTCGCTGCCGTCGGGTGCGTCACTCGGCCCGCAGGGTGCGGAGGGCGTCGCTTGGAAGGTCCAGGGCATCTGGGTGCCGGTTGTCGTTCGCATCACGGTCTGCGCCAGACGGGTACACCTTTCAGCGCCCAACCCCGAGAGCAGGGCGTCCCAGCGCGCGCGCAGCAGTGGATGCGTCCAGACCCCCTCGAGCGCGGCCCGTGCGAGGTGGGCGTCGGGGTCGCTGGAGCCCGCCGACAGCCTGCGCGCCAGCAGCGTGCCGAGGAACTGGAAATAGCAGCGGCGGGTCGCGGCATCGGGCAGTTCGATGGCCAGCGCGTCCAGGCCACCGAGTCTTCGGAGGCCGTTCACCCGAGGGGCCGCAGTTTCCGAGGCTGTCGGCGGCGCGTCGTCCTGTGTGAGGCGCCAGCTCAGTGCGGCCTGCAGCGCGTGCGCGGGGTTGACCAGCGTCAGGCGTGGCGGTGGCAGCAGCGTCAGCGGTCGCGTCGCCAACGGCGCGTGCGCCTGCGGCTCGCGCATCGACATCAGCGACGACAGCCGATGCCACTGACCGGCGTCGAGCCCGTGCGTCTGGGCGTCGGGCGCTCGGGCCTCCAGGGCCTGCGCCAGGCCGTACGCGCCGGCGGCGTCCACGCCTTGCGCGGCCTGCGCCGCGCGTCGGCTCACGAGCACCAGCGTGCCTCGGCAGATCGGGCCTGAGCGGTCCAGGGGCAGCAGCACGGCGTCGTCCGCGGTCGGTGGGAGGTCGTGCCGCGTCCGGGAGAAGACCACCCCGGTGACCGGACACCGCTGCGCATCGAGCATCGAGACCTCGCGCAGGGTCACGCTCCGCTCATCGACCTCGCGACCACACGCCCAGGCCTGCAGACGCAACGCCAGCCAAAGGCGCGCTGCCCGCGTGTCGGCCGTGGGACGGCGCGTGCCGCTGGCGCGGCCGGCCTCCCACCCCTGGCGCACCGGGTGCCCGGGGTGCAGGGCGTCGACCGGTGGCGTCATGCCGTGGCGCGCGTGGTCCCAGCCGATGCGAAACCCCACCGGGTCGAGCCGCTGCGCGGGCAGCGTGGTCTCGGTGAGGGCGGTGGCGGACTCGAGGGGGAGGGCGATCTGCGGCATGACGGGCCTCGCGCGGAAGAGCCGGGACGACCCCGGCAAGCCACAGTCTGTGGTCTCAGTGGCTCATGGAGTGAGCCACTGAACGGCGTGACAGCGTCACGGCGTCCGGGCCGCTCGTCTCGATGTCTCGATGTCTCGGTGTCTCTGCGTCTCTGCGTCTCTGCCGGTGGCCGATGGCCGGTGGCCGGTGGCCGGTGGCCGGTGGCCGGTGGCCGGTGGCCGGTGGCCGGTGGCCGGGCCCTGCGCCGACCTGACGGTCCGGCGATGCCCCCAGCTGCCGGACGCCCCGGCGCACGCAGGGTCTGCCAAGACAGGCCGGGGCAAGCAACGGTCGGCTGTCGGGCTCAGCCCGGCGATCAGGATCCCTGCCGCGGTGCCTTGTAGCGGTGATAGCCCCAGAGATACTGCGCCGGGCACTGGCGCACGAGCGCCTCCATCGAGCGGTTCAGCGCCTGGGTGGCCTGCAGCGTCCACGCCTCCTCGGACCCGGGGTCACCGCTCGCGGACGGGGGCGCCGGCAGCGGAGCGGACAAGGCCTGCACACGCACGCGATAGCCAGCGCCGCGCGGCAGGCGCTCGCACCAGGCGGCCAGTGGCAGCGCGCCGGTCTGCCGCACCAGACGCGCCGCCAAGGTCATCGTGTAGGCCGGGCGGTCGAAGAAAGGCGCCCATACGCCCTGGCCCTCGGGGGGCACCTGGTCGGGCAGCAGGCCCACGGTCTGCCCCAGGCGCAGGGCGCGCAGCATCTGCCGCACACCGGCCAGCGTCGCTGGGGCGGTGGACAAACCGGGCCGCGCCCGAGCGGCGGCCTCGAGGTCGCGCAGCCAGCGCTTGCGCGCCGGCCGGTACAGCACCGTCATCGGCTGGCGCGCACCGAAGCGCTCGGCGTAGGCCTGCGCGGCGACCTCGAAAGCGCCGAGATGCGGAGTCAGCAGCAGGACGCCACCGGGCCGCCCCAGGGCCTGCTCGATGAATTCCGCGCCTTCCCATTGCACTGGGTCCTGCAGGAGCGCGTGGGTCGGACGCAACCACAGCCGAGGGGTCTCGGCGGTCATGCGTCCAGCCTGCGCAATGCTCGCTCGGCGGTCCCTGGCGCACACACCCGCCTGCGCGGCGTGATCGCGCACGCGCTGCCGGTACCGGGGCGAGGACCACCAGACCACCCAGCCCAGCAGAGTGCCCAGCGAATGGATCCATCTCAAGGGCAGGCGCGAGAGCCAGCCGACCAGGGCGCGCATCTTCGTATACTTGGCGGGTCGCCGAGTTAAGGACAACTTGCGGGGCGATGCGGCCGGAATCGGCCGTCGGGACCGGGCCTTTCGGCCAAGCCCCGAATACCGCTAAAGCGTCGCCGCTTTCCAGGGCACCCTGAACGGCCACGCCGATTCAACCCAACCTGGAGCACACAAGTGGCAAGAGATTATCTGTTCACCTCGGAATCGGTCTCCGAAGGGCACCCGGACAAGGTTGCCGACCAGATCTCCGACGCGATCCTCGACGCGATCTTCACCCAGGACCCGCGCTCGCGTGTGGCTGCCGAGACGCTGTGCAACACGGGCCTGGTGGTGCTGGCCGGCGAGATCACGACCAACGCGCATGTCGACTACATCCAGGTCGCGCGCGACACGATCAAGCGCATCGGCTACGACAACACCGAGTACGGCATCGACTACAAGGGCTGCGCGGTGATGGTCTGCTACGACAAGCAGAGCAACGACATCGCCC
>CAZFVH010000200.1:0-6295 GCA_964522465.1 uncultured Rubrivivax sp. | reverse complement strand
ACCGAGCCCGAGAGCGTCCAGAAGTGCGGGTCGGCCAGCGGGATGTCCACCGACTGCAGCACGAGCGAGTGCACCATCTGGCGCCAGTCGGTGGCGACCATGTTGGTCGCCGTCGGCAGCCCAGTGGCGCGGCGGAACTCGGCCATCACCTCGCGGCCCGAGAAGCCGCCCTCGGCGCCGCAGGGGTCTTCGGCATAGGCCAGCACGCCGTGCAGGTCACGCATCAGGCGGACAGCGTCCTTCAGCAGCCAGCCGCCGTTGGGGTCCAGCGTGACGCGCGCCTGGGGGAAGCGCTCGTGCAGCGCGCGCACCGCCTCCACCTCGGCCTCGCCGGCGAGCACGCCGCCCTTGAGCTTGAAGTCGTTGAAGCCGTAGCGCGCGTGCGCGGCCTCGGCCTGGCGCACGATGGCCTCGGGCGTCAGCGCCACCTCGTGGCGCACCCGGCGCCAGCCGTCGGCTTCCTCCGGCTCGTCCTGCGGCGCCAGATAGGGAAGATCGGTCTTCGTGCGGTCGCCGACGAAGAACAGGTAGCCCAGCATCTCCACCGCCTCGCGCTGCTGGCCCTCGCCGAGCAACGCCGCCACGGGCACGCCCAGGTGCTGGCCCAGCAGGTCGAGCAGCGCCGACTCCAGCGCCGCCACCGCGTGGATGGTGGTGCGCAGGTCGAAGGTCTGCTGGCCGCGCCCGCCGGCGTCGCGGTCGGCGAAGCGCTCGCGCACCTCGCGCAGCAGCGCGTTCCAACGCCCGATGGGCTGTCCAACCACGAGGTCGGCCGCGTCCTGCAGCGTCTGCAGGATGGCCTGCCCGCCCGGGACCTCACCCACGCCAGTGCGGCCGGCGCTGTCGCTCAGGATCAGCAGGTTGCGGGTGAAGAAGGGGCCGTGCGCCCCCGACAGGTTCATCAGCATGCCGTCGCGGCCAGCCACGGGGATGGCCTCGAGACGGGTGACGGTGGGGGTGGAAGACGCAGGCATCAGAACGGACCAGGCGGGGTGAGAAGCGCAGGGATCTGGGTCAGTCATCGTACAACATGACCCGCCTCGGCCAGCGCCTGCTCCGCGGAGCGGCGCCGCCGCTCCCGGCTGTTGGCCAGATGCGTGCGCATCGCCGCTCGCGCCGCCTCCGCATCGCCTGCAGCGATGGCGTCGTGGACGCTCTCGTGCTCGGCATGCACGCGCCGCAGGTAGGCCAGGCGTGCCGCCTCCACCGCCGAGGCGGCACCGGCACCCTCGGCCTGGTCGGGCAGCGCCGGGCGTCGATCGGCCGCTGCGGTATCGGCCAACGCCGGCGGCACGGCAGGCGGCTCGCCACGCAACCGCGCGCGCGGGATGATGCGCGGTCCCAGTGTCGACAGCAGGGCCGCGAAGTGCGGGTTGTGCGTCGCCCGCGCGACGCCGGCATGGAAGCGGAAATCGGCCTCGACAGCGTCCCGGCCCTCTTCCAGTGCCAGGGCGAAATCGTCGAGCGCCGAGCGCATCACTCGCAAGTCCTCACCGGTGCGCCGCTGCGCGGCCAGCGCCGCGGCTTCGGTCTCGACGGAGATGCGCAACTCCAGCAAGGCGATCACCTCGCGCAGCGTCTCGAGTTGCTGGCGGTCGACCCGGAACACGTCCTCGGATGGCGGGCCGAGCACGAAGGTGCCGATGCCATGACGCGTGCGCACGAGCCCCGCGGCCTGCAGTTGCGACAGGGCCTCGCGCACCACGGTGCGGCTGACACCGTGCTCGGCCATGAGGCCGGCCTCGGTCGGCAGCTTCAGGCCCGGCAGCAGACGGCCGTCCCGGATGCGCGCGGCCAGTGCGTCGGCCAGCGCCAGCGCCATGCTACGCGGGCGCCGCGGCAGGCCCGAGGCGTCCGCCACCGCCCGATGCTCCATCAGATCCATGGCCTCGCTTCGATGTGGCGCGGCAGTCAGGAGCCCCAGACCGCCGCACGCTGCCCTAGAATCGACACGAACAGTTGTACGACAACTGATCTCCATGCCGCGTTCCGCAGGATTGTCGAGGCAAATCCCTTCTTCGATCAACACTGCACTGCCAAGGTCTGCGGCGTACCCCTGCCCCCGCCCCTTCGATGAGGCCTGAAGACGATGCTGACCGAACCTGCTTCCGCCCTGCGCGTCAACCGACTGCTGCTCACCGGCGCGGCCGGCCACCTCGGCCGTGAACTGCGCCCGCGCCTGAAGGCCTACTGTCAGACCCTGCGGCTGAGCCACCGCTCGCCCTTCGGCGAGGCCGGCCCCGGCGAGGAGATCATGCTCGCCGACCTGGCCGATGCCGACGCCATGATGCGCCTGCTGGAAGGCGTGGACGCGGTGGTCCACATGGGCGGCGTCTCCAACGAGCAGCCCTGGGACCGCATCCTGCCGAGCAACATCGTCGGCATGGTCAACCTCTACGAGGCCGCACGCCGCAACCGCGTGCCGCGCATCGTCTTCGCCAGTTCCAACCACGTCACCGGTTTCTACCGCCAGGATCAGGTGGTCAGCCCCAAGGACCCGGTACGCCCGGACGGCTTCTACGGGCTGTCCAAGGCCTTCGGCGAGAACCTGGCGCAGCTCTACTGGGACCGCCACGGCGTGGAGACGGTCAGCCTGCGCATCGGCTCGTCCTTCGCCGCGCCGCGTGACCGTCGCATGCTCGCCACCTGGATGAGCTTCGACGACACCGAGCGCCTGATCGTGGCATCGCTGACCGCACCGATCGTCGGCCACACGGTGATCTACGGCTTCAGCGACAACCGCACACGCTTCTGGGACAACACCCCGGCGGCCCATATCGGTTACCGGCCGCAGGACAGCGCCGATGCCTTCCGCGCCGAACTGGAAGCCAAGCAACCCGTGATCGACCGGCGTGACCCGGCGGCCATCTTCCAGGGCGGCGCCTTCGTGAAGATGGGCCCGTCTGATTGAGCGCTTCCCGGGCCCATGACCGCGCGCGGGGCTCGCAAGAGAACCCGTTCGAGCTGAACCCGCCACAGGGGACGACGACATGACCTCCTCCACCGGCCCGTCGACCGCCATGGGCAGCCAATGGTGCGTGCCCCATGTGCCCAGCGCGCGCTACCCCGACCCGGCCATCGAGGTGCTCGATGCGTCGTTCCTGCGGCTGCGCGTCTTCAGCACGACCGTGGAGCAACTCGCCACCGGCATGCGCTGGGCCGAGGGGCCGGTGTGGTTCGGCGACGGACGCTACCTGCTGGTGTCCGACATCCCCAACAACCGCATCCTGCGCTGGGACGAGACCTCGGGCGCGCTCAGCGTCTTCCGCCAACCCTCGCAACACGCCAACGGCCTGGCGCGCGACCGACAGGGTCGCCTGCTGACCTGCG
Organism: uncultured Rubrivivax sp.; assembly: GCA_964522465.1. Classification (GTDB taxonomy): domain Bacteria; phylum Pseudomonadota; class Gammaproteobacteria; order Burkholderiales; family Burkholderiaceae_C; genus Rubrivivax. The sequence continues at coordinate 2,965 of CAZFVH010000200.1, read as the reverse complement.
AACACCTGGGCCGGCGCATCACGCGCACCGAGTACGACGGAAGCCTGACCGTGCTGGCCGATCGCTTCGAAGGCCGGCGCCTGAACTCTCCCAACGACATCGTCTGCGCGCGCGACGGCAGCATCTGGTTCACCGACCCGCCCTTCGGCCTGCACGGCTGGTGGGAGGGCGAGCCTGCCGAGCCCGAACTGCCCTTCCAGGGCGTGTTCCGCCTCGACCCGCACACCGGGCGCCTGCAAGCGATGCTGACCGACCTGGCCGGCCCCAACGGCCTGGCCTTCTCGCCCGACGAACGCACGCTGTACGTCGTGGAGAGCCGCGCGCGGCCGCACCGCCTGATCTGGGCCTGGGACGTCGGTGACGACGGCCACCTGTCAAATCGCCGCCTCGCGGTCGACGCCCAGGGCCCGGGGGCCATCGACGGCTTCGCGGTCGACACCACCGGTCGCCTGTGGTGCGGCTGGGGCAGCGACGGCTCGCCCGGCGCGGACTCCGCGGCGCTGGACGGCGTGCGCGTCTTCACCCCCGAAGGCCAGGCCGTTGCCCACATCCACCTGCCCGAGCGCTGCGCCAACATCTGCTTCGGCGGGGCCCGGCGCAACCGCCTGTTCATGGCGGCCAGCCATTCGCTGTACGCGGTGTATGTCAACACGCAAGGCTAGGAGGGGCTGGGAGGCGACGCCCCAGTCCGACAGCCTCCCGGCCTGATCCAAGGCGCGCGGATCGGGGATGATGCACGCCATGACACACCACCAGATCCACGCCGACCTCGGCCAGCGCGCCTGTGTCGACACCACCTCGCTGCCCTGGGTGGCGGCACCCAGCACGGGCGTCCACCGGCGGATGGTCGAGCGCGACGGTGGTGAGGTCGCACGCGCCACGTCCATCGTCCGCTACGACCCGGGCTCGACCTTCCCGACCCACACACACGAACTGGGCGAGGAGTTGCTCGTCCTCGAAGGTGAGTTCGCCGACGAGACCGGCCGATACGGCGCCGGCACCTTCATCAAGAACCCGCCAGGCTCGGCGCACGCGCCGCGCTCGGAGCCCGGCTGCGTACTCTTCGTGAAACTGCGCCACCTCGAGTCGGACGATGCCGGCCGGGTCGTCGTCGACAGCCGCCGCGGGGCCTGGCGGCCCGGTCTGGTTCCGGGTCTGTCGGTGCTGCCCGTTCAGTCCTTCGGGGCGCGGCACACGGCCTTCGTCCGCTGGGCGCCCGGCACCTACTTCCAGCGGCATCGACACTACGGCGGCGAAGAGATCTATGTGATCGACGGCGTGTTCGAGGACGAGCACGGCCGCTATCCGGCAGGCACATGGCTGCGCAGCCCGCACCTGAGCGAGCACACGCCCTTCAGCCGCGAAGGCTGCACCATCCTGGTCAAGACAGGTCACCTGCTCACCACGTGAACGAGCCGTCGGGCTGCCTCGCTTCGACGAGCCCGCCGCGATCGCCCCACTCCGTGCGACCGCGTCGCGCGCGCCAACCGGCCGTTCGAGCAGCGGTTTGACCCCAGGCGCCGCGCGCCGCCGCGGGCTGCGCTACCCTGCCAGGATTGCCTTGCGCACATGCGCTCCCGCAGCGTGGCACCCACCGGAGACCCGCCCCATGAGCGCCCCTTGTCCCGTACGAAGCGCTGGCCCTGGACCGGACAGCCCAATCCACCCGCGGCAACCCCTGTACCAGACCGTCTACTGCAGTCTGGCTTCCGAAGGTGTGGACGAACACACGGTGGCGCGCATCGTCGAACAGGCCCACGCAGCCAACCCGGGGCTGGGCATCACCGGGATGCTGGTGTTCGGCGACGGCGTCTTCTTCCAGTGGATCGAAGGCCCGCGCGACCACATCGTGCCCTTGATGGACCGCATCCGCGCCGACCCCCGACATCGCCAGGTCGTGACCCTGAGCGAAAGCGAAGAGGTGCGCGAGCGGCTGTTCCCCGACTGGGACATGGAGCTCGTGACGAGCGGCGAGATCCGCGAGGTGCTGCTTGACGCCATGGCCACGGCACAGGACAAGAAGAATGTCGAGACCTTGCGTCTGACGCTGATGCGACTGGGCCCGCCGGAGACCCCGGGGCTGGACGGACTGCGGCCACTGCGCTGAGGTGGGTCGTGGTCAGACCCTGCCGACACGTCGAGTCCTTGCGCGCGGGCGGAAACAGCCTTCGACCGAATCCGGGCTGACCCCGGCTGGCCCCTGGTAAACCGAGGGAGGCCTCCTGGACGAGCCCTGCGGGCGCGTCCCGCGACTCGACTCATCTGGGTCGGGCGAAGCCGGCCGCTACCCAATCGGCTGCGCGCGCGGCGTTGAGCGCGAAGGTCGGCGGCACACGGCAGCGAGCGAGTTCCGCACCGAAGGCGTCGACCGCAGACAGCCAGGCGTGCGGGTCGTCGTCATCGGGCACGATGTCAAGCATGACCGTGATGCGGCCGTCAGCGCCGTCGACGACGAACTGCTTGTGGAGCCGTGCATGGAGGTGCTGTTCGTGCCGACGGATCACCTCGGACGCGGTCTTGACCAGGGTGTTGAAAGCCGCGCTGTCCAGCGGCTTGGGGTTTTTCTTGTCGCGGCCCATGGTCCAGGGACCGACCAGCGCCGGTTCGGCCTCCCCCTGGCGGATCATCTCGACGGCCCAGCCTTCGTCATCGTTGTTCTTGATGACGCGCGCTGTCCATCCGTTGTCACGCCACAGTCTGGGTTCGTGCAGGGCGTCCGCTGCATCTTCGGGGTCGTCTCGGGTCATGCGGCATGGTATCGCCGGCAACGCACGGAGCCTGCGACCTTCCAAGCGTGGCACCGCCGGCGCAGCACCGTAGCGGGATGCCCCCCGCCTCGCACCCCGAATATCATCCCCGCATGCCTCACACAGACACCCAGCAGGCCCTAGGGCTGCCCAGCGAAGGGCTGCCCACCGGCACACCCGATGCACCTTCAGCCCTCACCCCCGTGCTCGTGCGCATG
>CAZFVH010000199.1:0-6365 GCA_964522465.1 uncultured Rubrivivax sp. | reverse complement strand
CGCAGGGCGGCGAAGCCGAGCAGCGCGCCACCCGGCGCACGCTGATCCGCACGCTGGAGACGGTGCTGCGGCTGCTCCACCCGTTGACGCCCTTCATCACCGCGGAACTGTGGGAACGGGTCGCGCCCGTGGCCGGGCGCATGCCCGGGGACGGCGGACGGGGCATCGTCGTCGCAACCTACCCTGTCGCGCAGTTGGAGCGCGTCGACGCGAAGGCCGACGCCTGGATGGCACAGCTGAAGGCCGTGGTCGCCGCCGTGCGTGCGCTGCGTGCCGAGATGAACCTGCCGCCGGGACAGCGCGTGCCGCTGCTGGTCCACGGGGACGGCTTCGCCGCACAGGCTGCACCGGTGCTGCAGGCGCTGGCGCGTCTGAGCGAGGTGCGGACGATCGACGACGACGCCGCCTTCTCGCAGGCGACAGCCGCCGCGCCGGTGACCGTGGTCGGCCCGGCACGCCTGGCGCTGCACGTCGAGGTGGACATCGCGCAGGAGCGCGAACGCCTCGGACGCGAGATCGCCCGACTGGAGACCGAGGTGGGCAAGGCGCAGGCGCGGCTGGGCAACGAGAGCTTCGTCGCGCGCGCGCCCGAAGCGGTGGTCGCGCAGGAGCGCGGCCGGCTCACCGAGTTCTCCGCCTCCCTGGAGCGCCTGCGGGCGCAGTTGTCGCGCCTCAAGGTGCTGGCCTGAAGGCCGAAGGAGACTGCACATGTCCTCGTCCACCGCCACGCCCCGGCCACCCTCCATGTCCGTCAAGAAGGCCATCTTCCCCGTCGCCGGCCTCGGCACGCGCTTTCTGCCCGCCACCAAGGCCCAGCCCAAGGAGATGCTGCCGGTGGTCGACAAGCCACTGATCCAGTACGCCGTCGAGGAGGCCTACGCCGCCGGGGTGCGCGAGATGATCTTCGTCACCGGCCGCCACAAGCGCCCCATCGAGGATCACTTCGACATGACCTTCGAGCTCGAGGTCGCGCTGGAGCAGGCGGGCAAGGACGAGTTGCTGAAGATCGTGCGCACCGTCAAGCCGGACGACATGGAGTGCATCTACGTGCGCCAGGCCCAGGCCCTCGGGCTCGGGCATGCTGTGCTGTGCGGCCAGCGCCTGGTCGGCAACGAGCCCTTCGCCGTGCTGCTGGCCGATGACTTGATGGTCGGCGAGCCACCGGTGCTCGCCCAGATGGTCGAGCAGTTCGCCGAGTGGCGCGCCTCGATCCTGGCGGTGCAGGAGGTACCGGCCGAGCACACTCGCCGCTATGGCATCGTTGCCGGCGCGCCGGTCAACGATCGCCTGATCGATGTCTCGCGCATCGTCGAAAAGCCCGCGCCGGAAGCGGCGCCATCACGCCTGGGGGTGGCCGGGCGCTACATCCTGACGCCGGGCGTGTTCCACGAAATCGCCACGCAGCCCCGAGGCGTGGGCGGCGAGATCCAGCTCACCGATGGCATCGCCTCGCTGCTGCGCCGGGAGAAGGTTTTCGCCTACCGCTACGAGGGGCGGCGCTACGACTGCGGCAGCAAGGAGGGCTTCCTGGAGGCCAACGTCGAGTTGGCGCTGCGGCACCCCGAACTGGGACCAGGATTCAGGGCCTTTCTCGGCACGCTGAGCTGATCACGGGCCGGACAGCAGGCGCGCGCCTGGGCGAACCGCTCGTCCCTGCTTGTTGAGGTGAACCCAAGCACCCGCAGACCGGACCGGCCAGTCACCGACGGCGGATGAAATGGTGGAATTCCACGCCCTGGGTGTTCTGTTGCACGAGTTCGTTGCCCGTCTGTCGCGAGAAGGCCTGGAAGTCGCGCACCGAACTCGCATCGGTCGCAACGACCTTGAGGACCTCGCCGCTGGACATGTCCGCCAGCGCCTTCTTGGCTTTCAGGATGGGCAGCGGGCAGTTCAGGCCACGCGTGTCGAGTTCTCTGTCGGCTTGCATGTGCGCAGACTCCTCCCGGATCACTTGGATACGAAGAACGCTCAGACCTTGATGTGACGGTCGGTGCCGAGCGCTCCCCCCTTTCTGGCGATCAGCTTCTCAGGCCGGGAACACCCCGGTGGACAGGTAGCGATCGCCCCGATCGCAGACGATGAAGACGATGGTGGCCTCACGCAGGGTCTGCGCCAGTTGCAGCGCCACCCAACAGGCGCCCGCAGCGGAAATGCCGGCAAACAGCCCCTCCTCACGGGCCATGCGACGCGCCATGTCCTCGGCATCCGCCTGGCTCACATAGACCAGTTCATCCACCCCCGAGGGGTCGTAGATCTTCGGCAGATAGGCCTCGGGCCATTTACGGATGCCGGGGATGCGCGAGCCCTCGCTCGGCTGCGCCCCGACGATGCGCACTGCGGGATGACGCTCCTTGAGATAGCGGGACACACCGGTGATCGTCCCCGTCGTGCCCATGGCACTGACGAAATGGGTGACACGACCACGCGTGTCCTCCCAGATCTCGGGGCCGGTCGTCTCGTAGTGGATGCGTGGGTTGTCGGGATTGGCAAACTGATCGAGCACCCTGCCCTTGCCTTCTCGCGCCATCTGCTCGGCCAGGTCGCGCGCGTACTCCATTCCGCCGGCGCGGGGTGTGAGCACGAGTTCCGCACCGAAGGCACGCATCGTCTGAGCGCGCTCGATCGACAGGTCTTCGGGCATGATCAACACCATGCGGTAGCCGCGGATGGCTGCCGCCATCGCCAGCGCGATGCCGGTGTTGCCCGAGGTCGCCTCGATCAGGGTGTCCCCCGGGCGGATGTCGCCGCGCTCCTCGGCGCGGCGGATCATGCTGATCGCCGGGCGGTCCTTGACCGAGCCCGCCGGATTGTTCCCCTCGAGCTTGCCCAGGACGACGTTGCCGAGGTCGCGCGCCCGAGGGCCGGGCAGTCGCTGCAGCCGCACCAGCGGCGTGCGGCCGATCACGTCCTCGAGCGTGGGGTAGTGGTCGTTCATCGCTGTCCTCCGTCGAACCCGATTGTCTCAGCGCCGCCGCCGGACTGCATGGGCAGGCCCGCGTGCGATACTCTCACCTGTGGGACAGCTGAGCTGTCGCCCCCGCCCGCGTGACGAAATCGGTAGACGTAGCGGATTCAAAATCCGCCGCCGCAAGGCGTGCCAGTTCGAGTCTGGCCGCGGGCACCACGCGCCGCCTCTGCATGTCGGTGCATCGAACGACCCCGATTGCGCCCCCTACGACATGCCACCGATCCCCCCCCTGACCAAGGCGATGCTGCTGAGCTGCGTGGCGGTGTTCTGTCTCGGGCTGTTCGTCCCGCTGGAGCGCTGGTTCGCATTGTGGCCACTGAGTGGCGGGCACTTCATGCCCTGGCAGGTGGTCAGCTACGCCTTCCTCCATGGCGACACGTTGCACTTGTTCTTCAACATGCTGGGGCTGTGGATGTTCGGCAGCGAGCTCGAGCAGCTCTGGGGCCAGCGTCGCTATGGTCAATACCTGCTGGCCAGTGTATTGACGGCAGCCGTGGCGCAGTTGCTGATCACGCTGGCCACCGGTTCTCCCGCACCGACGGTCGGCGCCTCGGGCGCTTTGTTCGGTCTGCTGATGGCCTACGGTCTGCTGTTCCCGCATCGCACGATCATGCCGCTGTTTCCCCCGATCCCGATGAAGGCACGTACCTTCGTCGTCGTCTTCGGCGGCTTGGAACTCGTCTTGGGTCTGCTCGGACACCGCGGCATCGCACACTTCGCCCACCTCGGCGGCATGTTGGGCGGCTGGTTGATGATCCGGTATTGGCGCAGTCGCGGGCCCTGGCGGAGACGCTGACCCGTTCTTCGGTACACGGGTTGCGCCGACGGGCTCGCAATGCCCCGAAGGCTGACTCGGTTTTCAGCGGCCGGCGACGATCCAGCAGTCTCACCGTTCTGCTGCGTTGACGACCGTCTGCCACCGAGACGAGCATCGGCTGCAACATGGACGCATCACCCCTCGTCCGGAGTCGCCATGAAGTCCTGGTCCTGCTTGTGGAGTCTGCTGCTGGGCGCCCTGCTGTGGTCGGGCCTGTCGGCCTCGGCGGGCGCGTCGGACATCGAGGCGCAGGCGCGCGCCCTGCAGCGCGCCAACGATGCCGTGGTCGGACTGAAGGCGACCATCATCGACGGCGCTCGGTCTGCCAGCACCTTGGGGCCGCAGCGCGAGGGCTCCGGCGTGGTCATCGGTGAGGACGGCTTGGTCCTGACGATCGGTTATCTGGTCCTGGAAGCGGAGTCGGTTCTGTTGGTCGACGATCTCGGCCGGGAGTGGCCCGCCCGCGTGGTCTCCAATGATGTCGCCACCGGCCTTGCGCTCGTGCGGTCGCTCGTACCCATGCCCTTGGCGCCAGCGCCGATCGGGTCTTCAACCGGGCTCGGCTCCGATGAGCCCCTGGTGATCGTCAGCGGTGGCACATCGGGGGCCGTGAGTATGGCGACACTGCAATCGCGCCGATCCTTTTCCGGGACGTGGGAATACCATCTCGACTCGGCGCTCTACACCGCACCCGGTCGGCGCGACCACAGCGGCGCGGGGCTGTTCAATGCCCAAGGTGAACTGATCGGTGTGGGCTCTCTCTGGCTGGGCGACGTCGGCGCGGGCACGGGCAGGCGTCAGGCGGGCAACCTGTTCGTCCCTGCCGATCTGCTCTCTCCCATCCTGACCGATCTGCGCCAGGGCGGCGAGAACGCCGCCAGCGCCAGGGCCTGGCTCGGCGTGCAGTGCGCCGAGAGCACGCGTGGCCTGCGCGTGGTTCGGGTCAACCCGGACAGCCCCGCCGATGTGGCGGGGCTGACGCCGGGCGACACCATCGAGCGCATCGACGGTACGGCCGTGATCACGCTAGAAGGCCTCTACAAGGCCTTGTGGAACGGTGGACCGCCCGAGCGCGACGTCCAGCTCGATCTCCTGCGTGACGGTCGCCCGTTGTCGGTGACGGTGAGCACCGTGGACCGACGCAAGACCTTCGCGCGTCCTCTGGGCATCTGAGCGCCTGAGCCTGCAGACGCCCGTGCACGCTCGCAGCCGCTCGCCCGCGCGCGGGGCGGTCCGTCATCGGCGACTCAGCCTCGCAGACCCTCACTCACCGTGGGGAATCTCAGCGTCAGACGCAACTCCCGAGACATCCTGCGCCGATCCAATCGCCTCGACTCGGACAGAAAGCTCATCACCATCGGTGACAGTTGCACCGATGCCTCGACACGACTCAGGCGCGGGGGCCGGGGCAATCCCCACAAGTCGGCGACTTGATCGAAGTAGTCACCCATCTTCAGCACGGTGTCGTCACAGACGTTGACCACTCGTTGCGGCCGGCCGGCATGCAGCGCCCGGATGCAGGCCCGCGCGAGGTCATCGGCATGGATGTGGTTGGTGTGGACATCGTCCTGCGGGCGCAATACCGGCGTTCCACGCCGGACCCGCTCACGAGGGTCCCCGCCCGGACGGTCGAGCGCGTAGATGCCCGGCACACGCAGCACGGTGACCGCACACCCCGTGGTCCGCCCGAAATGACGCAGGCGTGCCTCGGCGTCGACGCGACGCCACGCGCGATCGGTCTGTGGTGACACTGTCCGGGTCTCGTCCACCAGCGCTCCGGCGCAATCTCCGTAGACCCCCGTCGTGCTGGCGTACACCAGTCGCCGGACCCTTCCAGCGCGTGCCAGGACACGGATGAGCGCGGTCGTACGTGGATCGGTCCGCCCCGCTGTCGGTGGTGGAGCGAGATGCAACACCGCGTCCGCCAGCGCACCCAAGCGCCAGAGCGTCGAGAGATCGTCGAGATCGCCGAGCAGTGGCTCGGCACCCGCGGCACGCAGATCCTCCCGTCGCGTCAGCGTGGACGTCAAGGCGATCACCCGCCAATGGGTGCCGAGATGGCGGATCACACGCAAGCCGACGTCGCCGCAGCCGATGATCAACAGGGTGGGCCGCCGCTTCAGTGGGGATGTCCAGACGCGCATGACGATGACGACGGTGGCGGGGGCACAATCCCGCTCCGGTGAAAACCCGAGACCCGGATCGTAGCGTCATGAGCATGAAAGTCACCCTGCAGCCCTCGCAACGCGAGTTCGCCGTCGAGCGCGATGAACGCATCCTCGCCGCGGCCATCCGGCAGGGCATCGGTCTGCCCTATGGCTGTCGTGACGGCGCCTGCGGCTCCTGCAAGAGCCGGCTGATCGAGGGACGCGTCATCCACGGCGCCCACCAACAAAAGGCCCTGAGCGCGGCCGAGGAAGCCGCCGGCTGGATCCTGACCTGCTGCGCCACACCACAGACCGACTGCATCGTCGAAGCCCGGAGTGTGCCGGGCGCCGGCGAGTTTCCCGTCCTGCGTCTGCCCTCGCGCGTGATGTCGATCCAACGGCCCGCCCCGGACGTCGCCGTGCTGCGCGACGT
>CAZFVH010000198.1:0-6381 GCA_964522465.1 uncultured Rubrivivax sp. | reverse complement strand
TCCAGCGGCCGTTCCAGCGCAGGAAGGCGTCTTTTTCTTGTGCGCCTGCCAGGGAGATTCGGAAGTCGTCGTCGGGGTCGCGTGCCGCTCCGAAGCGGTCTGGCGTCACGACCTCGAGCAGGTGCCGCTCGATGGCGGCCTCGTCCACCTCGACGCCCTCGACCCGGTCATGTCCCTGGGGTGCCGCGCCCTCAGGCAAGAACTGCAGCGCGCCCATGCAGTCGCGGCCGATGGCTGAGAGCAGGTCGAAGGCTTCGACCGAGCCGGTGCGGAAGCGCTCCGCCACCCGCTTGCGAATAGCCGGGCTGTCGGGCAGCAGGTTGTCGAAGTAGTGCTCGACCGAGGGGCCTTTGAGAGGCTCGGTCCCCAGGCCGAGGGGCAGCGACAGCGATAAGGGGCGACCCACGGCCGACGCCCGCCACGCGGGGTCGTATTGCAGTTCCATGTCGCCGCGGGCGTTGACGGTCCAGCGGCCGACGTAGGTGCCGTTGGCCCACAGGGCCAGGGTCTGGGTCTTGGAGCGGCGGACCATCTCACCACTCCGGTGGCGTGGTCGCGGTAGACCCAGGGGCCTGGGCCTCGCCGGTTTCAGGCGCCTTGGCCAAGCGATGCGCCAGACTCAGCTCCAGCCCGACCACGGCGCACCAGGTCAGCAGCTGCTTGACGCTGAGCTCGTCTGCGTGTCCCTCCAAGTGCGAGACCCGGTTCTGGCTCAAGCCCAGCCGGGCGCCCACCTCGGCCTGCGTCAGGCCCCGCTGCTTGCGTGCGGCGCGCAGCAGCTGTCCGAGCTGGGTCGCGGTCAGCAGGGGCTGTGCAGCAGAAGTTGAGGAGGAGCTTGAGGCGGCCATGAAGCATCTGTCGTTCGGATAAGTGCAATGTATCCGCGAAACAGATACATCGCAAGTAGCTGTATTTCAGATGCTTTCCGCTACCCGTGACAACCTCCTCCGGCCGGACCCCATAAGACTAAAGGATGGACTTACACGGCAACGAGACGACCGAGTCCGCACGGAATTTTGATAGCGCAATTGATGGCGCAAATGGGTTCGCAGGGGGTGTTTTGGCGTTCGCCTCGGTTCGCCAAAGTTCTCCTAGGTTATTGATATAAATATTTATTTGGTGACGAGACCCTCCGGGTCAGGCCCCTGGGAAGTCCGCTGCCAATCCGTAGGTCCTTGGTTCGAGCCCAGGTCGGGGAGCCAAGTTCAGTAGTTGCTTTCAAAGGCCTTCTTCAGAAGGCCTTTGTCTATTCCGGGGTCTGAACCGTGGTCAGACCCCGGCGGACGAACCGGGTCGCACGTCCTTCGAACCGGGCGGCTGCGCATACGAACCCGCCTCACCCACCCCCACCCTGCCGGCAATGCGCCAGGAAGCCCGCGAGCGCCCGCCCGGGGGGGCGCTCGCGGTGGGTGACGATAGCCAGGGCCCGGTGCATCGGCGGCAGCGGCGTCTGCAGGCGCGCGAGCGCGCCCGCGGCCACGGCCTCGGCCACGGCGTGGACGGACAGCAGGCCCACGCCCAGGCCCGAGGCCACGGCGCGCTTGACGGCCTCGTTGCTGCCGAGTTCCATCTCGATCCGAAAGCGCCCGAGCCCCGGCACCAGCCAGCGGTCGGCCGCCTCGCGCGTGCCCGAGCCGGGCTCGCGCAGGATCCAGGGCGCCTCGCGCAGCCAGGCGCGGTCGACGCGGCGCCCAGCCATCGGGTGGTCGCCCGCGGCCACGACGACGAGTTCGTCCTCGCGCCAGTGCGCGACGTCCAGGTCGGGGTGGGTGCGCGCGCCCTCGATGAAGCCCACGTCCACCTCCAGCGCCGCCACGGCGTCGAGCACGGCGCGCGTGTTGGCGATGTCCAGCCGCAGCCGGATGCCTGGGTGTGCGCGTTTCCAGCCGGCGATCAGCGGCGGCAGCAGGTACTCGCCCACGGTGAAGCTGGCGGCCACGCGCAGCGCGCCCTGGTCGGCGGCACCGAACAGGCGCCCGATCTCGGCCGCCTGCTCCAGCAGGCCCACGGCCCGCGGCAGCAGTACCCGGCCCTGCGCGTTCAGCGTCAGGCGCCGGCCGACGCGGTCGAAGAGCTTCACGCCCAGCGTCGATTCCAGCTCCGCCAGCGCCGAGCTCGCCGCTGACTGCGAGCGCGCCACGCGCTCGGCCGCCGCCCGCGTGGAGCCCGCCCGCGCCACGGCGACGAAGACGCCGAGCTGGCGAAGCGTCGGCGCCGCGGCGGAGTCATGATCGATCAGATCGTTCACAGTGAATGAAATTATGGGCTGGATCGATCACCTCGAAAGGCCTAGCATCCGCCAAGGGGAAGTTGGCCAGGCCCCCGCAGAACGACACCAGGAGACACCCCGCCCATGACCTTGCTCAGCGCCAGCCCCCCGCTGCACGACCCGCTGGCCGCGCCGGCCGCCGGTGCCACCGAGGTCAAGTGCACCACCTGCTACATGTGCGCCTGCCGCTGCGGCATCCGCGTGCACCTGCGTCAGGGCGAGAACGGCCCCGAGGTGCGCTACATCGACGGCAACCCCGACCACCCCATCAACAAGGGCGTGATCTGCGCCAAGGGCAGCTCGGGGATCATGAAGCAGGTCTCGCCCGCGCGGCTGACGCAGCCGCTCAAGCGCAAGGCCGGCGCCGAGCGCGGCGCGGGCGAGTTCGAGCCGATTTCCTGGGACGAGGCGCTGCACACGCTGAGCGAGCGCCTGGCGCGCATCCGCGCCACCGACCCGAAGAAGTTCGCCCTGTTCACCGGGCGCGACCAGATGCAGGCGCTGACCGGCCTGTTCGCGCGCCAGTACGGCACGCCCAACTACGCGGCGCACGGCGGCTTCTGCTCGGTCAACATGGCCGCGGGCATGATCTACAGCATCGGCGGCAGCTTCTGGGAGTTCGGCGGGCCGGACCTGGACCGCGCCAGGCTGTTCGTGATGATCGGCACCGCCGAGGACCACCACAGCAACCCGCTGAAGATCGCGATCAGCGCGTTCAAGCGCCGCGGCGGGCGCTTCGTCAGCATCAACCCGGTGCGCACCGGCTACTCGGCGATCGCCGACGAGTGGATCCCCATCAAGCCCGGCACCGACGGGGCGCTGTTCATGGCGCTGATGCACGAGCTGGTCAAGCACGGCCGCGTCGACCACGCCTTCCTCGAGCAGTTCACCAACGCGCCGCAGCTCGTGGTGCTGGACGAGGGCGCGCGCGAGGGCCTGTTCGCCTTCGACCCCGACCCCGCCAAGGGCCCGCCCGGCGACGGCCGCCACCCGCACAACAAGCTGGTGTGGGACACGGTCTCCAACCAGCCCCTGCCCGCCTACCCGGAGGGCATCGCCGAGGGCCGGCGACCGGCACTCACCGGCCGCTACACGCTGCCCGACGGCACCGCGGTGGCGCCCGCCTTCCAGCTGCTGAGCGAGCAGCTGGCGCACTGCACGCCCGCGTGGGCGCAGGCCATCACCGGTATCCCGGCGGACCGCATCCGCGCGCTGGCGCAGGAGCTCGCCCACGCCGCCTTCGAGCAGGCCTTCGAGCTGCCCGTCGCCTGGACCGACGCCTGGGGCCGTGAGCACGCCAGCACCACCGGCCGGCCCGTGGCCTTCCACGCCATGCGCGGGCTGGCGGCGCACTCCAACGGCTTCCAGACGGTGCGCGCACTGGCGGTGCTGATGAGCCTGCTCGGCACGATCGACCGCCCCGGCGGCTTCCGCCACAAGGCGCCCTACCCGCGCCACATCGTGCCCAACTACCGCGCCTTCAGCGAGCCCGAGCAGGTCAAGCCGAACACGCCGCTGAACGCCGCGCCGCTGGGCTTCCCGGCCAGCCCCGAGGAACTGGCCATCCATGCCGACGGGACGCCGCTGCGCATCGACCACGCCTTCTCTTGGGAGCACCCGCTGTCGGCCCACGGGCTGATGCACAACGTGATCACCAACGCGGTGAAGGGCGACCCCTACCGCCTGGACACGCTGATGGTCTTCATGGCCAACATGGCGTGGAACTCGACGATGAACACGATGGCGGTGCGCGAGATGCTCAACCGCCGCGCGGACGACGGCGAGTACGCGATCCCCTTCCTCGTGGTGTGCGACGCCTTCCAGAGCGAGATGGTGGCCTACGCCGACCTGGTGCTGCCCGACACCACCTACCTCGAGCGGCACGACGTGATGAGCATGCTCGACCGCCCGATCAGCGAGTTCGACGGCCCGGTGGACGCGGTGCGGGTGCCAGTGGTGCCGCCCACGGGCCAGTGCCGCCCCTTCCAGGAGGTGCTGGTGGAACTGGCCTCGCGCCTGAAGTTCCCGGCCTTCACCACGGCCGAGGGCGGGCGCAAGTTCAAGGACTACCCGGACTTCGTCGTCAACTTCCAGCCCCAGCCGGGCATCGGCTTCCTGATGGGCTGGCGCGGCAAGGACGGCACCGAGCACCTGCGCGGCGAGCCCAACCCGCGCCAGTGGGAGATGTACGAGAAGAACGGCTGCGTGTTCCAGCACCACCTGGCGGAGAACCAGCAGTACATGCGCAACTGGAACCGCGCCTACCTGGACTTCGCCAAGGACAAGGGCTGGCGCCAGAAGAACGACCCGGTGCAGCTGGCGATCTACTCCGACGTGCTGCAGGGCTTCCGCCTGGCCGCGCTGGGCAAGACCGCGGGCCGCCAGCCGCCCGAGCACCTGCGCGAGCGCATCGCCACCTACTTCGACCCCCTGCCCTTCTGGTACCCGCCGCTGGAGGAGGCCTGCACCGACAAGGCGGCCTATCCGCTGAACGCGGTGACGCAGCGGCCGATGGCGATGTACCACTCCTGGGATTCGCAGAACGCCTGGCTGCGGCAGATCCACAGCCACAACTACCTGCACGTGAACCCGGCCACGGCGCAGGCCGCGGGCATCGCCGACGGCGGCTGGTGCTGGGTGGAGAGCCGCTGGGGCCGGGTGCGCTGCATGGTGCGCTACAGCGAGGCGGTGGAGCCGGGCACGGTGTGGACCTGGAACGCGATCGGCAAGGCCAGCGGCGCCTGGATGCTGGCGCCCGGCGCCGACGAATCCCGCAAGGGCTTCCTGCTGAACCACCTGATCTCGGAGGAACTGCCCTTGTCCTCCGGTGACGGCGGGCCCGCGGGCACGATCAGCAATTCCGACCCCATCACGGGCCAGGCGGGCTGGTACGACGTGCGCGTGCGCATCCGCCCCGCCGCCCCCGAGGAACCCGCCGAAACCTTCCCCCAGGTACAAGCCGCCCCCCCTGCGCCCGGCGTGCTGGGCAATGTGCGCAAGGTCCTGACCTACTTCGCGGGGAAGAAGGTCTCGTGATGCCTGGCACCTGCATCACTCACGCTCCCGTCTTTCTCGTTGGTGCTGGCCCGGTCCTCGCAAAGGCACAAGCCAGCCACTCGCGTGGGCGGGCGGGCGCGGTGCCTTTCTCCGCTCATGCCCGGGCACAGAGGCCCGGGCGCTCGCCAGGCACGAACAGTCCCCCGGACTGTTCGTGTCCGGGCTCGCTCCCCCGGCCTCGGCCTCCCGGCCGAGCCCTCCTCCTTTACTTCGCTACGAAAGGCACCGCGCCCACCCGCCCTGCCAGCCGAGTCACTCGCCCGGAGAAGACACGCTCGCACGTCACGGCGGATCGCTGGGCTGCCCCGCAGCCGAGGACGCCGGGTACCCGCCGCAGCGAAGTAAAGGGGGAGGGCTCGGCCGGGAGGCCGAGACCGGAGGACATGAGCGGAGGCGGGTACCCGGTGGCCTCGGCCCGCGAGCCATCACCCCGAGAAGCCTCGGCCCATGAGGCATCACCTCGAGAAGCCTCGGCCCGCGAGCCATCACACCGAGAAGCCTGAGCCCACGAGGCCGAGACCACACAACGACACAACCCACGGAGACATCGACGCAAATGGCCTCCCCCCCGACAGAAACCCTGGCCCGGCAACTGGCCCTCGTCATCGACCTCAACGTCTGCGTCGGCTGCCACGCCTGCGTCACCTCCTGCAAGCAGTGGAACGCCTCCGGCAGCGCCGGCCCCCTCACCGACCAGAACCCCTACGGCGCCGAGCCCACCGGCACCTTCTTCAACCGCGTGCAGACCTGGGAAGCCGGCAGCTACCCCGCCACCGACACCATCCACTTCCCCAAGAGCTGCCTGCACTGCGAAGACCCGCCCTGCGTGCCCGTGTGCCCCACCGGCGCCAGCTACAAGCGCAAGGAGGACGGCATCGTCCTCGTCGACTACGACAAGTGCATCGGCTGCAAGTACTGCGCCTGGGCCTGCCCCTATGGCGCGCGCGAGCTTGACGAGCAGCGCCAGGTCATGACCAAGTGCACCCTGTGCGTCGACCGCATCTACGACGAACTGCTGCCGCCCGAGGACCGCAAGCCCGCCTGCGTCAAGGCCT
>CAZFVH010000197.1:0-6761 GCA_964522465.1 uncultured Rubrivivax sp. | reverse complement strand
CGAAATTTTTGAACGATCGCACGCACCTCTGTACAGATGCGTCCGAAGATCTCGAGGGCAAAGTCCACGGCGGCCTCGGCCGCGCCGGGAGGAGGCGTGTTGCGCAGGGCCACTTCGCGCGAGCGCAACTCCGTGGCCACACGCGTCACCCCGAGAACGGCAATGGAGTTGGCCAGCTCGTGCAAGGCCTGCGCTGCGACATCGGGCCCGAGCCCGCGCGCGCGACGAAGTTCTGCGCTGATGTGATCCTGCTCCTCGAGCAGGATCTGGCACAGGGTCAGGTAATCGTCCCGGTCAAGGCCTACCTTGAACCGCGCCGCCTCGACATCGACCAGAGAACCTGACAGATCGGGGCCAGACGCCGCAGGGGCGGTCGCAGGGAGCTTCTCACGCATACAGGTCACTCCTTGGAACGGGTCGCTGCCACATGCTGACGTTCAGAGGGGGCCCGCACAGACCTACCCGAGCTCTCGTACAACGCAGCCGTGATTGTCGCGCACGTGACGAGAAGACAAGAACGACTTTGGCGCATCGCTATCGACCCTCACATGTGCCGACTCGCCACGAAATCTTCAACCTGGGAGGACGTCACTCCACCGCAAACATACCCGCTCGATCATCCCACCAACACCCCGACAAAAGCCCCGTCGAAACTCCATCTGCACAAGGCCTGTTCACACCGAAATTATTCATCAGGTGGCCAAAGGCATCAATCCCGAGAAATGGCTCAGAACCCATTCATCGGCACACAGGGTTTCAGCCGCCAAGTCACGTCAATGGGGGAGACGAGGTCTGGGTGGGGCAACAGGCCAGGGCCAACCACGCTTGGGCATCCGTGACACGACGCAGCGTCCGAGCCAGTTTCAGGCTGCGCACCGGCTTGGCCACATGGGCATCCATGCCGGCAGCCATGCAGAGCTGGCGATCCTCGCGACGCGCCATGGCGGTAACCCCGATGATGGGGACATGGGCACGACCGAACGCCTCGCCCGCAGCCGTTGGCAGGCGGCCGTGCGCACCCGCCGCAGCCGCGCGGATGGCGCTTGCCGCATCGAGGCCGTTCAGCACCGGCATCGACATGTCCATGAGAATGCAATCGAAGTCGGCCTCCAAGGCCAGGCGCACACCCTCAGCACCGTCGGCTGCGGTGGTGACCAACCCTCCTCGGGCCTCGATCCACATCGACATCAGCTTGCGGTTCAGGCGGTTGTCGTCGACAACCAGCACACGCACCCCCGCCAGATCGGAAGCCACCGGGCCCAGCTTGGGCAGGGCAGGCGATTGCGCCGGAGCGCGCCGGCCCGAAGCGTCTGTGCCCTGGCCACGATGGACCCGCGTCAGGACGTCGGGCGCCACCGACAGGCGCACTCGCATCTCGAACACGGAGCCCACGCCGGCCCGACTGAGCACGCCGATCCCACCGCCCATCGCCTCGCACAGTTCAAACGACAACGCTAGACCAAGGCCCGTGCCGCCGTGATCGCGATTGGTCGAAGGGTCTCCCTGATCGAAAGGCTCGAAGACCCGCCCGACCAGCCCGTAAGGGATGCCTCTCCCGGTGTCGGCGACCCGCACGTGCATGAATTTTGCATTCCCATCCGGCAGGCTGTCGCCGTCGTCGATGTCGTTGTCGTCATCGACCAACCAGGCGTCGATGCGGATCTGACCCCGGCGCGTGAACTTGGTGGCGTTCTGGAGCAGATTGCTCACCACCTGGAACACACGCTGCTCGTCCCCCACCAACAGGGGCATCGGCTGGTGCACATGCCATTGCAGACACACGGCCGTCGCATCAAGGCGCGCATACGCCATCTGTACACAGCGCTCGACCATCGACAACGGGTCGAAGACATCGTTCGAGAAGCTGAACCCGGCACGTCGCAGACGCGTCAGGTTGAGCAGGTCCTCGCTCAATCGGTGCAGATCCTGGGCGCTGGCCACCAGATCTCGCAGCAGCGCGTTACCGGGCGCTTCCGCGTCCGCCTTGGGTAGCAGCGCCGCGATCCCCGTCACCCCTTGGACGGCGGTTCGGATTTCGTGACTGACGGACGCGACGAAGCGGTTGTTGAGTTCGACCTCATTGCGCGAACGCAAGACCTCAGCCTGCAGGAGGGCGTCCTTTGCACGCAAGTCCGCCACCGATCGGCCCAACGCCTCGGCGGTCCCGACCAGATCGCTGACGTCGGTGTAAAGACGGATGATCCCGCCGCCTGGCAGCGCCGAAGACCTGACGTGGAGGATGAGACCGGAGATGGCGCGGCTGTGATAGGCGATCGTCGAACCCTGGGCTGCGCCGGGCGCCGAAGAAGACGCACCCTCGCTCGCGCCCTCGCTCTCGGCGGGTGCCTCGAGCTTGCCCTGGGGCGTCAGCGTCATGGGCCAACCCCGGAACAGGCGCAGGTCATGCAGCGCCACACCGGCGTAGGGCCCGGAGGTCGGTACAGTCGCCTGCGGCCCTTCACGAGCGACCTCCGACACCCACCGTTCGTATTCGCGCACCGCCTGGGTCAACACCGACGCCGCCACGCGGTCGAAGAAACCGCAGGCCATTTGATGGCGGACCAGGCCCGCCAGACCCTGCGCCGGATCGACGATGGACGCGTCGACACCCAGCAGATCCCACACCTTGCGGTTGGCGAGCTCGATCCGGCCCCAAGCGTCGAGCACGATCAGCCCCAGGGGCATGGCCTCGGTACTGGCGTGCAGAAGTCTGGACAGCCGGTCCTGCTCATGCTCGAGCAGGACATTCTGGACTAGCGAATCCTGGGCACGCTGGCGATCCAGTTCCGCCTGCTCCAACGCCTTGCGGGCTCGGTCCCTCTCGAGTTCTAACTCGTCGAGCCGCTTCGACAGGTCCGCTGCGAGACGCTCGGCCTGATCGCGGGCCACTTGTGCCTTGTGATCGGCCTCCAGCAGATCCCTGTTGGCCGCCGCCATGCCCGCGAGCAGGTCCCGGCTCGCGGCGGCGAAACGACGGTTCTGTCGGACGACGAACTGCGAGATCACGCCCACGAGCACCGCGGCCGCCCAGGCGCGTAAGGCGAAGGGCATCTGCCCTTCCTGGAACCAGACCGGGGCCATGAGCACTGGCCAGGACAAGGTGCACAGAGTGGCCCACAGGGCCTGCGCCGGGCTGAGCAGCAAGTGCAACAGCATGACCAACGGCGCAAAGAACAGCAGTGGCAGCAGACCGTTGAACCACAGCGCGGCCATCGACACGCCGATCAGCGCCAACGCCACCACGGGGCCGAACCAGGCAGGCTGCCGGGGTAGCCATGCCGCCACGCCCGCTGCGGCCAGCAGCAGCATACCAGCCACGAAGGGCACACCGGGCACCGGCGGCGCCGGTTGCCCGGCGTCGGCCATGAACTGAATCCCGCCGGCCACCAGGAGCATCACCAGCCCGGTCACCACGCAAACCGATATGAAGGCACCGCGCGTCATCGTCGAAGCGGAAGCCACAGCGTCCGCGTGCGCAGCCAGGACGGGCCGACCGGAGTCGGGACGGGGCGTGATCGGGAACACGTGCGAGCAATGAAACGATGTGGTGCGCATCATAGGGCGCCGTGCGCAGCGTCAACTTTGCGATAGGGTATCCTGTTACAAATATCTGAATCATTCTTGGCGTTTTGATTAATTTCAAAATGGAAATAATTCTTTTATTCAGCGCCCCTGGCAACCCGCCCCGCACACACCGCGCACGGAAACCGCGGGGCCACGACATAAATCGCTAGAATCGGCAATCGCCGCAAGTCGAAACCGTCCAGTTACACCGAGGACAGAACCAAAATGCCACGTCCCCGATCGACACAAGACACCCGTGCCGCGGACTACATCGGCACCAAGGAAGCGGCATCGATCCTCGGGATCTCGGTTTCGAGCATCCAGAAGATGGTCAACAGCGGTACCCTCAGCGCCTTTCGCACCAGTGGCGGACATCGGCGCATCCTGCTGGACTCCTTGCGCAAGACGGCTGCCACCATGGACATCCCATGGAGTGACAACATCCTGCCCAAGATCGGCAGCCGAGCCGGCTCTGCCGGCTCGGCACTGAAGATCCTCGTCGTCGAGGACAACCCGGTGGCTGCCAAGGCCATCCTCACGGCGTTGAAGAAGGCGGGCGAACAGGTGTCGGTGTCGGTGTGCAGCGACGGCGCCGAAGCGTTGCTGAAGATCGCCGAGGAGGTCCCCGCGCTGGTGATCACCGATCTGGCGATGCAGCCCTTCGATGGCTTCAGACTGATCAAGGTGATGCGCAGTTCGCCCCGTCTGGCCGGCATCGGCCTGCTGGTCGTCACCGGGCTGAGCGCAAAGGAGATCGCCGATCGGGGAGGCCTGGACGCCGACATCACCGTCTACGCCAAGCCTGTACACGCCGAGCGCCTGGGCGGCTACATCGACGCCTTGCTGTCGGCGCGCATGCGCGGCGCGCTCAGCGCCTGAACCTCGGCGGCGGCGCCGCCGGTCCCACCACCCGTCACCTCGGCGCGGCGCCGGATCGAGACGCGACGCGCCGGTCCGGCGCTCAGCAGACCTTCTGCGGCTCCGTCGCGAGGCGCTCGTGGCGCGAATCCCGGTCAGCGCCCGCCGCTCTGCACGGTCTTCGGACACGTGCTGGACACAGACCGCGTCCGACCTTCGAGGGACTTGTCCTCGCAGACGTACAGGCACTGCCGCTCACGCCCTGCAACGACCTTCTCGCTGCTGAGCTTGCAGGTCATGGACTTGCTGCCGGATTGAGCCGACGCCGGGCCGGCCGCGCCCGCAACGGCCAGCGCCATCATCGGCGCGAGCGACATCCGGGAGACAATTCGATTGAACACTTTGCCCTCTTTATGCATATATAGTGATGTTGGAGTTATTTTATTGATCCAACGATGGCGACGCATCAGGCAATCCACGCGCTGTCCCCGGGCGGCGTGCCCCAGGAGGCGGCCACACTCAGGACGCGCCAGCCTTCTGTGCGCGTGTGGCGCGCGGGATGGCCCCTGGTGCTGTGTGCCCTGATGCTGTCAGGGTGCGACAAGATCGCGCTGCCCGGGATGGGGGGGCCCTCGTCGGCCGATGTCAGGCGCGAGGCCGAAGGGCGCGCGATCGGTGGAGCCTGTCGCCACGCCGGGCGGGCCATCGAGGATTGCTTCACGCTCAATCGCCAGGCCGACAAGGCGGCGATCTTTGCGGGCTGGCGAGAGATGAACGACTACATGGCCGAGAAGAACATCGCCCCGGCGCCGGCAGCCGGGACGAGCAGCCCGGCTGAGGGGGCCACCCCACGGCCGGATGCTGCGGCCGACAAGGGGCGCTGAACCTTGGCTTCGCCATCGAAACGCCCAAGGCATGCCGGCAGCTCGACCGACCACAGGGGCTGGCCCGTATGACGACAGAGGGAACGGAACCCAGGACGGGAGAAGGTGGCGGCGCGCTGCTGTGTCGTCATCGGGCACGCGCCGGCTGGACCGTCGAGCAACTGGCCACCGCACTGAAGATCTCCCCCGCCAAGTTGCGTGCGCTGGAAGCCGACCGCTATGAGGAATTAGGAGAGCCGGTGTTCTTCCGCGGCTACGCCGCCACGGCGTGCCGCATCCTTGGCACCGACCCACGGCCGGTACTCGACCGTCTGCCCTCGGTCAAGCCTGGACTGTTCCCCAGGGCAGTGCCTCAGACGGTCACGTCGCCGGCCCCGCGCCCCGCGCAAGAGCCCTACGCGACCATGGCGACCGCAGAGGCGGCGACACCCGCCCCGACGGCCCTCGCCACGCCGGCGACACCGCGTCCTGCGCCGGCCACGCCTGTTGGCCTCACGCCTCCTCCAACGGAGGCGGCGCCGACGCAGCCCGCGCCCGTCAGCCCGACGCCGTCGCCGCTGCCTTCACTGCCGCAGGCCTCCGAGCCGCGCGTCTCCACCGGGTCTGCGCCTGTGGACGCCGTCCACGATCTCAGGGCGGCAACACCGCAGATCCCCTCGCATGTGGACGATCCGTCGCGAACGCCGCCTCACAGCCCTGTTCGGACGCCGCCCGCTGCGGCCCTGGAACCGCCCATCCTGATCGATCCACCGATCGTGCTGGACCCCGCGCCGGTGGGTAGCTTTCCGTCCGATCCGCCGATCGATCCGTCGCCCGACCGACCGAGCGATCTGCCGCATGAGTGGCGTGCCGACCCCTGGGCGGCCCCTCATGACGCGCCGACGGCGCGCCGTGCCCCACCGTACCCGCCACTGAGCCTGCCGGCAGGCGCTCCGGCGCCAAAGACCTCCCGACCAGCGAAGGCGCGGACGTTCGGCGCCCTCGGATCGCTGGTGCAAGGCCGGCACGCAGCCAGCGGTCGTGACGGGACACGACGCGACGGCCACGGTACACGCCGTCGCTGGATCACGGTCACGGTGACGGTCACCGTGGCCGCCCTGGCGGTCGTGGGGATCGGCCGGCCGGTCCTGGATCTGGGGCGTCCCGACGTGACCGTGTCCGAATCCCTGGCCACGGTCACGTCGGCGCAGAGCAGCGCCCTGCCTGACGAACCGGCGACCCTGGCGGCAGGGCCGGCCACCGCGGTCTCGGGGTCTGTCGAGCGGTCCACGCCTGCACCTGCACCTGCACCCGATCCTGGCCCTGCCAGGGCCGACAGCGCGGCAGGGCCTGCGCTGGCATCACCGCCAGCGCAAACGCCCAGCCCAGCCAAGCGGCCCGCGCCCCGCACCGATGCGTCTGCCGCGCGGGCGGGTCCGGCATCAGCGCCGTCGCGCACTGCCGTCTCACCCGACG
>CAZFVH010000196.1:0-6793 GCA_964522465.1 uncultured Rubrivivax sp. | reverse complement strand
CGCACCGCTCACGATAGTTGTCGCTGACAGCTCAAGATAGTTGACGCCGGGCAGTGAACCCGAGATGCGTCGGTGCAGTCCGGGATGACATCGCTCGTGCGCTTCTGCCTTCAATGTCGCTCGCCCGGGAGGACGAGATGAGCCCATCGGTAGCCAGGCCCTTGAGCTTGTTCTTGATGTGTCTTCAATGTCGCTCGCCCCGGCGGGCGAGATGAGCCTCAGTGAAACGCGTGCCGATCCGCGGCGGGAACTGCCTTCAATGTCGCTCGCCCTGGCGGGCGAGATGAGCCGCGCAATCAGGTCCGCGGCGCGGGTCCTCATCTCCCTTCAATGTCGCTCGCCCTGGCGGGCGAGATGAGCCCCCGCTTTCGCAGGGTGTTGAATATCTCGGTAATGCATGACGCAGAACGCGAACCTCATGTCCCGCGCGGTTCCCGGACTCGATCAGAACCGGGATACGGGTCAATTGTTTGCCGCGACAACGACTTGCGCGCTGCGCGAAACCATGCGCGCTGCGCCGTCGCTGAGGGTTCGCGCGTAGCCCCACTCTCCGCCTTCGGGGCGGCCGACGATCTCGGTTTGCCACAACCGCACTCCGAGGGCTCTGAGGTCGCGAACAGGCATGCGCTCCAGCCCCAAGATGAGCGCCTTCGCGCCCTCCCAGCTCAACCACTCGCCGCAGGTGGGATAGGTCCAACGCTTGTTTCGCTGCATCCGCTTGCTGGCCGGGATGACCCCGGGGGTCCGGCCGTTGATCATCGTCCAGGCGGGGATCGCTTCCCAGGCGAGCCAGGTCGCGGCCAGGACGGTGGGTTTGTCCTTGGGAGAGGGGTCATGGGCCAGCGCGGCGCTGTCCTGGCGAGCGCCCGGGTCCCAACCCAGCGCCGCGCCGGCGGCGTCCTCGTAGCGCCAAGGCCCGATCAGGGCTTCCTGCAACTTCGCTTCGATGTCGAGCCGGGTCAGGGCAGCCACCACCTGTCGCGCCGCCGCGTTGAACTTGTGATTGCCTGCATAGGCAATGAGGCCGGTCCCGATGATGGCTTCGCCACTCTCGCAGGCGAGTGCAGCCAACCAATCGTGCGACATCCGGGTGGCAAGCTGTCGGAAGCCTGCAACCCCGCCCACGCCTTTGTCTCGGGGGTCGTCGATGAGCTGGAGCTCTGGCGCTGTCATGCGCTTGGGCAGCTGGGCCGCCAGTGCCGACAACACATCACCGTGCCAGCGCAGTTCGGGATGCTCATCGGCCCAACGCAACTCGGCACCAGGCAGCAGGCGCAAGGCACCGTAGGCGGCCATCATCGCCACCGGGTTCTCAGGCCGCAGGGCGCTCAGCTCCATCGTCTTCATCGGTCTGCTCCGCTTCGCTCACGCACCAGTCCGCCAGCCTCAGCAGGGCCTCCAGGAGTGCCAGGCCCCAGGGCCCCCACTGCCCGAGCAGGCGGGTTTGAAGGCCTGCCCAGTCCCCCATCTGGCGCCAGAGCTCGGGGTCGGGCGCCGCCGGGAACAGGGGCCGGCCGTGGCCATGGTGAGTGCCTGCGAGGTAACGCACCAGATCCTCAGCGCCCATAAGGCGCGCGACGGAAGCCATCTCATGCCGCCAGCCGCGAGGCAGCGGTAGCCAGGCATCGTCTGCGATGGGCCCCTTGGCAAGAAGCTTGTCTCGGCTGCCGCCTACCCGTGCCTGCCAGCGAAGGTCGGCCTTGCCTGCGTCGTGCCCTACCCCGGCGCGGCGCAGCGACTCCAGCAATCCCGGGTCGGTGAACCCCAGCGCCTGGGCCAGCCGCAGCACTTCGGCCCCGACGGCTTGGACATGCGCCGGAAGCGCCACCTCCCGCATGGCACTCTCGCTCGTCCAATCCTTTCGCGAGAGCACGACACAGCCACCAGGAACCGCGATCACCCGTCCAGGCTCCGTCAGTCCGGCGCGCAACGCAAGTTTGCGCCATTCGGACGCCGTGGCGTCGGTCTCGTTCAACGCAGCGATGCCTGCGGCCAGGTTCGGATGCACCGCCGGGTGCAAGCGCACGCGCCGCTCGTCGTCTCCGACATCGGTGACAGGTGTTTGCGACCCCGGCGCCCAGCCGAAGCGGTCGCATCCGCCCGCGTCGCAAGGCAGCACGAGGGTGTCACCCGGGCGCGCCTGACGCAGGTCGATGCGCTCGGCCTGCTCGCCGTCCCAGCGCAGGCACTCCAGGGGGCGCGCGCGGTCGTCTTCGCCTGCGCCGCTTTCCACGTCGGCGATTTCATCCGACCAGCGGCGTACCGACCACAAGGGTACAGGCAGCAGTTCCTGCTGCCGCGGCGGGGCCGCGGCGACACTCTCGGGCGCCCAGTCGGCCCGCCAACACAGGTGGACATCGGGCGAACTTCGCTGCCATCCGTGCAGCCAAGGCGCGACATCGATTCCGTGTGGGATGCTCGTGCGAGCCAAGGCGTCCAGGTGTGACGCCAGCAGCAGGGGCGCGCCTGGCGTGGCCTCTTCCGGCGGCGGGTGCCGCGCCATGGTGGCCGCCATGGCGTCGATGCCGAAGTCCACCACCTTGCGCTTGGCCACCTTGCCCAACCAAGCCCAAGCCGCCTTGATGTCCTGCCCGTACACAGGGTCGTCCTTCGACGGGCGATGGACCAGGGTCATGGGGGCGGAGGCCAACTCTCCATGACGATTGAGGCGTCCGGCCCGCTGGCGCAGGGCCGACAGCGGCGCGGCTTCGCTGACCAGGGCATCGAAGTCCAGGTCTGCACCGACCTCGATGGTCTGGGTGGACACCACGAACAGGGGTGCCCGTCCGCTGGCCCGTGAGCCCGGCAACATGCGGGGCAGGTACTCGGTCAGCAGCGCCGCCTTGTCGGCTGGCCGGATGCGCCCGGTCAGCAGCACCGCATCACCATCACGCTGCAGCCGCTCGAAGACGGCGCGCGCGGTGGCGACGCGGTTGCAGACCACTGCAACCACGCCAGCGCCGCCGCGGCGAAGTGCGAGGCCCTCATCGGCCAGCGCCGTGGTCAGGTCGGCATCGGCCTTGATGCCCACCAACGATGCGGGTTTGGCGCAGCCGAGACGAGCCGCCAGCCTGGGGTTCTTGCGGTCTGCGTCGCCGATGCCGAGTGTGTCGCCGCCGGTCCAGGTTGCCGACATGGGCAGCACACGCAGAGGCAGGGGAACTGCCGCGCCGCGCAGTTGGGCCACGGCAGACAAGGTCTGGAGCAAAGGTTGCGCGAGGTGAACCTCGTCCAGCACCCAAAGCGTGTCGTTGCCCAGGAGCGCGGCATGGATGGGGGCGGCCTTGGGTGAGACGCCGTAGCCCGAGAACAGCAGCCGGGACCCCGCCTGGTCCACGGTGCTCACCAGGACGGCGGGCCGGGTCGGATCACGCACCCAATCATCGTCGATGGTGATGCCGCCACGCATTTGCGTCACCGCCGGACGCTGCTCCTGCGGCAGCGACGCGGCGAGCTTTTCTGCGTAGGCCATCACGCTGTCGACGACGAGACGTCGGTCGATCACGTAGACCAGCCTCCGAGGCACGGGGTGACCGTGGAGCTGGGCCCAGAGCCAGGCGTCGATCACGGCGGTCTTGCCGCTGCCCGTGGGCGCGGTCAGCGCCTGCGGCCATGCGCCGGCAGCGATGCGCGCTGCCAGCGCCGCTTGCCACGGGAACGGGGCGTACCCGTGACGCTGTGCGAACCAGTCGGGAAATGCGATCAGGCTCATCTGGGCCCCCAGGGGCGGCACAGCCCCAGGCCGAAATGCTGATCTCGGCCCAGCAGGAGGGGACCGCGCACGGGGGCCTCCCAATGCAGAAGCGCATGGGTCCAGCGCCCAGGGCCACGGGGACGAAAGGACGGCGACGGCGGCACGCCGCGCAAAGGGCTATGCGTTCCGACCTCGACCCGTGCGGGGCGCGGGTAGCCCCAACGCTCGCAGGAATCCGCGATCTCGGTTTCCACGGGTTGGCCACGTCGCGGGTGGCGCTCCAACACGATGGGGGTCACGGTGGCCCAGGACCGCGCCTTGCCCGCCCAGCTTGCGCGCAGGATGCCTGACGGCGCTCGCTCATGGGCTGCCACGCGGCGCACGGCGATGCGCGATCTGGCATCGAGGTGGTCCACTTGAGAGAACGCCCACACCGCCTCGGTGCGCGCCCCTTGCGTCACCTCGCGAGGCAGGAGCATGGCCACGCCCAGCACCCGCCCCTGCGCATGGTCATGCCCCACATCCGGGAGAGTCAGCCAGGCGGCATGGGGGGTCTTGTCGTGCCCATGAATGACGGGGCTCATGACCTGCGGTGCGCGGCTCATGGTCGCCTTGCGCAGGGCCTCGCCCAGCAGCACCGCGTCACACAACTCGCCTGCGTTCGGTCGCAACACGAACAGCTCGCCCCATGGCGACGGCGCCAGGCCCTCGCGCGGGTCTGCGTAAGACACATAGGGCGCGAGCAGCCGCCCAGGGCTGCCGAAGTGGGCTTGGAGTTGGGCCAGCCAATGCCTCCCCGGAACGCGCAGCAGCACTTCGCCAGCGGGATCCGGTGTCAGGTGCTCGGGCATCGGCGGCATGGACTCGGCGAGCGAAAGGCGGACGCCCGACTCGGCTCGCCCCAGGTAGGTCACCGCAGCGAGCACGGGGCGCAGCCAGGCAGGGTCCAGATCTGCCTGCCAGGCGTAGAAGGCCGGCCGGGTGATCCCGATCATCTGCGGTCGGTAGGTCTCGCGCTTGGGGCGAGTGCCCCCCTTGAAGAACGCCGCCGGGACGTAATTCACGCCGCCGGCCGCGGCGCGTGCCTCGTCACCGTATCGCAGCTCTGGGGCAGATTCCAGGGCCACGAGCGGCGAGGGGTCGGCGCCGATGGCGTAGGCACCGGCGACCAATGCCGCGAAGACCCGGGCCGGGGCAGGCGGCCACTCGCAGGTCTGTGCTGCGGTGGGTTCCGCAGCGACATAAGCTCCGCGCAGGAAGTCGACGCGGATGATGACCATCAGAGATCCCCGACGAGGCTGCTCAGGGTGGTGTTTGCAGTCAGCGTCACGGGCTGTGAGATGTGGCCACTCAAGGCAGCGATTTGGGCAGCCAGGGCGGCGCCTACGTCATCCAGGCATAGGGCCTGCGAAGCGCCGCCGAAGCGCACCACCTCGAAGGTCGCCCGGGTCGCGATCAACTCGCAATCCCGGCGCAGGGCAAGCCCTTTGCGCAGCACCGTGTCCACACCGTAGAGCCCCATCAGCACCAGCAAGAGGCGCGCCTCGATGTCGTCTGCAGGGGAAAAGCGGTAGAGGCCGAGGCGGCGCAAGTCGAGCATGCCGTCCAGAGCGATCGCGCCGCGCACCAGAACGCCCTTGGGCTTCAGGCTCGGCGCGATGTTGCCCAGGTTGACTTGGGCAGGCTTGACCCTGCGCGGGTAGACGTCCGTATCCTTCTCGGGCCGTACCGGGAGGTCGCCATGACGAACGGAGTCGTAGCGTTCCAGGTTTCCATCCTCGTGCTCCACAAGAGAGGCCTCAGTGCCCTCGATGCCCAGAGGGTCGACGCGGCCGCCGGCCCGGTTCAGGGGGAGCACATCGCTGGCGGTGATCTCGCACGAGAGAGCAGCCGGGTACTTTGCTTCGCGGGCAGCTGCGCCGCGCTTGCCGAGCCGGGTCGAGTCCCAGCCCCCGAACACGATCAGGCCGGGGTCGTAGAAGAGCAGTGCATGGGCCTCGGCCGATGTGGCCTCGCGAAGTTTGCTGGCGATGTCGGTCTTCTCCCAAGACACCCCATCGAGACTGCTTTCGCGCAGGGTGGCATCGAAGGCACGATGCGGCATCTGCAGGGTGGACAGGGTTCTATTGCCGATGGCCACCCGCAAAGGCGCCAACTCTGGATGCCTGGCCTGGAGCGCGGCTTCCACCCTGTTGGCGAACGATGCTGGGCTGTCCACGCTGCACCACTCCGACGAGCCGTCACTGCGCGCGGCGGTCATGTTGTGCACGACGGTGCTGGCGTAGGTGGGCGGCAGGATCTTGCGGCCCGCTGCCGGCTCCAGATCCGCATGGATACGGACGACTCCATCGCCCGCATCCAGGGCGCTGCGCAGGACATCGGACAAGGTGGTCATCAGGTCTTCTCCGTAAGAGGGTCGAGGGCTGTAGCTGGGGTCCGCAGGCAATCCGATCAAGCGCCCTTAGTCAGGCCGTTTCACGTACCAGTCGGTCAAGTGACTCGATTCGCAAGTGTGCCCGGTTTGCAACCGCGCCATCATCTGTTCATCTCGTCGGCGCATTGACAGACCGATTGGCGGATTCGATCGGGAAAACCCCTCGCCGCCGCACAGGCCCCGCGGGCGGGCCTGCGCGGCGGCGTGGGGGGGTGGGTGGGCGGGCGATGAACGCGGCTCACCGAGACATGTTGCGCTGATGGGCTGGTCGCCGGTCGGCAATCCTCTCGCGGGCTGGATGGCGTGCAGATTTTGCGTGAGCAAGGTTAAGCGGTCCCAGCTCGTTTGGTTCCCGACCGATTGGTCGCGTTGCCCGACCACGCTCCCGTTTGGCATATCGCCGAGTTAGGTGCGCTGGCTCAGAGCCATCGGCGTCGAGCCACCCCGCACCCAACCAATGGTGGGGCTGCGCTGACCCGGGCCATCTGCGGCACCGCAGTCCACCTGCGCGCCGCCCGGCTGGTGGCGCCGGCGGTCGCAGTTCGGGGCGGCCATCACAGGCCCCGGGGTTGTGTGCTGAGGGGCGCATCTCCTGGGGAGGGCAGGTAGGTGTCGGGTCCCGGATGATTGGATTCTGAAAAATAGGCGTGCACTGCTCTTGGGAC
>CAZFVH010000195.1:0-6811 GCA_964522465.1 uncultured Rubrivivax sp. | reverse complement strand
GCGGTGACTCCGCCGAAGTGGGTGACTTCACCGCCGCCAGCGGCACGCTGACCTTTGCGCCTAGCGTGTCGAGCCAGACCTTCGCCGTCCAGACGGCAGTGGACGCCATATACGAAGGCGCCGAGACCTTCACCGTCACCCTGAGCAACAACAGCGCCGGCTCCACGCTGGCCGACGCCACCGCCGTGGGCACCATCGTCGACGACGGCACCGGCCCTGGCCCCTTCAGTCCAGGCAAGAGCTACCCCGACGACGATCGCCCCACCGCCATCGACGACACCCTGACCCTCGCCTTCGAAGACGAGGTCAGCGCCAACATCATCCTTCGCAACGACGGGCCGGATCCCCGCACCCAGCTCTCGATCCAGCGCATCCGCTACGTCGATGCCCTGGGCAACACCGTCGACAAGCCGTTCTCGGCACTCGACGCGGCGCCCTTGGGCAGCACCTTCACCAAGCAGGCTGCTCTGAGCGATGGCACGCTGTTCCTCAACGCCGATGGCAGCACGCTGTACCAGCACGCTGGCCGGCGCTTCGAGGTCACGGCCGTCAGTCCCAACGGCACGCTCGAGTTCAACCCCGATGGCTCCGCCGGCGGCTGGCGGACGGTGGCAATCGGCGACAAGGTCATCATCACGCTGGCCGAGATCGAGAGCGGCCGCCTGCGCTACACGCCCAACCCTGGCAGTGCGGAGATCGGTGCGCCGCTGACCACCGTAGCCCAGGTGGTGGAACGCGACTGGCGGACCGACGAGTTCGACTACACCATCGCCGACAGCGGCGGGCTGGCACCCGACACGGCCACGGTGCGCTACACGGTCACCGGTGGGGTGAAGGACGACTTCCAGGACCCGATCGATCTGGGCGGTGACAGCGACATCGACGGCATCACCACGCAGGTGGAGTCGGTGCTGGCCAACCGCGCGCGCGGGCTGGCCGGCATCCGGGAACAGGTCTACACGCTGGACCTCGCCAATTTGATCGGCACCGGTGTGGACGGTCAATCGGTCGCCCAGATCGGCGCGGCGTACGACGGCGACTTGAACATCGACCGGCCGGATTCGATCGGCGACGGGTTCCAGAACGCGGTGACCACGTTCTCGTGGATCAATAACAGCTATTTCGACGCGTCGAACGCCGACCCGTTCAGTACCGACGTCAAAGCCATCGTCGCCTTGGTGGCTGAAGACACGGCCGGTTCACGGGGTGTACCGGACCCGAACATCCAGCTGCGTGACGTCTACGTACCTGCACTCACCCAGCAGCAGCGCGATGCCCTGTCCGCGCTGGTGCAGTTCACCCCGAACTGGAGCCCCATGGGCTTCTCGGCCGAGCTGCGCGCCGACGCGCCAGCCGGCACTGTCATCGACCACGACCCCGTACGCGTGGGCCAGCAGTGGCGCTTCACCGTCGACATCTCGCGCACTGGCGAAACGGTCGACACCTTCATGGCCTTCTACAAGTGGATCGACCAGGCCACGATCGACGCCTACGACGCGGCCGACCTGCCGCTGCTCGACCTGCAGGGCAACGCGATCACCAAGGTGGGCTGGGTGGACTTCACCCAGGTGCAGCCGGGCGGCGACGGGGTATCCATCGGGACGTCCGGTGACGGCAACATCCTGTTCCTCGACTACACGATCACCGACAACGCGCTGGGCGACAACAACCTGGCGGTCGGCCGCATCACCGACCCGGGCATCCCCGTGTTCTTCACCCGTACCGTGGACGTGGTCGGCCGCGGCGACGTGGCCGAGGGCTCCGACGCGGTGTTCTCGGTCACGATCAACGTGCCGAAGTCGGCGCCGACGACGGTGCAGCTGACCCTGGCCGACGGCACCGGGCCGGACGGCACCGACACGCAGGGCGGGCTGCCGCTGGACTACAGCCCGACGATGTTCGCCTACTACTTCGATGACAGCGGTGTGCGCCAGACGCTGACGGTCAGCAACGGCAGCGTGACCCTGCCGGCCCGCGTGACGAGCTTCTTCGTCAGCGTGGCGACAGTCGATGACTTCGAACTCGAGCGTCGCGAGGTCTTCTCGCTGACGGCCACGCTGCCCGAGGGCGCCACTGACAGCGCCGACGCGACGATCCTGGACGAAGGCAACGGCACGGTCTACCGGCCCGACGGCACGCCCGATCCGGACGCAGTGCCGAGCGACGACCGCCCCAAGCCCCCGCCCGAGCCGCCGCCCGCCCCACCGCCGCCGCCCCCACCACCCCCGCCCCCGCCGCCGGTGGAACTGCCGCCGCCCCCGCCGCCGCCGCCGTTCAACTCGGCACTGGTGGTCGATGCGCCCGCGCCTCCAGCGCCCGCACCAGCGCCCGAGCCTGCCGCCCCGCCTGCACCGGCCCCTGGCGCAGGCATCGGCGAGACGCTGACCAGTGCAGCGGGCTTCCGGGCCACGGTGATCGAGGCGCCGCAGCCGACCTTGGTGGTGTTCAAGGGCATCACCGACCAGTTTGTCGAGGGCAACCGCTCGACCACCTTCAACCTGCCGGCCGACGCCTTCGCGCACACCCGGGCGGACGCCGTGGTCACGGTCGAGGCCAAGCTCAGCGACGGGCAGGCGCTGCCGGCCTGGGTGCAGTTCGACGCGCAGGCGGGCACCTTCAACGTCGCGCCCCCGCCCGGCTACACCGGCACGCTGGAGATCCAGATCACCGCCCGCGACAACGAAGGGCGCGCGGCCGACGCGATCTTCAAGTTCAACGTGGGCGAGGGCCTGCAGCAGCAGCTGCCGCAGCCGGGGTTGCCGGCACCGCAACCCACGCCGGCACCTGCCCCCGACGCCCCGCAGCCGCAGGGACGCACCGGCCTGTCCGAGCAGATCCGCCTGGCCCAGGGCCGGGGTGGCCTGTCGGCGGCCGCATGGCGCCAGGCCTTCCTGCGCGGCGAGGTCGGCTTGCTGCCTTCGGGCGTGGAAGCCGACCGTGGCAGCGCCGACGCTGCCCAGGCCGCGCGGCCGCAGGGGCTGCTGGAGCGGATCCTGGCCTCGCGCGGCGTGCAGCAGCGTCTGGCGCAGGCCGCCGGTGCCGCCGAGCGGCCCGACCGGGCAGGCGCGTTGGACGGTGTCGGCGAGGCCCTGCGGGCCACCACGGCTGGACGGCCTGAGACGGCAGCCGGGCGGAGCGAGGCCGCAGCAGCGCCAGCCGATCCGCCCCGGCCGCGCGCCGCGCCGGCGTCGGTGCCGATGCCGCCCAGCGCCTGATGGCCCAAGCCCCTGTGGCCCAGACCCCCGTCGACCCGACCGCCGGGCTGGAGCGCGTGCTCGGCACGCTGCTGGACCTGACACGCCAGGCCCAGCGCGCCGAAACACCGGCCGAGCTGGCCTTCATGCTCGTCAACGACAGCCACCGCCTGCGGCCCTACCGCATGGCCGTGCTGTGGCGCGCCGGCCAGGGGATCGAGGCGCTGTCGGGGCTGGTGCAGCCCGAGGCGAATGCGCCCTACGCGCAATGGGCGCAGTCGCTGTGCCGGCACCTGCAGCGCACGCTGCCGCCCGAGGGCCTGCCGCAGCCCTTCACCAGTCTGGACCTGCCGCGTGAGCTATCGGCGCCCTGGGCCGACTGGTGGCCCGCGCACGCGCTGTGGCTGCCACTGCCGCCGGCCGAGCCGGCCGCCACCCCACCGCCGGAGGGCGGGACCGCAGCCCCGTCAGCAGGAGGCGGCAGCGCGGGAACCGGGCGGTCCGCGCCGGCGCCTGCCCCGCCCGCCGCCCCGCCCGCCGCCCTGGTGCTGGTGCGCGACGAGCCCTGGGCCGAGGCCGACACGTTGCTGCTGCAGGAGTGGACGGCCCTGTGGTGGCACGCCTGGGCCGCGCTGCGTCGCCGGCCGCGCCGCAGCTGGCTGCGCCCCTGGCGTGGCGACCCGGCGCTGCCCTCGGTACGGCGCTGGTGGCGGCGCCCGGGCCTCTGGCTGCTGGCCGGCCTGGTGGCGCTGGCCTTCCTGCCGGTGCGGCTGTCGGTGCTGGCGCCCGGCGAGCTGGTGCCGCGCAACCCCATGGTGGTGCGCGCGCCGCTGGACGGCGTGATCGACGCCTTTCATGTCCAGCCCAATCAGGACGTCACCCAGGGCCAGCCGCTGTTCGGCTTCGACGAGGCGCTGATCCGCAGTCGGCTGAGGGTGGCGCAGCAGGCGCTGGCCACCGCCGCGGCCGAGTACCGGCAGACGGCGCAGCAGTCGCTGGTGGATGCGCGCGCACGCCCGCAACTGGCCGCGCTGACCGGCCGCATCGAGGAGCGCGAGGCCGAGGTCGCCTTCCTGCGCGAGCAGCTGCAGCGCAGCCGCGTCGCCGCGCCGCAGGCGGGCATCGCGCTGTTCGACGACCCGACGCAGTGGATCGGCAAGCCGGTGGTGGTGGGCGAGCGCATTCTGCGCATCGCCGCGCCCGACGACGTCGAGGTCGAGGCCTGGCTGCCGGTGGGCGACGCCATTCGTCTCGCCCCGGGCACGCCGGTGCGGCTGTTCCTCAACGCCCGGCCGCTGGAGCCCGTGCCCGCCACGCTGCGCTTCATGGCGCACGAGGCCGTGCAGCGGCCCGATGGCAGCCACGCCTACCGGCTGCGCGCCACGTTGTCCACGCCGGCCGGCCAGCGCGTGGGCCTGAAGGGCACGGCGCGGCTGGAGGGCGAGCAGGTGCCGCTGGCCTACTGGGTGATGCGCCGGCCCATTGCCACCGCGCGCACCTGGCTGGGCCTGTGACGGGCTGAGCGCCTGAGAGCCTGAGGACCGCCCGCCGATGCCACTGCCCGCGCTGCGCGAGGAACTCGCCCTGCTGCCCGGCCCGGTGCTGCCCGACGGGCAGCCGAGCTGGACGCTGCACGACCCGGTGCGCAACCTGTTCTTCCGCATCGACTGGCCCACCTTCGAGGTGCTCAGCCGCTGGGAGCTGGCCGACCCGGCGGCGATCGCCGCGGCGGTGCAGGCACAGACCACGCTGCGCCTGGACGGCCGGGCGGTCGAGGGCGTGGCCAGCTTCCTGGTGGCGCACCAGCTCGTGCGCCCCGAAGGCGCCGCCACCGCCCGGCGCCTGGCCGACCGCCGCGCCGCGATGCGCGGCAGCCCCTGGCGCTGGCTGCTGCACCACTACCTGTTCTTCCGCGTGCCCTTGTTCAAGCCCGACCGGCTGCTGGCGCGCACCCAGCACCTGGCGGCGCTGTTCTACACCCCGCTGTTCGTTGCGGCCACGCTCGCAGCACTGGGGTTCGGGCTGCTGCAGGTCGCGCGCCAGTGGGAGGCCTTCGCCGCGCACTTCGTCGACGTCTTCAGCCTCGAGGGCCTGATGGCCTACGCGCTGGCGCTGGTGGTCGTCAAGACGCTGCACGAACTCGGCCACGCCTACACCGCCAAACGCCTGGGCTGCCGCGTGCCGACGATGGGGGTGGCCTTCATGGTGCTGTGGCCCATGGCCTACACCGACACCAACGAGGCCTGGCGGCTGAGGAAGCCGCGCCAGCGCCTGCAGGTCTCGGTCGCCGGCATCGCCACCGAGCTCATCGTGGCCGTGTGGGCCACCGCCGCCTGGGGGCTGCTGCCCGACGGGCCGGCGCGCTCGGCGATGTTCGTGCTGGCCACCACGAGCTGGATCGCCACGCTGGCCATCAACGCCAGCCCCTTCATGCGCTTCGACGGCTATTTCATCCTGTCGGACCTGCTCGACATCCCCAACCTGCACGAGCGCAGTTTCGCGCTGGCGCGCTGGAAGCTGCGCGAGTGGCTGTTCGCACTGGGCGAAGACCCGCCCGAGGCCGTGTCGGCACGGCGCCGGCGCTGGATGATCGCCTTCGCCTGGTGCACCTGGGTCTATCGGCTGGTGCTGTTCATCGGTATCGCGCTGCTGGTGTACCACCTGTTCTTCAAGGCGCTGGGGGTGTTCCTGTTCGTGGTGGAGATCGCCTGGTTCATCCTGCGGCCGCTGCGCATGGAGCTCGCCGCCTGGGGCCAGCGGCGCGGGGCCATCCTGCAGCGCGGGCGCAGCGGCGTGAGCCTGCTCGTCGTGCTGGCGCTCGTCGGCCTGGCCTTCGTGCCCTGGCCCGGACGGGTGACCGCCGGCGCGGTGCTGCGCCCGGCCGAGTCCTGGCCGGTCTACGCCCCGGCGGGCGCCCGCGTCGACCAGCTGCCCTTTGCAGAGGGTGCCCGGGTGCCGGCAGGCGCGGTGCTGGTGCGCCTGCACCTGCCCGACCTGCAGAGCCGGCGCCAGGCGCTGACCGCGCGCGTGGAGCAGCTGCGCTGGCAGGCCGCCTCGTCTGGCTTTGACGCGCAGACGCGCGAGAAGATGATGGTGACCGAGGAGTCGCTGGCCACCGCCCGGGCCGAGCTCGCCAGCATCGACACCGAAATGCGCAGCTACCTGCCGCGCGCGCCCTTCGACGGCCACCTGCACGACCTCGACCCCGAGCTGCGCGTGGGCCAGTGGGTGTCCGAGCGCGAGCGCCTGGCTGTGCTGGTGCGCGAGGGCAGCGCCTGGCTGGTGGAGACCTGGCTGGAGGAGCAGGACCTGGCCCGCGTGCGCGTGGGCGACCACGCCGTCTTCCTGCAGGACGGGCTGGGCGCGCCGGCGCTGGCCCTGACGGTGCAGGCCATCGACCGCGACGCCTCACGCACGCTGGCACGCAGCGAACTCGCCGCACAGGCCGGCGGCCATGTGCTGGTGCGCGAGCAGGCCGGCCAGCTCATCCCCGAACGCGCCGTCTTCCGCGTGCAGCTCGCCCCGGCCACCCCCGACCTGCCGCCCGCGCTGTCCTCGCACGTCTGGCGCGGCAAGGTCACGCTGCACGCCCGCGCCGAGGCACCCGCCACCCGCTA
>CAZFVH010000194.1:0-6903 GCA_964522465.1 uncultured Rubrivivax sp. | reverse complement strand
AACACACCAGGATCGCGCCGTCCATCTGCGCCGCGCCCGTGATCATGTTCTTCACGTAGTCCGCATGCCCCGGGCAGTCCACGTGCGCATAGTGACGGTTGGCCGTCTCGTACTCGACGTGCGCCGTGTTGATCGTGATCCCGCGCGCCTTCTCTTCCGGCGCCGCGTCGATCTGGTCGTAGGCCTTGGCCTCGCCGCCGAACTTCGCCGACAGCACCGTCGTGATCGCCGCCGTCAGCGTCGTCTTGCCGTGATCCACGTGACCGATCGTGCCCACGTTGACGTGCGGCTTGGTCCGCTCGAATTTACCTTTGGCCATCTGCATTTCTCCTGAGAAAAGAACGTTACCGGTGTAGGGTTTAGAGTCTCCAGCATGGTGCTCGATCGCCCGCCACCGGCAGCGGACGGCCCATGCTCGAAGACCTGTCGAAAGAACGGACCCGCGCAGCCCCTTACTTGGAACGTGCCGTGACGATGGCGTCCGCCACGTTCTTCGGCGCTTCCGCGTAGTGTTTGAACTCCATCGTGTACGTCGCCCGACCTTGGGACATCGAGCGCAGGGTCGTCGAGTAGCCGAACATTTCCGACAACGGGACCTCGGCCTTGATCACCTTGCCGCCACCCGGCATGTCGTCCATGCCCTGGACCATGCCGCGACGAGAAGACAGGTCACCCATGACCGAACCGGCGTAATCTTCAGGCGTCTCCACCTCGACAGCCATCATCGGCTCGAGAATCACGGGGCTGGCCCGACGGCAGGCCTCCTTGAAGCCGATCGAGGCCGCCATCTTGAAGGCGTTCTCACTGGAATCGACCTCGTGGTACGACCCGAAGGTCAAGGTGACCTTGACATCGACGACCGGATAGCCTGCCAGGACGCCGTTGGGCAGTGTGTCCTCGACGCCTTTCTGCACCGCGGGGATGAACTCACGGGGCACGACACCGCCCTTGATGGCGTCGACGAACTGAAAGCCCTTGCCGGGCTCCTGGGGCTCGACCGAGAAGACCACGTGCCCGTACTGGCCCTTGCCGCCGGACTGACGGACGAACTTCCCTTCGACGTCGCTGACCGCCTTGCGAACCGTCTCACGATAGGCCACCTGGGGCTTGCCGACGTTTGCTTCGACGCCGAACTCGCGCTTCATGCGGTCGACGATGATCTCGAGGTGAAGCTCACCCATGCCCGAGATGATGGTCTGACCCGACTCTTCGTCGGTTCGCAAACGGAAAGACGGGTCCTCGGCAGCCAGACGCCCGAGCGCGATGCCCATCTTCTCCTGGTCGGCCTTGGTCTTGGGCTCGACCGCCTGGCTGATGACAGGCTCAGGAAAGATCATCTTCTCGAGAGTGATGATCGAATCCGGGTCGCAGAGGGTTTCACCGGTCGTGACATCCTTCAGGCCGACACAGGCAGCGATGTCCCCCGCGAGGATTTCCTTGATCTCCTCTCGTTGGTTGGCGTGCATCTGCAGGATCCGGCCGATACGCTCCTTCTTGCCTCGGATCGGGTTGTAGACAGCATCACCCGACTTGAGGACACCCGAATACACCCGCACGAAGGTCAGCTGCCCGACGTACGGGTCGGTCATCAGCTTGAATGCCAGCGCCGCAAACTTCTCGCCGTCGTCCGCCTTGCGCGAGGCTTCCTTTTCGTCGTCGTCCGTGCCGGTAACCGGCGGAATGTCCACTGGTGAGGGCAGGAACTCGATGACGGCATCGAGCATGCGCTGCACACCCTTGTTCTTGAACGCCGTGCCGCACAACATCGGCTGGATCTCGGTGGCGATCGTGCGAGCGCGTAGCCCGTGCTTGATCTCTTCCTCAGACAACTCACCCGTCTCGAGGTACTTGTTCATCAGTTCCTCGTTGGCCTCGGCGGCTGCCTCGATCATCTGCTCACGCCACTTCTGGCAGTCAGCCTCGAGATTCGCAGGGATCGGCGCGTACTCGAACTTCATGCCCTGCGACGCATCGTCCCAGATGATGGCCTTCATCTTGAAGAGGTCGACGACACCCTTGAAGTTCTCCTCGGCGCCGATCGGTACGACGATAGGTACCGGATTGGCCTTCAGCCGAGACTTCATCTGGTCATAGACCTTGAAGAAGTTCGCGCCGGTTCGATCCATCTTGTTGACAAAGGCCAGGCGCGGCACCTTGTACTTGTTCGCCTGACGCCAGACCGTCTCGGACTGAGGTTGCACGCCGCCCACCGCACAGTACACCATGCAGGCGCCGTCCAGAACGCGCATCGACCGCTCGACCTCGATCGTGAAATCGACGTGGCCCGGGGTGTCGATGATGTTGAAGCGGTGCTCCGGGAAGTTCATGTCCATCCCGCGCCAGAAGCACGTCGTGGCAGCCGAGGTGATCGTGATCCCGCGCTCCTGCTCCTGCGCCATCCAGTCCATCGTGGCGGCACCGTCATGGACCTCGCCGATCTTGTGGTTGACACCTGTGTAGAACAGGATGCGCTCGGTGGTCGTGGTCTTGCCGGCATCGATGTGCGCGGAGATACCGATGTTCCGATAGCGCTCGATGGGGGTCTTTCGGGCCATGATCAATGCTCCAAGGGACACGGCCGCCCACGGGCACAAGGCACCCGCTCAGGCGGCCTGAATGGACAGGGAGCGCGCTCCAGTGCGCGCCGGGTCAGAATCGGAAGTGCGAGAACGCCTTGTTCGCTTCAGCCATGCGGTGCACTTCGTCGCGCTTCTTCATTGCACCGCCGCGACCCTCGCAGGCCTCGAGGAGCTCATTGGCCAGCCGCGCCGCCATGGACTTCTCACCCCGCTTGCGGGCGGACTCCTTGAGCCAGCGCATGGCCAGCGCCTGGCGACGAATCGGCCGCACCTCCACGGGCACCTGGTAGTTGGCACCACCGACCCGACGGGACTTCACCTCGACCATGGGCTTGACGTTGTTCAGCGCGGTCATGAAGATCTCCATGGGATCCTTACCGGCCTTGCGCTCCACTTGGTCGAGTGCACCGTAGATGATGCGCTCGGCGACGGCCTTCTTGCCGGACTCCATGACGACGTTCATGAACTTGGACAGATCCACCGAACCGAATTTCGGATCCGGAAGGATTTCGCGCTTGGGTACTTCGCGGCGACGTGGCATGACAAGACTACCTTTCAACGAGCTTCAGTTGGCCGACGTACACGTCAGCCGCGATCGACCCACATGGCCGATCACTTACTCGGCCCACCGGCGCGGATCTGATGGATCGCACGCGTGGTACCGCAAATAGCAGCCGCGCCGGCTGGACGCAGAGCTGCACATTTTCAGCCCCCGGATCGATGCAGAGACCGACCCGAGCGACGGAACTCAGCCGATCAAGCCTTCTTGGGACGCTTGGCGCCGTACTTGGAGCGCGCCTGCTTGCGATCCTTGACACCCTGCAGATCGAGCGAGCCCCGAACGATGTGGTATCGAACGCCCGGGAGATCCTTCACCCGACCACCGCGGACCAGCACGACACTGTGCTCCTGAAGGTTGTGACCCTCGCCACCGATGTAGGAGATGACCTCCTGCTGGTTGGTCAGGCGCACCTTGGCTACTTTCCGCAGAGCGGAGTTCGGCTTTTTCGGCGTCGTCGTGTAGACGCGCGTGCAAACGCCGCGGCGCTGGGGGTTGCCGTCGAGCGCGGGGGACTTCGACTTGGTGACTTCCGTCTGGCGCCCAAGGCGCACGAGCTGGTTGATGGTGGGCATTGCAAGCCTTTTCCGTCTGGGATCCTGGGGTTCATGGCCGCCCGCCGGCCTCGGGGTCGGCGGGCGAGCAGAACACCCGAACACGGCTGAAGGTAGAGGGACGTCTGCGGGGCACACCCCGAAAAGACACCTCGGGCCGGCAAGCCAACCCCTACCGAAAAGCCGACGATTATATGCGTGGATTGATCCTTTGCACAAGCCAGGCTGGTATCGGCGCGAGTGGACAGGGCGTGGTCAGTCCCCGCCCGACAGGGCGGCGTCGACACCAGCCAGTCGAGCCGCTGCCAGTTCCTCCGCTTCCTGGAGCGCGATCGCGCGACGCTCGCTCTCGTCCATGTCTTCCTTGGCCTTGCGGGCCACGTGGAAAGCCATCCCCGTTCCGGCCGGGATCAGACGTCCGACGATCACGTTCTCCTTCAGACCGCGCAATTCGTCGCGCTTGCCCATGATCGCAGCCTCGGTGAGCACCCGAGTGGTCTCCTGGAACGAGGCCGCACTGATGAAGGAGTCGGTCGACAGACTGGCCTTCGTGATCCCCAGCAGGACATCGGCGTGGGTGGCCGGGATCTTGCCGTCAGCGCGCAAACGATCATTGGTTTCGAGGAGTTCGCTGCGCTCGATCTGCTCGCCAGCGATATACCCGCTGTCACCGGTCGAGACGATCTGCACGCGGCGCAGCATCTGGCGCACGATCACCTCGATGTGCTTGTCGTTGATCTTCACGCCTTGCAGGCGGTAGACGTCCTGCACCTCGTCGACGATGTAGCGCGCCAGTTCCTCGATACCCAGCAGGCGCAGGATGTCCTGCGGATCGGCCGGGCCGTCGACGATGAGCTCTCCCTTGTTGACCACCTGGCCTTCGTGCACCAGGATGTTCTTCTCCTTGGGAACGAGCTCCTCGAAGACCTTGCCTTCCGGGTCGGTGATCTGCAAGCGTACCTTGCCCTTGGTCTCCTTACCAAAGGAAATCGTGCCAGTGATCTCGGCCAGCGTGCCCTTGTCCTTGGGGCTGCGCGCCTCGAAGAGCTCTGCCACCCGCGGCAGACCGCCGGTGATGTCGCGCGTCTTCTGACCCTCGACAGGAATCCGGGCCAGCACCTCGCCCGGCGCCAGGTCCTGACCGTCACGGATCTGGATGAGCGAACCGATCGGGAAGCCGATCGTCACCGAGTGGTCGGTCCCAGGGATCTTGACCTCTTGCGCCATGGCGTCGAGCAGCTTGACCTGAGGACGCACGACCTTGGTCGAGCCGCGCCGCTTCGGATCGATGACCACCAGCGTCGACAGGCCTGTGACCTCGTCGACCTGCTTGGCCACGGTCACGCCCTCCTCGACATTCTCGAACTTCGCCCGACCGGCGAACTCGGTGATGATCGGGCGGGTCAGCGGATCCCAGGTCGCCAGCACGGTGCCCGCCTTGATCTGCTGATCGGCCTTCACGCTCAAGGTGGCGCCGTACGGCACCCGGTGGCGTTCACGCTCGCGCCCGTGCAGGTCGAGGATGATGATCTCGCCCGAGCGCGAGATCACGATCAGTTCGCCCTTGCCGTTGGTCACGTACCGCATCGTTGCATTGAAGCCGATGAAGCCGTCGCTCTTGGCATCGACGCTGGAAGCAACCGCCGCGCGGGAGGCCGCCCCGCCGATGTGGAAGGTCCGCATCGTCAGCTGTGTGCCGGGCTCGCCGATGGACTGCGCGGCAATCACGCCCACAGCCTCGCCGACATTGACCAAGCCCCCGCGACCCAGATCGCGGCCGTAGCACTTGGCGCACAAGCCGAAGCGCGTGTCGCAGGTCAGCGGTGTGCGGACCTTGACCTCGTCCACACCAGCCTGCTCGAGCAGGTCCAGCGCGTCCTCGTCGAGCATGCCCCCGGCCGGCAGGAGCATCTCCTGCGTCTCGGGATGGATGACCTCGATCGCCGCGACGCGCCCGAGGATACGGTCTCGCAGGCTCTCGATGACTTCACCACCTTCCACGAGCGCTCGCATCGGGATGCCTTCCTCGGTGCCGCAATCATCCTGCGTCACCACGAGGTCCTGGGTCACGTCGACCAGGCGGCGCGTCAGATAGCCTGAATTGGCTGTCTTCAGCGCCGTGTCGGCCAAGCCCTTGCGCGCGCCGTGCGTCGAGATGAAGTACTGCAGAACGTTCAGACCCTCACGGAAGTTGGCCGTGATCGGCGTCTCGATGATCGAGCCATCGGGTTTGGCCATCAGACCGCGCATGCCTGCGAGCTGGCGGATCTGCGCCGCTGAGCCCCGCGCGCCGGAGTCCGCCATCATGTAGATGGAGTTGAAGGACTCCTGGTCGACGGTCTTGCCGTGGCGGTCGACGACCTTCTCCACGCGCAGCTGCTCCATCATCTTCTTGCCGATGTCGTCACCGGCCTTGCCCCAGATGTCGACGACCTTGTTGTAGCGCTCGCCGGCGGTGACCAGGCCCGAGACATACTGCTGCTCGATCTCCTTGACCTCCTTCTCGGCGCGCTCGATGACGTCCTGCTTCTCCTTGGGCACAAGCATGTCGTCGATGGCGATCGAAATGCCCGCACGCGTGGCCAGCCGGAAGCCCGACTGCAACAGCTTGTCGGCGAAGACCACGGTGTCCTTGAGGCCGCACTTGCGGAAGCTCACGTTGATCAGACGCGAGATCTCTTTCTTCTTCAGGGCCTTGTTGAGGTTGCTGAAGGGCAGGCCCTTGGGAAGGATCTCCGACAGCAGCGCCCGACCGACGGTGGTCTCCACCAGGCTGGTGCGTGCGTCGAAGCCGCTGCCGTCCTCACGACGGACGTGCTCGGTCAGGCGCACGCTGATACGCGCTGTCAGCTCGACCACGCCGTTGTCCAGGGCCCGCTGCACCTCGCCCAGGTCGGAGAAGATCATCCCTTCACCACGGCCGTTGATACGCTCACGCGTGGCGTAGTACAAACCGAGGACCACGTCCTGGCTGGGCACGATGGACGGCTCGCCAGAGGCGGGGAAGAGCACGTTGTTCGAGGCCAACATCAGCGTGCGGGCCTCCATCTGCGCCTCGATGGACAGCGGCACGTGCACGGCCATCTGGTCACCGTCGAAGTCGGCGTTGAAGGCCGAGCACACCAGCGGGTGCAACTGGATCGCCTTGCCCTCGATCAGCACCGGCTCGAAGGCCTGGATGCCCAGGCGGTGCAGCGTCGGCGCGCGGTTC
>CAZFVH010000193.1:0-6914 GCA_964522465.1 uncultured Rubrivivax sp. | reverse complement strand
CGCCGTGATCGGCCTGAACCTGTGCCCCTTCGCCAAGGCGCCGCAGGTCAAGGGCCTGGTGCGTTACGTGGAGAGCGCGGCCGAGGATCCGGCGGCGCTGCTCGCGGACCTGACAGCCGAGTTGCAACTGCTCGCGCGCAAGCCGGCGGCGCAGCTCGAGACCACGCTGCTCGTGCACCCGCGCGTGTTCACCGACTTCGAGGACTTCAACGACTTCCTCGGCGTGGCCGAGGAGGTGGTGGCCGACCTCGGCCTGGAAGGCGAGATCCAGGTCGCGAGCTTCCACCCAAACTACCGCTTCGAGGGCACCGCCCCCGACGACATCACCAACGCCACCAACCGCTCGCCCCACCCGACGCTGCACCTCATCCGCGAGGCCAGCATCGACCGCGCGGTCGCGGCCTTCCCGCAGGCCGAGGCGATCTACGAGACCAACATCGAGACACTGGAGCGCCTGGGCTCTTCAGGCTGGGAGGGCTTGCGCCAGCG
This sequence comes from uncultured Rubrivivax sp., assembly GCA_964522465.1. GTDB lineage: Bacteria > Pseudomonadota > Gammaproteobacteria > Burkholderiales > Burkholderiaceae_C > Rubrivivax. Next base: position 6,425 of record CAZFVH010000193.1, on the reverse strand, counting down.
CTGGGCGGGGCCGGGCTGACGGCTCACCGCGCACGCCCCCCACGCGCGGCGGCCGCAGGCAGGCGGTCGACACGTCGGGACTTCGGGCCGGGCGACACGAGGTGTCATGCGAACGTGCATGGCTGGCATGCCAGCGTGCGTCTGGGCAAGCCGAGACGCGCGGTCGATCATGCCCACACCCCGCCACACCACGCACGACGCCGACCTGCCATGAACGTCCACCACCACACCGCCCCCACCGCCCAGCGCCGCCACTTCATCCGCCTGATCGGTGGCGGCGCCGTGCTGGCCGCGGGCCTCGGCAGCACGGGCTGCGAGGGCGGCCTGCCCGAGGCCGCGGTGCGCCCGTGGCGGGCGGCCGCCGACGAAACCGACCTGCGTCGCTTCATGCTGGCCCACGGCTTGCTCGCGCCCAACCCGCACAACCGCCAACCCTGGATCGCCGACCTGCGCGAACCCGGGCGCATCCACCTGCTGTGCGACGGCGAACGGCTGCTGCCCGAGACCGACCCCTTCGGCCGCCAGATCCTGATCGGCTGCGGCGCTTTCGTGGAACTGGCCGTCGTGGCCGCCGCGCAGCGCGGACACGCCGTGACCGTGACGCCCTTCCCGCAGGGCGTTCCCGACCCGCACCGCCTGCCGGCGGGCAGCGTGGTGGCCACGCTCACGCTGGGCCCGGCCGGCTCGGCGCCGGGCGAACCGCTGTACGCCAGCATCGGTCGCCGCCACACCGCCAAGACGGCCTATGCCGAGGGACGGCCGCTGCCCGAGACACTGGTGGCGGCCTGGGTCGACACCGCGCGCCGCCACGGGCTGCAATCCGGCACGGTGAGCGCAGCCGAGCCACTGGCGCTGCTGCGCCGCATCACGCGCGAGGCCTTCGAGATCGAGGCCGTCACGCCGGCCACCTGGCTCGAGTCGGCACGCCTGATGCGCATCGGCCCCGACGCCATCGCCAGGCACCGGGACGGGATCAGCATGAACAGCGCCTTGATCCGCGCGTTGCACACCACGGGCCTGTTCGATCCCATGGAGGTGCCGCAGCGCGGGCAAACCAGCTTGAAGCGCGTAATGGACCACTGGGCGGCGTCCGAGACCGGCAGCGGCTTCCTCTGGCTGGCCAGCACCGGGAACGAGCGCGCGCAGCAGTTCGAGGCCGGCCGCGTCTACGTGCGGCAGCACCTGCTCGCCACCGCGGCGGGCGTGGACATGCACCCCCTGTCGCAAGCGCTGCAGGAGTTCGCCGCCATGGCCGGCCCCTACGCCGCCGTGCACCGCGCGCTGGGCATCGACCCGGCCCAGGGCACCGTGCAGATGCTGGTGCGCGTGGGCTATGCGACCGAGCCGGCCGGACCCGCACCGCGACGCGCGCTGGACTCGCTGCTGCGGGCCTGAGATCGCACCCGCAAGGGCCGGGCGTTTCCAGCCCCGGCCCCCCGCGGGGGCGCCAGAAAACGTGGGGCGGCCCGGCGTTTTCTTGAGAGCCGGAGCCTGGGGCGGCGATCGGCCATCAGCCATCCCCGTCGCAAGACCGACCCGGTCGATTGTCGCGACCGGACCCCGGTGGGCTTCACCACCGGGCGGTCAGGGCATCGCGCGTGCGTGCGACACTGATTGCGATGGTTGACCGCACCCGCCCCAGCGACGCCGCGCGTCCGGCCGCGCCGGTCGGCCCGCAGCTCGACGATTGGAATCTGCTGCGCTCCTTCATCGCCGTCTACGAGACCGGCACACTCACCGAAGCCGCACGCCGGCTGTCGACCACGCAACCCAGCATCGGCCGCCACGTCCGCGAGCTCGAAGGCTGCCTGGGCGAGGCGCTGTTCGTGCGTCTGCCCGGCAAGCTCAAGCCCACGCAGCGCGCGCACGCGCTGCACGAGGCGGTCGCGCCGATGAAGCTGGCCACCCTGCAGGCCGCGCGGCTGTTCGCCGATGCCCGCCAGACGCTGGTGGGCACGGTGCGCATCGCCGTCTCCGAGGTGTACGCCACACACGTCGTGGCACCCTGGGTGGCGCAGTGGCTGGCGGAGCAGCCGGAGCTGGAGATCGAGCTGTCGGTCTCCAACCGCAGCGACAACCTGCTGCGCCGCGACGCCGACATCGCGGTGCGCTTCTTCCGCCCCGAGCAGGACGACGTGATCGCCGTGCAGGTGGGTCGCACCGAGCTGGGCCTGTACGCGCACGAGTCCTACATCACGCGGCACGGCGAGCCGCAGGGCTTCGATCTGCCCGAAGCGGCCTTCGTGGCCGGCTTCGACCGGGAATCCGTCCCGCTGACGCCGATGTTCCGCGGCGCGCCGCCGCAACGACCGGTCCGGTTCCGCCTGCGCACCGATGCCGTCCTGGCGCGCCAGGCCGCGGTGGAGACGGGCCTGGGCGTGGGCGTCTACCTCACCGACGTGGCTGCCGAGCGACCAGGGCTGAGGCGCGTGCTCGCCGACCGCTTCGGCCTCGAGCAGGAGGTGTGGCTGTGTGCCCACCCCGAGCTGCGGCGCTCGGCGTCGATGCGCTTCGTGTGGAGCCGGCTGGAGCAAGCGCTGCGTGCGCGGCTGGCGTCGCCATCTCCGCGCGCGTGAGGCAAGGCCGCTGGGCGCTGAATTGACAGGCCTGATGGCCGCGTCGAAGGCCTCGGATCGGCGCTTCAATGTCTGGATCCGCGGACCCCGGCGCGGCGGGCCAGACGCGGGGCCAGCCACAGCGCGAGCCCGGCGGCCGCCACGAGCGGGAACACGACCCACTGCACGAGGGCCAGGAAGGTGGCGTTGTCGCGCAGCGCGCCGGAATAGACGAAGGCCCCGATGACCGGCGATGCGGCCAGATGCAGGTTGCGAAGGAGCTTGAACGGGAGCGGCATGGTGGGTCCTTGTCAGAACGGGATCAGGGGCAGACCCTTCAAGGCCTGGACGAAAACGAGGGCCACCAGGCCCACGTAGGCCAGCGCTGCGAACCTGACGGGGGCCCTCGCCTCGGGGCCGAAGAGCCGGGCGCAGGCCAGGGCCGCCAGCGGAACCGCATGCATCGCATGGGTGGCGAAGAAGTGGGCGGCACGCAGGTCGCCGCCGTCACGTGACCAGCCCATGAGCCACCAGCCGCCGGCATCGCTGGCCGTGCCACCCACCCAGTGGCTGTCCATGCCCGACAGGGTCTGCGCTGTCACCAGGGTCAGCGGCAGCGTGAGGCCGAGCCCCCAGACCAGCCCGGTGCGCACGGCGGCCGACAACTCCCCGGCCGGGTGGCGGTACACGGCCCAGGCCAGCGTCGCGCTGGCCGATGTCAGCAGGATGGCCGCGAACCCCATGAAGGAGTACAGCGCACCTGCCAGTGGTGTGGACTGGTTGAAGTGGGAGCCCGTTCCAAGGGCGGCCGCGCCGCCGATCCAGATCAACTCCAGGATCACGGCCACGACGACGGCGCGTTCATGCCAGCGCCACCACGGCCGTGCCCTGAACTGGGGGGAGGCGTAGCGGGCAAAGGCGGCCAGCGTCAGCAGGTAGATGAACAGGGCGACGTGGAACTTCAGCGGCTTGATCCAGATGTTGATCCCCTGGTGGAGCCGCTCGTCGATGGCAAAGGCGCCGAAGAGCGGCAGCATCGCCAGCGCGAGCAGCACCGCCAGCCCCGTGTACCTGGGCGAGTCGGCCGCCAGGCGGGCCAGGGTGAAGCGTCCGGGTGCCGGGGAGCCTGGCGCCGCGGCCGGCGGGCGGGCACCCCCGCGATGCGCGGCCCGCAGCAGTTGGAAGAGCAGGTAGCCCGCCGGCCCGAACAGGAAGGTGGCCAGCAGGCAGGGCAGCACGTGCAGGTGCGGGATGCCCTCGCGACGGGCGGTGCGCAACTGCCAGGCGCCCACCAGCAGGTCGAAGGCCAGGTAGTGCACCCACCCCGCCAGCAGCAGCCAGCGGCTCTTGAACAACTGCTCCACCGACTGCAGGCTGTCGAAGCCCCCTTGGCCCGAACTCCAATGGCTCAGCACGATGGCGGCGTAGCCCCCGGAGAGCACCAGCGGGATGGCCACGCCCCCCGCCACGCTCAGCACCCGCGGCGCGAGCGGGCTCAGGCAGAGCGCAATCCAACCCAGCAGCGCCAGCGAGTTGGCGGTCTGGAACAGGGCCTCAGGGCTCATCGATCAAACCTGCCAAACCGGCGACAGGGTTGCAGCAGCGCAGATCATGGGGCCGTGCCGGCGCGCGTGCCCTCGGCATCACGGCCGATCGGCGCCGCGAGGTCGAGCACGAGCCGGCCCTCGACCTGCCCCGCTTCGATCAGGCGGTGTGCCTCTGCGGCCTCATCCAGGCCGAAGACGCGCTGGATGCGGGGCTCGATCCGGCCCGCCTCGAGGAGGGCGAAGAGCGTGGAGAGATCGTGCTCGAACTCCTGCGGGTGCCGGGTCCGGCGCCCCGAGATGTCGTAGAACGTGATCCGCCTCGACGCGCCCGCCCGGCGGGCCAGCCACTGGATCCGCAGGAAGTCGACGGCAAAGCCCAGGCGCGCCACGAGGCCCGGCTGCGCCTTGCCGGCCTGGTGAGCGTCCCGGAACGGAGCGCTGAAGCCCAGCGCGATCAGTCGCCCGCCCGGCGCCAGGCGCGCCAGGACCGAGGACAGCGCCTCCCCCCGGGCGGCGTCGAGGATGGCCTTGAAGCCGCCGTGCTCGCGCGACAGGCGGTCCAGCGTCGCGGCCGCGACGGCCGCATCGTAGGCGACGAAGGCCGCGCCCAGACCGGTCACCGCAGGCTCGCGCCGCGCCGAGGCCACCCCGACCGCCGGCAGCCCGAAGGCGCGGCACAGGTCGAGCGCGGCCAGGCCCACGGCGCCGCTGGCGCCGTAGATCAGCACCGGATCGCCCGGCTTCGCCTCGGCTTCGCGAAAGAGCGCCTGATAGGCGGTCAGGTAGCTCAGGATCAAGGGCTCTGCGCGCGTCGCCTCCAGCCCTGGCGGCACGGGGACGAGCGTGGCCGCCGGGCGCACCACGTGCGTCGCGTTGCCGCCGGTCTGGCTCAGGTCGGCGACCCGGTCGCCGATGCGCCACCGCGTGACGCCCGGGCCGACGCCGTCGATGCGGCCGATGAGGTCGTAGCCGAGGGTCAGCGGCAGGCGCAGCTTGAGGACGGGGTAGAGGTTCCTGCGGATCAGCATGTCGGTGAACACCAGGCTCGAGGCCTCGACCCGGATGCGCACCTCGCCCGGGCCCGGCGCCGGCAGCGCCGCGTCCTCCACCACCCGGATGAGCTCGGGCCCGCCGAAGGCCCCGATCTCGAGCCGCCTGACCGCCATGGCCGACGCCCTCACGCAGGTTGGCGCCAGGCGCGCCAGAGGAAGAGGACCCCGAGCGCCATGAACCAGAGCTGGATCGCCGTCGTGGACAGCACGATCGAGACGGGCGGTGCGATGCCGAAGAGTTCGAGCGCGGGCAAGGCGACCAGGCTGCCGGCCAGCAGCCCCGTCAGGCCCGCCCAGGCCGGCAACTGCCGCTCGCGCAGGATCAGCAGGCCGGTGGCGACGGCCCAGATCGCGGCGAAGGCCGCGACGCCCAGGTTCTCGCCGATGGCGCCGCCCCAGGCGTTGACGGCGGCCTGCACGGCCTCGATCGCGGCGCGGCCTTCCGCCGACAGGCCGGAGGCGGCATGGGCCTCGGCCAGCACCACGCTGCCGGTAAGCCAGCGCAGGATGCCGATCGCCCGCGCCAGCGCCGAGACCGCGGCCGCGCCGATGGCGATGAGCGCCAGCGCCCCGAGCGGACCGCGCCGGGCCGCCAGGCGCACAGTCAGGACGCCGGTCACCAGGAAGAGCAGCGAGTAGCCCAGGTAGAGCCCGTAGCCCAGGCGCACGGCGTCGAGCTGCTCCCGCAGCAGCGGCAGCATCTTCGCAGGCGGGTAGTCCAGGCTGTCCGGCCACTGGATCGCGGCGCCGAGCACGGCCATGGGCGCGAAGAGGCTGAATCCCTGGACGAGCAGCACCAGCCCGGCCACCAGCAGCAGGCTGCGGGGTGCCGTGGTGGGGTCAGGGGACGCGTCGCGTGGTGACATGAAGGGCTCCGAGGGTTGGGGTGGTCGTGCCGCGGCGGCGTCACGGCCGGCGCGGACGGGTCGCCGCCACCTCGCGGTGGCGGCCGTCGACCCGGTTCAGGAACTCGCCGACGCGGCGCTCCAGGTCCGGGTAGTGCGGGTTGAAGGTCGCCCGGGCGCCGGCCTCGCCGGGAGGCGGCGACTGCCCGCCGACGCCGTACCAGACCTGCGGGGCCTGCTTGCAGGACCGGACCTCCTCTTCCGTGCGAAACGGGGGGCTGCCGCAGTTGCGGTAGGCGCCCGTCACGCCGTAGTGCGGGTTGTCCGGCGCGATGTGCACCGCGAGATGGGAGAGCCCCACCACGCGCAAGGCCTCATCGGCCGCGGGCAGCCAGATCACACGGTCGCTGGATGCGTCCTCGGGCG
>CAZFVH010000192.1:0-6942 GCA_964522465.1 uncultured Rubrivivax sp. | reverse complement strand
ATGACTGCTCGTGTCGAACTCGGGCGGCCGATGTCGAACGGCAACGTTCGGCCAACTGCCGTCGTTGGCTACAGGCAGCTTCCAGGCATCCCACCTCACCCTGCTATCTGGCGACAACGCGCCCGCACGTTGCCCTTCGTGCTAGACGTGGGCCGTGATGCGGCCAACCTGGGCTCAGCCTTTCGACCGCCCTGCGAAGCGCTCCACCTCGGTGGTTGGCCCTGAGACGATCAGCAGGTCGCCCGGAAGGATGCGGGTTTCAGGGTTGGCGTGCTGGAAATCCTCGTTCGCACGCTTCACACCGACCACCGTCACGCCGAACTTCTCGCGCACCTGCGACTCCGCCAGCGTGCGGGTGTGTGTGGGTGGCGGTGCCTGGATCTTGGCAATGGCAAAGCCGTCGTCGAACTCGATGTAGTCGATCATCCGACCTGAGATCAGGTGAGCGACGCGTTCGCCCATGTCAGCCTCTGGAAACACGACATGGTGCGCGCCGATGCGCTGGGCGATCTTGCCGTGGTCCTCGGTCAGCGCCTTGACCCAGATGTCGGGGATGCCCAGTTCGCTCAGTGCCATCAGTGTCATCAGACTGGCTGCCAAGTTATCGCCAATGCCGACGATGGCGTGCCGGAAGTCCGCCACGCCCAACTGGCGCAGCACCATGACATTGGTGGCGTCCGCCTGCACCGCATGCGTCAGGCGATCAGCCCACGCCTGCACAGGGTCAGCGTCACGATCGATGCCCATGACGTCGTGTCCCAGGCTGATCAACGACTGCGCCACAGCGCCGCCGAAGCGGCCGAGGCCAATGACGACGACGCTGTCGCCTTCGCCGAAGGCGAACTGCTCCGTGAACAATTTACCCAACAATTGGATGCTCCTCTGGATAGCGCCACGCCATCCGACGCTCGCCAAGCGCCAGCGACGTGGCCAGCGTGATGGTGCCGACCCGGCCCACGTACATCAGCACGATCAGGGTGAGTTGACCCACGGGCGGCAGCTCTGCGGTGATGCCGGTCGACAGCCCGACCGTGCCGAAGGCCGAGATCACCTCGAAGATCACGCGATCCGTCGGCAGGTCTGTCACGCGCAGCAGCACCATCGTGCCGGCCACCACCATGACGCTGCCCAGCACCAGTACGGTGATGGCCTGGCGCTGGGCGGGCAGGCAGACCCGACGGCCGAAGGCCTCGCTGTCGGGACGGCCGCGAATCTCGGCCACCACCAGCAGCAGCAGGATGGCGGCGGTTGTGACCTTGACGCCACCGGCGGTGCCGGCGCTGCCACCGCCTATGAACATCAGCAGGTAGTGAAGCGCCAGGCTCTCCTGGGTCAGCGCGCCTGTGTCGATCGAGTTGAAGCCGGCCGTGCGGGCGGAGACGGAGGCGAAGAGGGCCGACATCAGCTTGTCGACGCCGTCCATCGGACCCAGCGTTTTCGCGTTCGTCCATTCGAAGACCAGGATGGCCACTGCACCGCCTGCCAGCAGGATCCCGCTGCCCACCAGTGTCAGCTTGGTGTGCAGTGACCAGTGCCGCGGGTCACGCAGCCGGCCGCGCAGATCCTGCATGACCGGGAAGCCGATGCCTCCGATCACGATGCCGAGCATCACGGGCACCAGCACCCAGGCGTCGCTGGCATAGCGCATCAGGCTGTCCCCATGCAGCCCGAAGCCAGCGTTGTTGAACGCCGAGATCGCGTGGAACACGCCACTCCAGGCGGCGTCCGCCCAGCTCAGACCATGTCCGACATGCAGGCGCGTGGCGAGTGCAAGGGCCAGCGCCAACTCGCAGACCACGGTCACCACCAGCACGACTCTTGCGATGCTGCCGACGTCGCCCAGCGCCACGCTGTGGGTCTCGGCCTGCGTCAGCATGCGTGAGCGCAGCCTGAGCGAGCGGTTGACCATCAAGCCCAGGAGTGCAGCGGCGGTCATCAGGCCGAAACCGCCCAGTTGGAACAGCGCCATGATCACGAACTGTCCGAAGCCGGACCAGTAGCTGCCGGTGTCGACGACCACGAGGCCCGTCACGCACACGGCGGAGACGGCGGTGAACACGGCTGTCAGCCAGGGCGCCGAAACGCCCTGCGCCTGCGCCATCGGCAGCTTGAGCAACAAGGTGCCCAGCACGATCAGCAACAGGAACAGCAGTGCGACGGCGCGGCTGGGGTGAATGACGCGCGGAGTCAAAAACGACATGGAGCACGGATTCTGGGCAGCCTGACACCATCCAGACCGGCCGCAGCGCTCGTCTTTACGGGATCTTGATGCGGAACGCTGAAGTCTTGTCGCGCGCTTGATTCGTTCGGCTGGGCTTGATGCTTCCCAGGCTGGTGGGTCTACTACAGTGACGGCGTGATGAGCACAACACGACCGCGATCAGACGGACTCTCGGTCAGTCAGGCACCCGGCATCTGGCGTGGGTTCGCCGGCGCTGCCGGCATCTGCCTGGGGGCAGCGGGCGTGGCGTGGCTGCTGGCCTCCGTCGTCGACAACGCCAGTCTGGTTCTGGTGTTCCTGCTGGCGGTCGTCCTGTCGGCATCGATCTTCGGGCGGGCGCCGGCACTGTTGGCCGCTGGCCTGAGCGTGCTGCTGTTCAACTTCACGTTCGTGCCGCCGCGCTTCTCCCTGACGGTCTCCGACGAGCGCTTCTTGTTCACATTCGCCGTGATGCTGATCGTGGGCCTCATCGTCGGCCAACTCACAGCTGGCCTGAAGGCGCAGGCCAGTGCGGCGCGCAGCAGCGAGGAGCGGGTGCTCAACCTCTATGGCATCTCGCGTGACCTCGGACGTGCATTGACCATCGATCAAGTGGCGGAGATCGTCGACGCGTTTGTCGTGCGGCAGTTCGGGCAAGGCGTCGTGATGTGGGTCCGCGATCGCAGCGGGCGCTTGCAGGCCGTGCTGGGTGCGCCCGACGATGGCCTGTGCACGCTCGCAGCACAGGTCATTGCGGCGTCTGGCAATGGCGTGACACCCTCAGATCGTCGCAGTTCGGACGACGTTGTCGTCTTGCCCCTGCGTGGCACCATGGCCGTGCGAGGCGCACTGGCGGTGGTCAATGACGAGAGTGCCGCAGCGTCCTCGGAGGGCAGGCAGTTGCTTGAGACCTGTTCAGCGCTCGTGGGCAGCGCTTTGGAGCGCATTCACTACATCGAGGTGGCGCGTGACAGTGCTGTCGAAATCGAGGGTGAACGCCTTCGCAACTCGCTGCTGTCGGCGATCTCGCATGACCTGAGAACACCTCTGGCGTCAATGGTGGGGCTGTCGGAATCGCTCCAGCTGACAGGCCCGCGGCTAAGTGCGGAGCAGGCCAGCATGGCCACGGCCATGGCGGCCACCGCACGACGCATGAGCGCCCTGGTCAACAACCTGCTCGAGATGGCACGACTCGAATCCGGTGCCGTACGTCTGGACCTGCAGTGGCAGCCCATCGAAGAAGTCGTGGGCTCGGCCCTTGCAGCGGTTGAGCCAGTGATGGCGCATCACGCGATCGACGTCGTCATTCCCGAGGACATGACGCTGGTCCGGTTCGACGCTGTTCTGATGGAGCGGGTGCTCGTCAACCTGCTGGAGAACGGTGCGCGCTACACGCCGGCCGGATCCTGCGTCCGCATCGCCGCGAGGGTCGTGGACGACAGCTTCGAGCTGGTGGTCTGGGACAACGGGCCCGGACTGCCGCGAGGGCGGGAGGCGGAGATGTTCCACATGTTCGAGCGCGGGCAACGCGAGACCGCGACGCCTGGGGTCGGTCTGGGGCTGGCCCTGTGCCATGCCATCGTCGAAGCCCACGGCGGGACGATCACGGCGGGGAATGCGCCCGAAGGCGGCGCACGCTTCGTGATCCGGCTTCCCCAAGGGCAGCCCCCGGTCCTGCCAACGGGCGATGCGCTTCCCCAGCGAGGCGAATCATGATGGAAGCCGCCAGCCCAGCGATGCCCGGCGCACGTGTGCTGGTCATCGAAGACGAGGAGGATATTCGGCGGTTCGTGCGCCTCGCACTGGTGTCGGAGGGTCACGATGTGACGGAAGCGGCCGGCGTGCAGCGAGGCCTGATCGATGCGGGCACCCGGCCCCCAGACCTGGTGGTGCTGGACCTTGGGCTTCCCGACGGCGATGGCGTCGACTTCATCCGTGAGTTTCGAACCTGGTCCTCTGTGCCGATCCTGGTTCTGTCTGCGCGTGCAGGAGAGGCCGAAAAGGTGCAGGTATTGGATGCCGGCGCAGACGACTACTTGGTGAAGCCCTTCGGCTCTGCCGAACTCCTGGCCAGAGCCCGGGCCCACCTTCGGCGTCGTCAGCAGGTCACCGGTGCGAGCGACGCCCTGGTCAGCTTTGGCGATGTCACGCTGGACCGCGCGCATCGGCGGGTCACCCGCGCCGGGCAGTTGGTACACCTCACGCCGATCGAATACCGCTTGCTTGCCCTGCTCACGGCACGGCCTGACCGTGTATTGACCCACCGCCATCTGCTGCAGGAACTCTGGGGGCCCAGCCATGCTGATGATGCGCACTACTTGCGCGTGCACATGGGCAACCTGCGTAAGAAGATCGAACGCGATCCATCGCGCCCCAGATGGCTCGTCACCGAGATTGGCGTCGGCTATCGGTTCGTATCGCAAGCTGCGTGAGTAAGATGCGATACGTGGCCTGGTGTCTCTTGCTCCGACATCTCTTGAAATGGGGCGCCCACGGAGGCGTGCCAGCGACCGCTTATGGGCAGTGAGTTGGGCGAGGCCGATGGCGCAGATGGGTCGATACCCGCCAGCCGCTGCGAGAGCAGGAGCGGCCACTTCCAGTCTCGATCAGCCCCCCAACCTACCGCAGACCCGAGCCCCCAGGCCGCGAGTCCAAACGCCCCCCACCGGGGCAAACCATCCACCGAGAGCGCGCCCTGAAGCGCCGCCCCCTTCCCCCATCCCCCTCCCCCGCAAGAGGGAAGGGGAGCAATCCCGCCTCAGCCCCCCGCCCCGGCCCCCTGAAACCCACCACACACCCAAACGAACCGCCCGCTTCGGCGAACATCGCGTGGTTTCTTCCGCTCCGCGCCCCTGCCGAAGAGAGGCACCCCCCATGAGCGCCCGCGCGACCGCCAAGAACCGACACGGGCTCCGCCGCCGCATACCGGCCGCGGTCGAGCGAGAGGTGCGTCAACGTTGCAAGTTCGGGTGCGTCATCTGCCGCGCCGGCTTCTACGACTACCACCACATCGGCACCGCGCAACTGCTGCTCGGCGGGCTACGGTACAGCCCCGCGGTTCGCGTCTTGCTGCGTTACCACGGCACCCCGCTCATCACCGTGACGCCGGGCACCGGCGGCCGCCCCGGTGCCATCAATGCCGTCTTCACCGACGCAGCAGGCAACCCCACCCTGCGGCTGGCTGATAACCGCTGGGTCGGGCCCACCGAGGCCTGGGACATCAAGGTGGAGCGAGCCCGCATCCAAGTGCAGACAGCGCCTGGCCGGCCGGTGCTGTGCCTGCGCCTGGAGCCACTCGGCACCCTGGTGGCAGAACAACTGGACATGCGGTTCAGGAACGCGCATGTGCTGGCCAATGAACATGCCTACGCCGTCGGCCGCTACCTGCCTGACGGACGGATTTTCTGGTTCACCGCCCACGTGGTCATCCCGGCCAGCCATGCCAACGGGGCTGTCATCGAGTTCATGACGCCAGCCCAGGCTGCGCGCCAGCTTCAGTCAGGCTTGGCCACCTCTTCTGGCCTGCGGACGGGTAACGGCATCTTCGGCCTGGGCGGCACAGCTGGCGCCATCCACGTGCGGCAGGGTATTGCCATCGCAAGCCGGTGCGGCGAGCTACAGGTGTATGGCGTGGCTGCCGGGGTGCGCCCCATCGAGGAGATGCGGCAGGTGTCGTGCGCCACCCCGAAGCAGCGCCTTTGCGCGCGAGGTCGATGAGTTCCGCGCGGGCTTTGGCTTCGCTCATCGAAGGCCGGTCAGTGTTCCGCTGGCCCTGGGTCTGGATCGGCGAAGTACAGCTCCACCAGGGCCGTCGTCCAGGTGGCGACGCCGGTACCGAAGAAGTCTCGGTCCTCGGTCCAGATGGGGCTGTTGAGCAGCAGGGCGCAGGCCAGTACCTGCCAGTCGTGGGGGTCTCGCTGGCCGATGCGTGCCAGCGCACGCGCACGCAGTGGCTCGTAGCTGCTGGCCGGCACTGGCGTCACGATCGCTGTCACCGCGTTGAGCTCGTCCAGCGCGGCGACCACGCTTGTGCCGTCATCGCCGCGCGCAAGCAAGATCGTTGGTAGGTGCTTGCGGGCCTCTTCAAATGCGGTGTCGGGCGTCAGGAAGTCGATCGTGGCCGCGTGCGCCGCCAGCAGGGCAGGCACCTTCTCGCCAAGGACGCAACGGATCAGGATGTTCGCGTCCAGGATGATCGGCCGAGCCGTCATCACTTGGCGCTGCGGCCAGGCAGCGGACGGCCGCGACGCAGCGCGTCGAAGTCGGCGACCAATGCCTCGACCTCATCCTCGGTGAGCGGCATGGTTTTGCGGAAGTTGGCCGCAGCCGTCTGCAAGCGCTGCACGTCTTCGGCGCTGGGCCGGCGCAGCGGCACGAACAATCCTACGGCCTGGCCGTGGCGGGTGACGGTGACCGGTGTGTCAGCGTCGATGTATTCCGCCAACGCGGCCCGGAACTCGCGGATACCGACGCTGGGAGTTTCTGCAGTGGGATCCTTCATGGGGAGTCCTTCAGGGTAGGAACGCCCAGACTTCGTATTCTGGCAGATGTGTACACAATCTTCAGGCGGTGGCCCGGCTCACACCTACAAGTTCGAGGTGCGCGACATGCCGGTCACTGTGGTGATGGACTCCAGCGGCACCAGCGTGAACCAGTTGCTGCTGGTGACCAACGTCACGGCGATGAAGCCGGCCGAGGTGGTGGCGCGCTACAAGTCGCTGGCCGACATCGAGCGCGGCTTC
>CAZFVH010000191.1:0-7062 GCA_964522465.1 uncultured Rubrivivax sp. | reverse complement strand
CCGCGGGGCTCATCGCGCCTTCCCCACAGGAGCAAGGTCCAGTCGGGTCCGTGCTGTCACTTGATGACGCCCAGTTCCTTGAGCGACTCGGTGGTGTCCTTCACGAACTGAGTCGTGAAGCGACGGGCCTCCTCGCGCCCCATCAGCACGGGGATCAGGTTCTCCTTGCTGTACTCGGCCTTGTAGGCCGGCGACTCGAGCACCTGACGCAGCGCGTCCTCCCAGGCCTTGGCGACCGCATCAGACATGCCCTTGGGACCGGCAAGACCGCGGAACTTGGTGACGACGACGTCGAAACCCTGCTCCTTGGCCGTCGGCAGGTTGGGTAGCCCGTCCAGGCGCTTCTCGTTCAGCACGGCCAGCAGGCGGATCTTGCCGGCGTCCAGCTGCGCCTTGAGTTCCTGGATCTCGCCGATGCCGATGTCATAGGTGCCGTTGAGCACGCCGATCATCTGGTCGCCACCGCCCTCGTGGCTGACGATGGGTACCTTCACGCCGGCCACCCTGGACAGCCGCTCCATCGCCAGGCGCTCCAGGGAAGCCGGGTTCGACGCGCCCCAGCGCGCCTTGGAGGGATTGGCCTTGGCGAAAGCCATCGCATCGGCCAGCCCCTTGTGGGGGGAATCGGCACGCGTGTAGATGACTTCCGGATCGAGGAAGACGATGGCCACCGGATCCAAACCGTCCCAACCCACGGCAGGCTTGGACAGCAAGGTGGTCTGGATGTAGGTCGGTGTCGTACCGTAGAACATCGATCCGTCGGCCTTGGCTGCCGCCACCTGCGCCACCGCCTTCGCACCGCTGCCGCCGCGTACGTTCTCAACCGCGAAATTCGTCTTCATCACCGGGGCCAGGTGCTTGACCAGGTCACGCAGGAACAGATCGGTCCCACCACCGGGGCTGGAGTGCGTGACGAGTGTGACGCGCCCCACCGGGTACGGACTCTGGGCCGCGGCGTGAGCCGACACCGAGACGGCGAGCACGGCCAACAGGGTCTTCAACATCCTCATGAAACTCTCCTTCGTCGTGGACAAGACACCCGTGGGGGTGTCTCGGGTGGTCTGGCGTCACAGCTTCACCCACGGATGCCACCGGGCTGACCGATGGACCGGGCACATGGGACGCCGGGGTGATATCGTATACGGATTGTGGATTCGTATACGAGTCACAATCGCGGCGATGTTCCCCTGGCTTTCCCTAACCGACGAGACGGATCCCGCTGACACGCCGCTGGGCAAGCGGGTGCGCGACGACGTGCTCGCACGCATCCTGGCGGGTGAGCTGAAGCCCGGTCAGCGCATCAACGAACCCGACGTCGCAGCCCGACTGGGCGTGTCGCGTGTGCCGGTACGCGAAGCGCTGCGGGAACTCGAGAGCAGCGGTCTGGTGGCCTCGCGCAAGCACGCCGGCGTGTTCGTGCGCGAGTTGTCCGCCCGGGAGGTGGCCGATCTCTACGACTTGCGCGCCGGACTCGATGCGCATGCCGGGCAGCGCGCGGCCAGGCTGCCGGCGCCGGCACGCGTCGGTCTGTGCGCCGCCCTGGAACTGCACACCGCCAACATGCGAGAGGCTGCACACCGTCAGGACGTGCGCGCCTACTACGCCGCCAACCTGGACTTCCACTGGGCGCTGGTGGCGGCCGCAGGCAACCAGGCGCTGGCCAGGCATTACCGGGATGTCGTGCAGCAATTGCACTTGTCCCGGCTGAAGAACCTGTCCAGCGCCGCCAGCATGCAGGCCTCGATGGCCGAGCATGAGCAGATCGTCAGCGCCCTGGCCGCCGCCGACGCCGGTCGCTGCGCGCGCCTGATGGCCGAGCATGTCACTTCATCGCACGCACGCCTGTCTGGCGGCTGAACCGATCCATCCCCCGACCCCGTCCTCCACAGGAGACCGACATGAGCACTCGCCGCCAGATCCTGCAAGCAGCCCCGGCGCTGCTGTTGCCCGCCGCCGGCGCCCACGCCCAGAACTTCCCGACCAAATCGATGCGCTACATCGTCCCGGTGGCCGCCGGCGGTGGCAGCGACCTCGTCGGGCGTACCGTCACCGATCGTTGGGGCAAGGCGCTGGGTCAGAACTTCGTGGTGGAGAACATCGGCGGCGGCGGCGGCGTGATCGCCTGCCAGACCACCGCTCGCGCCGCGCCCGATGGTTACACCCTCATGCAGGGTTACGTAGCCACCCACGGCACGAGTCCGGCCACCCGCTCCAAGTTGCCGTACGACCCGATCAAGGACTACACGCCCATCGGGATGATCGGTGTCACGCCGAATGTGCTCGTCGTCAACGCCGAGAAGGTGCCCGCGGCCAGTGTGCGCGACTTCGTGGCCTTCCTGAAGAGCAGCAACGGCAGCGCCAGCTACGGATCGGCCGGGCAGGGTTCGCTCACGCACCTGACGATGGAGTTGTTCAAGCTCGCCACCGACACGCAGGCGGTGCACCTGCCCTATCGCGGCATCGCGCCGGCCTTCACCGATCTGCTCGGTGGACAGACCATCGCCATGTTCCCCGGTCTGGCCGCGGGGATGCCCCACATTCGCTCCGGTCGCGTGCGTGCATTGGCGATCACGGGCACGCAGCGTCATCCCCTGGTTCCTGATGTGCCGACCCTGGCAGAACTGGGCTTTGCAGGTTTCGAGGCCTACCAGTGGTACGGCGTGGTCGGTCCTGCCGGCATGAACGCGGATGTGGTCAAGCGCCTGAACGACACCCTCGGCAGCGTGCTGTCCGCACCCGACATGCGCGACAAGCTCGCCGCCGAGGCACTCGCGCCGACACCGATGTCACCCGTGGTCTTCGCCGATTTCATCAAAGCCGACATCGCACGCTGGACACGCGTCGCACGGGAACGCAAGATCGATCTGGATGCCTGAGGTTTCCTCGGGGCACATCCCGGGGCTGGCGCCCCGGGAATGAAAACCACTACCTGTCCGTTTCACACGTATCGCAGAACTGCTCCACAAGATGGCCCGCAACACCCAGGTCGCCGCAGACCACCATGCCCCGCCGATCACGCAGGCACTCGCCCGCTTCGTCGCCACCCACCCCTCGCGCGGCTGGAGCGATGCCGTCGAGCACGAAGCCCACCGCACCTTTCTCAACTGGGCAGGTTGCGCCGCGGGCGCGGCCACGCACGAAGCGATGGAAGCCGCGCTCGCCGGCATCCGCATGCTCGAGCCCGCGCCGCAGGCCACCCTCCTTGGCCGCGCCGATCGCGTGGACATGGCCAGCGCGGCGCTGCTCAACGGCATCAGCTCGCACACCTTCGACTTCGACGACACGCACCTGAAGACCATCATCCACCCGGCCGGCCCGGTGGCCTCGGCGGCGCTGGCGCTGGCCGAGCACCTGGGCTGCAGCGGCCGCGCCCTAGTGGACGCGCTCGTGCTCGGCATCGACGTGGCCTGCCGCATGGGCAACCTGATGTACCCCGAGCACTACGACCGCGGCTGGCACATCACGGGCTCGACCGGCACGCTCGGCGCCGCCGCGGCCTGCGCGCGCCTGCTCGGGCTGGACGAGCAGCGCACCGCCATGGCGCTGGGCATCGCCGCCTCGCAGCCGGTGGGCCTGCGCGAGCAGTTCGGTACCATGACCAAACCGTTCCACCCCGGCGGCGCGGCGCGCGCCGGGCTGCTGTCGGCGCTGCTGGCTCGACACGGCTTCACCGCCAGCGCGCGCGCGCTCGAGGCGCCTCGCGGCTATGCGCAGGTGCTGTCGACCAAGTGCGCCTGGCACGAGGCCACCGACGAGCTCGGCCAGCGCTTTGAGATCTCCTTCAACACCTACAAGCCCTTCGCCTGCGGCATCGTCATCCACCCCAGCATCGACGCCTGCGTGCAACTGCGCGAGCAGGGCGTGCGGCCCGAGGACGTGAAGCGCATTGAACTGAGGGTGCACTCGCTCGTGCTCGAGCTCACCGGCAAGAAGGAGCCCGCCGACGGCCTGCAGGGCAAGTTCAGCGTCTACCACGGCTGCGCCGCCGGGCTGATCTTCGGCCGCGCCGGCGAGCCTGAGTACGCCGACGAGATCGTCACGCGCGAAGATGTCGTCGCACTGCGGCGCAAGGTGCTTGCGGTCGTCGACGACTCGATCGACGAGGCCTCGGTCGATGTCACTGCCGTGCTGCGCGATGGCCGGCGTGTGCATGTCTTCGTCGAGCACGCCATCGGCTCGCTGCAACGTCCCATGAGCGACGCCGCGCTCGAGCGCAAATTCAGCGACCAGGCGACCCCGGTGATGGGCGAGGCCCGCACCGCCGGGCTGATCGCGGCCTGCTGGCGTCTGAGCGACATGGCGGACGTGCGTGAGCTGACGGCACTCGCCACGGCCTGAGGGCAACCCCAAGGACCGAGCGTTGCCCGTCCCGGTCCACGGCCTGACGGAGCTCGGCTGCCTCGTCAGGCGTGGGTCCGTCCACAGGAACGGCTCCACCTCCAACCTCGGCTCTCCGCGCAGGCGCAAGAAGACTTGGCGCAGCCTGGCCTCTTCTTGTGAGTCCGCTGCATGCCGAGCGCCGGATAGGCTGCATTGGGGCCCGGCGCAGGAGATATCCTTATGGGCAGACCATGGACACTGACACCTTGATCCGTCTCGTCGAGCGCTACTTCGCGGCCGTCGACCGCATGGACCTCGCTGACACGCTTGACTGCTTCACCCCGCAGGCGACCTTCACCATCGCCACCTTCGACACGATCCATCGTGGACGGGACGAAGGCATCCGGACGATGTTCGAGCGGCTGAATTCGCGTTATGCGAGGGTATGGCACGGCGACTTCGATCATGTCGTGCAGCCGCCGCTGCGCATCGCCAGCCGTTTCCGGGTCGAGAACACCCTGGCGGACGGCTGTGTCCGCGTCAAGCACAACTGCAACTTCTTCCGCCTGGACATCAGCGGCGAGCAACCGCGATTCGACCAGGTCATCGTCTACATGAGCGGCGACAACTCGCTGGCCTGAAGATGCAATCCGTCCACCGCACGTATGCCCCGGTCGTCGTCCTCGGCATCTTCGCCGCCGACCTGTCCTTTTTGGCGCCACGCCTGCCCGAGGTGGGCGAGACGCTGATTGGCGACGGCTTCCAACTCGGCGCTGGCGGCAAAGGATCGAACCAGGCGGTAGCCGCCGCGCGTGCCGGCGCGCAGGTGCGCTTGATCTCCCGCATCGGGGCCGACGCCTTCGGTGACCTCGCTTTGCGCGCCTGGCGCGAAGCGGGCGTGGACACGCGACATGTCGCACAAGTCGGTGACATGCCCACCGGAACGGCTTTCATCTACGTCAACTCGCACACCGGCGACAACGCAGTCATCGTGGTGCCGGGCGCCGCCGGTGCTCTGAGCGCCGACGACGTCGCATCGGCCGACAGTTCCCTACGCGAGGCGGCGCTTTTCATGACCCAACTCGAACAGCCATTGCAGGCGGTGGAAGCCGGCTTGCGGGCGGCACGTCGTCACGGTGTGCCGACGCTGCTCAACCCGGCACCCGCGCCGGCTGGAGGCTTGAGCGACGGTTTGCTGGCCTTGTGCGACCACCTGACCCCCAACGAAACCGAAGCCCAGGCCCTGACGGGCATCGAGATCCGCGATGTCGCGGATGCGGCTCGTGCGGCCGAGGTGCTCAGGCAGCGCGGCGCTAGCTGCGTGGTGATCACGCTCGGTGCACGCGGCGCCTGGCTGTCGGACGAACGACACGCGGTGCACGTGCCGGCACGGGCTCTCGGCGCCGTGGTCGACACCACGGGCGCCGGTGACGCCTTCAATGGGGCCTATGCTGTCGCACTCACCGAAGGCGCAGACACGCTCGAGGCCGTGCGCTTCGCCGTGACAGCTGCTGGCATCGCCGTCACGCGTGCCGGCACCGCCGCAGCGATGGCGACCCGCATGGAGATCGACGCGGCGATGTATTGACGCGCTTGCTCCGCGGCAGTCGCTGATGCGCCGCCTGATCAGACGTCGATGTTGGCAGCCCGCAGGGCATTGCTCTCGATGAAATCGCGCCGGGGTTCCACCTCGTCGCCCATCAACATCGTGAACACGCGGTCAGCCTCGATGGCGTCGTCGATCTGCACGCGCAGCAGGCGGCGCACAGCGGGATCCATCGTCGTCTCCCACAGTTGCTCGGGGTTCATCTCCCCCAGTCCCTTGTAGCGCTGACGGCCGACGTTGGACTCGGCCTGGGACATCAGCCAGGCCATCGCGGCGCGGAAGTCACCGACCTTGTGTTCCTTCTGCCGCTCGCCCTCGCCTCGGCGTACCACGGCTTCAGCGCCCAGCAGGCCCTTGAAGGTACGACCGGCGCTCGCCAGCACCTCGTAATCGGCCCCGCGGACGAAATCGGCAGTGATGACACTGCTCTTGACGTTGCCATGGTGGCGCCGGCTCAAGCGCAGGTAGTACTTGTCGGTACGGGCGTCGTGCTCGGACGCCACCTCCGCCGCACTCCCCATCGTGTGCAAAGCCGCCTGCAGTGCATCGGCGCTCAACCTCGCATCGGCAGCGGTGTCGAGGTCCAGCGTCAGGCCGTCGCTGAGCGCGCGCAGCGCCTCCACGTCCATCCAGTTCGAAAGGCGATCGATCACGGCCGTGGCCAGCACATACTGTCGCGCCAGTTCCTCCAGGGCGCTGCCGGCAATGGCGGGCTTGTCGTCACCCGCACCCTCGGGCAGCACGACCGCACCGTCGAGCGCCACCTTCATCAGGTAGCCGTCGAGCTCGTGCGCGTCCTTCAGGTATTGCTCGTGCTTGCCGTGCTTGACCTTGTACAGCGGCGGCTGCGCGATGTAGATGTGGCCGCGCTCCACCAGCTCGGGCATCTGGCGGTAGAAGAAGGTCAGCAGCAGCGTGCGGATGTGGGCACCGTCGACGTCGGCGTCGGTCATCACGATGATGCGGTGATAGCGCAACTTGTCGACGTTGAAGTCGTCACCGCCCATGCCCTTGCCGATGCCGGTGCCCAGAGCCGTGATCAGCGTGAGGATCTCGTTGCTGGTCAGCAGCTTCTCGTAGCGCGCCTTCTCGACGTTGAGGATCTTGCCGCGCAGGGGCAGGATGGCCTGGAATTT
>CAZFVH010000190.1:0-7091 GCA_964522465.1 uncultured Rubrivivax sp. | reverse complement strand
CGAGCCCGTGGGCGAGCTCAGCTCGGTGGGCTGGGGCTGGGCCGCCGGCCGCTGCGTCGCGCTGGGCTACGTGCGCGGCGACGCGGCGGCCGTGGTTCATGCGGGCACGCCGGTCACGGTGGACCTGTGGGGCGTGGCGGTGGGGGCGCGGGCATGGGATCGGTGGAGTGCTCAGGTCCGGTGAACCAAGGCGCCCAGCCTCGAGCTAGGCGCACCCTCCATCGGCATCCAGACCGCGGCCACGACAAGCGGATCGCCTTCAGTTGCAAGCGGCGCGGCTCTTGAATCCGGCACCGCGCCGATGCGGTGCTTGCACAAAGACGAATTGGCGGGACTCTGTACCGGAGCTGCTATGCGGCCGCTTCGATGTATTCGACCCGGCTGGTCGGCTCCGGGATGTCGAGCCCGTCTTCTCGCATGCCTGCGATGTGGAATGCAATCGCTTCGCGAATCTCGGACTCGACCTCTTCCACCGTTGCACCCGTCGCGATGCAGCCCGGAAGGTCAGGAACGTAGGCCGAGTAGTTGCCTTCTGCCTTCTCGATGACGATGGCGTACTTCAATGTGAACCTCACTTCAGGCCAGCTTGCTTGAGGATGCTGTTCTGGGTTCCGAGCGCAAGATCATCGCCCGGCTTGCCAGGCACTGTCACTCTGCCCGCCTTGGTCGGGTGCTTGAACTGGCGATGGCTGCCCTTCTGCGCGACCAGAAACCACCCGTCCTGCTGGATCAGACGGAGGACTTCGGCAACTTTCATCGGCAAAGGATACCCCAGCGCAAATGCCGGGATAGGGACAGCCGCGCCTCGTGCTGGCCAGCTCATGCCTTCTGGCAAACGTGGGCAGATGTGTGCCGGTCGCGGCCCAGCTACGCCGTCACCACCGGCACCTTGACCGCCTTGCGTCCCGCCGGGCAAGGGTGCACCGCCGTGCCCTGGCCGAGCGCACCGGCGAGACCCTGGGCCTGCACTACGCGATGCGCTGACCGCGCCAGGAGCTGCAGACCACGCGCCCCCTGCGCACCAACCCGCTGTACGACCTGCTGGCCGGCGGCGCCTGCCCCGGGCCGCACGGCGCGCGCGAGGCCGAGTTCGGCAGCAAGAACGGCTGGGAGCGCGCGAACTACTTCCGCCCCGCCGGCACGCCGCGCCCGGCCGACACGCTGGGCCGCCCGGGCTGGCTGGACTGGGTGATCGAGGAGCAGCGCGCCACGCGCGAGGCCGTGGCCGCCCGGGGCGCGACCGGCGGCCCCTGGGCGACGGGGCTGCACATGACACGGGGTTGCTGCGCCGGCGGCGTCACCGGCGCACCACGCCATCGGATCACGCCCACCCCGCGGGCGCATTGACCTGGCTCATGCGGCATGGCCGGCCTGCGCGCCGATCGGCGCCGGGGCGCTCGCGCAAGGGCACGCGCATGACGTCCCGGCCCGGCATCGGCCGCGCACCGCGCCGCAGGTCTGCGGATGCGCGCCAGCGCTCAGCCCGGCGGCTCTCCGGGGGGCTGAGGTAGGCGGCATCGACCGCCTCGTGCCGCTGCAGCGCCGGCAGCGCCGCCGCCAGCGCGGCATCGGTGCCGTGCAGCGCGAACCACACCGCCAGCAGCGCGTCGCGGCTGCCCGGGTGCATCGGCTCGGCGCGCACGCCATGGCGCTGCAGCAGCGCCGCCACGGCACCCAGACCGAACCCGGGGCGCAGGCACAGCACGGCTTCAATCGGGTTTCATAGGCCGCGAGGCCCTGCTCGCGGCGCGCGGCCAGCCGCTGCGCAAGAAGCTCGTCACCGTCGTTCTCGACGATCCGGCGGCCTATGCCTGGGGCGGTGAGACGCTGTCCCTGGGTGGGGAGCCCGTGGGCGAGCTCAGCTCGGCCGGCTGGGGCTGGGCCGCCGGCCGCTGCTTCGCGCTTGGCTACGTGCGCGGCGACGCTGCCGCCGTGGCCCACGCGGGCACGCCGGTCACGGTGGACCTGTGGGGCGATGCGGTGGGGGCGCGGGCATGGGATCGGTGGAGCGCGCAGGCCCGGTGAACGAAGGCGCCCATCCTCGGGTTGGGCGGACCCTCGATCGGCATCCCCCATCGGGGCGATCCACACGGGGGTGGGCATGCCCGGCGATCCGAGCGACGCTGTGCGGCCCCGGACTGCGCCGCACCCCCACCGTGTCGATCGCCCGCCGGCAGCCTGCGCGCGCGGGATCTTGCGCGGCGCGGCCCGCCCAACCCCACCGGCTCCGCCACGAGCGCCACCGCCCCGAGCAGACCACGCTGTACCGCCTGGTGCAGCAGCATGCGGCCGGTTTCATCGCCCATACCGAGGCCAGCACCGGCGCCGAGTTGCCCCGGTTCATCAGAGACGATTTCGACGCCTTCCTCGAGTGCGGCATCCTGGCCCACGGGTTTCTGAGGCTGCGCTGCGGCGAGTGCGGCCACGACAAGCTGCTGGCGTTCAGTTGCAAGCGGCGCGGCTTCTGCCCCTCGTGCGGGGCCCGGCGCATGTCACGGACGGCAGCGCACCTGGTGGACCACGCCCTGGCGTTGCCGCCAGGGCGCTCGCCAGGCACAAACAGTCCCCCGGACTGTTTGTGTCCGGGCTCGCTCCCGCACGTGCCGGTGCGCCAGTGGGTCCTGTCGCTGCCGATTCCGCTGCGCGTGCTGCTGGCCGCGCAGCCCGAGCTGGTCACGCCGGTGCTGTTGCGCCGACATCGACGGCTTCAGCCAGCCGGCTTGTATCGCCGGCTGGCGTTCGGCAGGCACAAGGCCCCTTCCGGGCCCTTGTGTCCGGCCTCACCCTGCATGCCGCAGTGCGTGTCGAGGCGCACGACCGCAAGCGGCTGGAGCAGCTGTGCCGCCATATCACGAGGCCCGCGCTGTCGGACGAGCGGGTGCAGCTCAACGGCGCGGGGCAGGTCGAGCTCAAGCTCGAGACGCCGTGGTGTGATGGAACCACGCACCTGGTCATGAGCCCGCTGGAGTTCATGCAGCGGCTGGCGGCGTTGGTGCCGGGGCCACGGCTGCACCTGATCAGGTTTCACGGAGTTCTGGCCCCGAACGCGAAGCTGAGGCCGCTGGTGGTGCCGCAGGGGCCGCCCGCGCAAGCACAGGCGACAACCGAAGCGGCAGCCGCCGCTGGGTGTGAAGTCGAGACGGTTCAGGCCAGGCCGCACCGCATCAGCTGGGCGCTGCTGCTCGAGCGCGTCTTTGACATCGACATGCAGCACTGCCCGAACTGCGCCGCCGGAGAGCTGAAGATCATCGCGGCCATCCTCGAGCGGCCGGTGATCGAGAAGATCCTCACCCACCTCGGACTGGATCCACAGCCGCCGAGCCCGGACACGAGCAGTCCAGTGGACTGCTCGTGCCTGGTGAGGGGCCGGGCCACTGGCCCGGCGCGCCCTGCAAGGGGCCCCGGGGTCGGATGCGCGAGGCGGGGTAAGACTTCGCCACCTGAGCCGCGCTGACCGTCAAAGACACCTCGCCCCAGGCTGCGCTGACCACGGCAGCCAGGATGGCGCTGCGCCGCATGTCGGCACGATGCAGATGGACTCAGGGTCAACCCTGATGTTCAGACTCAGCGAGCCCCCATCGAACCGAATGGGCCGGCTGAATCAGGACAAGACAACGGTGCAGATGCCAGTTCCAAGCCGTCCAGGACGACACCTATCGGACACACATGCGTCAGTCGGGCTTCCCACAGGCCGTTTGAAATCCCTATGCGCCAGCTGCCCGTGTCGTTCACCGTGACAAAGACCCTCGTGGAGTGGAAGGACGGCAGGCCCGTGTACCGGACGGACTCGAACGAGGAGCTTTCGGGCGAGCGCAGGCGCGCGAAGGCCTTTGATCCGAGCACGCAGCTGGCCCGGTTCCAGGACCAGCTCTACAAGCCCGATGCCCAGGTCAGCCGCAAGGACGGGATCCCTCTGGACGGCACCCTGGCCACCCGGCTGGAGGCACAGGCCGCGCCCGTCACGGCCCGGGTGCTGGTGGAGCCGGCCACGAGCGCGTTGCTGCGCAGCGAGCTTCAGGTGGCGGTGCCCTTGCTGGGGCGGGCGTCGATCACGCGGCACTTCTCGGCAGGCGAGCCCGGGCCCCGCCTGCCCCACTCGGCATGGATCGACATGCGATTCAGGAGGATGCTCGACACCGTCCACCTGACCGTGGCCGAGCGCTACGCCGGCTGGGTGCCCGTGCCGCGACCCTGAGCCGGTCAGCGGGCGGACGTGCTCGCCCGCCACAGCCGCGCGTGCAGCGCGAGCGCATCGGCCTCGGCCAGCCACGGCACCTCCAGGGCCCGTGACAAGGTCATGCCCATCACGTCGGTGCTCAGCCGGGCCGTGCCGGCCCGGCGGTCGGCCGGAGAGCGCCGCAGCATCACGGCCTGGGCTCGGCCCTCGGGCAGCAGCACCCAGCGGCGCGTGAGCACGCCGCTGCGCCACACCACGACCCCATGGTCCACCGCAAAGCCCGCCCAGGCGGCCCAGCACCAGGCGTGCCAGCCGCTGGCGGCCACCAGCACGGCCGACAGCGCGAGCATCGCCGGCCCGGTGTCGGCGGGCAGCGTGGGGAGCCACCACGCCAGCAGCGTGCACGCGCCGAGCACCGGCAGCATCCACAGCAGCGTGCGCTGCCAGCGGCGCCACGCTGCACGCGGATGCAGGGGCCGCCACTGCAGGGCCTGCAGGTCGAGCCCGGGCAGGCAGGCCTGGATGAGCGCCTGGGCCTGGGCGGGCGAGGCGATGGGCGCCAGATGGTCCAGCCGAGGGACGGGTACGTTGGGCGTCACCACCGATGCGGGCAGGTCCACGCGCAGGCTGCAGCGGCCCAGGAGCCGGTGCAGCAGCGTGCGCTCGAGCACCAGGCGCTGGATGGCACCGACCCGGCCGCTCACGTCGATGCGCGTGAGCAGCCCCCGCTGCACGCGCAGACGGTCGTCCTGGCGCGTCAGCGTGAAGCCATGCTGGGTGAAGACGGCGTAGCCGATGGACAGGAGGCGCACGAAGACCAGGGCCACCACCAGCAGCGCCAGCAGCCAGGCGGCGAGCTGCCACACGCTGGCCGCCACGGCCTCGCTCAGCCCGGCGTCGACCGCCTCGGCCAGGCGATCCGCGCCCGGCACGAGCTCCAGGATCTCGGTGTTCTGCGAGACGACACCCGTCACCGTCGCCACCACCAGGAAGCCGCGGTTGGAGATCAGCCCGAGCTTGATGAGCTCCCAAGTGGGAACCGCAAGCAGCCGGACAGGAGCCTGCCCGGGCACAGCCGCTCCTGGCCCGAGGGCCGCGGACGGGGCCGTGGCGCCTGAAACGCCGGTGGCGCCCGAGGCCGCCGGGGCGGCGGTGTCGCCCTGCGCGGCGCGGTGCAGGCGCAGCTGCTCGGCCAGGCGTGCCGCCTCATGCGGGTAGAGCACCCGCATCACCGCCTCGGGTCGGCCGCCTGAGCCCGACTCGAGCACGAGCTCGGTGACATCGATGAAGCGGTGCATCAACCCGCGGCGCTCGCTCACCGCCTGGATGCGCGTGAAGGGCACGTGGCGCGACTCGCGCGTGAAGATGCCCTCGCGGATGACGATCTCGTCGGCCAGCACCTCGTAGCGGAAGCGGCGCGCCCGCACCCAGCCGTAGGCGCAGACGATGACGACCGCCGCAGCGCCCAGACCGAAGACGAGCAGCTCCTGCTCGCGCCTGAGAACCACGAGGATCAGCAGCGGCAGGGCGATCTCCTTGAGCGCTCCCGCGGCATGAAAAAGCCACGACCAGGGATGCAGCCGGCGGGCGGGCAGCGCCGCGCTCACGCCGTCGTGCCCCTTCCGGGCGCACCCATGGCCTGCAGCTCGGCCAGCAGGGAGTCGCGCAGCGCCTGCGCCTGCGCCGGCTCCAGGCCGGGCAGACGCGTCTCGTAGGCGTGGGAGCCGGCCGTGTAGAGCTCCAGCGTGGCCAACCCCAGCCAGCGCTCCAGTGGCCCGCGCTTGATGTCCAGGTGCTGCAGCCGCTGCATCGGGATCCACACCTCGCGCTGCCACCAGGCGCCTTGCCACACCACCACACCCTCGCCTGGCCGGCGCTGCCAGCGGTAGACGCGTGTGGCCACCCGGGCGCGCCACAGCAGCAGCGACGACAAGGCGATCCAGACGGCCAGGCCCACGACGGACGAACGGCCCAGGCCCGCCAGCCCCTTGAAGCCCAGGGCCTCCACCCAGACCGGCCAGGCCACCATCCAGGCCAACCCGCCTGCGGCCAAGCCCCACAGCAGCGCGTGCAGCTGCCACAGCCTGGCCAGCTTCGGGTGCGGCCGACCCTCGGTCATCTCGATTTCCTGCATGGGGCGATGATCGCATTGCAGGCAGCCCGCTGCTGCGCGATCCGTCTTGCCGGGCAGCCGGCGGCATGGGAGCATCCAGCTCATGGCGATCAAGCAGGTGGGCCCCACGCCGATCCAGCCCCGGCACCGGCTGAGCTGCCACTGCGGTGCCGTGGTGCTCGAGCTCGAGCTGCCCGAGGGCATCGTCAACCCGCGCCGCTGCGACTGCTCGATCTGCCGGCGCAAGGGCGTGATCGTCGCCTCGGTCAAGCTCGACGGCATCCGGGTGCTGCAGGGCCAGGAGCACTTGCGCCTGTACCAGTTCAACACGCGCCTGGCGCGCCACTACTTCTGTGGGGTGTGCGGCATTTACACCCACCACCAGCCCGCCGGCACGCCGCGCCCGGCCGACACGCTGGGCCGCCCGGGCTGGCTGGACTGGGTGATCGAGGAGCAGCGCGCCACGCGCGAGGCCGTGGCCGTCTACGACCAGAGCTCCTTCGGCAAGCTGCTGCTGCAGGGGCGCGACGCGCGCGCGGTGCTGCAGCGGCTGTGCGCCAAGGACGTCGGGGCTGTCGGCGCTGCGCCGACCGGCCTCGTAAGGACAGGTGAACCCGCACGCGCCGCGCAGTCAGCGTTGGCGTCGGCCTCCGTTCAATCTTCCCATTCCGTCTCCCCCGGCTCGGCGGCGCCCTCCCGCCTGGCCGCCAGCCTGGGCGCCAGCACCCCCATGGTCTACACCGCCCTGCTCAACGAGCGCGGCGGCTTCGAGAGCGACCTCACCGTCATCACCCTGCCGCC
>CAZFVH010000189.1:0-7101 GCA_964522465.1 uncultured Rubrivivax sp. | reverse complement strand
AAGCGGAACAGGCGGGGCGGTCGGGCGGCCGCGCGGTGCCGGGGGCCTGGGCCGCGCAGGACACTCAGGCGACGGGGCCAGAGGCTGGATTCTAGGGACCCGGTGCGTGCGGGCCCTCAGCCGCGCGGGAGGGCAGGGGGGACAGCGGCCGGCGCCAGATGCGCGGGTGAGCGGATCGGCGCCCCGCGATGTGTCGCCGTGTCGCCTGCCGCCCGGCGTCACAGCGCCAGATGCGCCTGCGCCGCTGCGCCGCGCCGCAGCACCGATTCCACGCCGGAGACGATCACCGCGTTCATCCCGAAGGTCAAGCCACCGCCCACGCGCGCATCGGCGCGGTAGCCGGCCAGCGCGTCGGCCACGGCATGGCCCTGCGTGGCCGTGGCCGGGTCGACGTCCGGGATGGTGCAGCGCGCGCAGGGCTTGACCAGCTTCAGCACCACCGGCGCCGGGTCGGCGTCGATGTGCAGGGTGTCGATGGAGTCCTCCAGGTGCGGGCTGTCCAGGCCGTCCAGCACGAGGTTGGGCCGCATGCGTGCCATCTCCACCGCCGGCTGCCCGGCCTGCGTCAGGCGCCGGTTCAGCTCGGCCAGTGACGCGGTGGAGGTCACCAGCAGCGGGAAGCCGTCTGCGAAGGCGTTCTCGGCCTCGATCGGGCCCGTCCAGCGGCGTTCGGACAGGCGTTTCTGTTCCGGGTCGAAGCGCACCAGCCGCAGTCCGGGCATGCCGAGGAAGTCGCTGAACCACTGCGCAGCCAGGGCACCCATGTCGTAGGCCTTGACGCGGTCGTCCCACACCTGCGCCGTCGTCGGGGCTTCCACCGCGTCCAGCGACAGGTGCAGCGCCAGCATCCCCGGCGCGCGCAGCCGCAGGTCGCCCCGGCGCAGTTCGCTGGAGACCAGCGCCATGCGTGGCAGCTCGCGCTGGGTGAGCATGTCGCCATGGGCGTCGACGACCATCCAGGCGCGGTCCAGCTCGAGCCCGGTTTCGATCAGCAGGGCCTCGTCGACCTCGAAGCCGCCGCAGCTCTTGACGGGATGCAGGTGCAGCGCGGACAGGGTGCAGGCGAGGTCGCTCATGGTGCGGGGGGTTCGGAGCTGGCGTGGGCCGGTGATGGTACCCGCACGCAACGCCACATGTGTCGGTGACGAGGCCCCCACCTCGTGGCGTTGAAGCCCCCCTGCCTACAATCCCCCGATGGAAGCGCGCCACCAGGTCGGTTCGGGGCACGAGGCCGCGCAGGGTCGGGCTCGGTTCGACGTCAGCATCCGTGGCGAAGGCGCGGTGGGCCGTGCACTGGCGCTGGCGCTGTCACGTCAGGGCCTGCGGGTGGCCTTGTGTTGTCTGTCGACCACGCCGCCGGCCCGGCCATCGACGATGGACCGCGCCGACGTGCGCGCCTACGCGCTGAACGCGGCATCTGTAACGCTGCTGCGCGCGCTCAGGGTCTGGGATGCCTTGCCGACCGATGCCCGCACGCCGGTGCACGACATGCGCGTCGAAGGCGACGAGGCCGATGCCGCGCTGCACTTCTCGGCCTGGGAACAGGCCGTGGACGAATTGGCCTGGATCGTCGATGCGGCCGAGTTGGACCTCGCCCTGGCGCGTGCGGTCGACTTCTCGCCCCACATCGAGCGCCTGGCGCAGGAGGCGCCGGCGGCGCTGCGCGTGCTCGCCGACGGAAAGGACTCGTCGGGCCGCGCCGGGCTGGGCGTGCGCAGCCTGCGCCACGACTACCTGCACAGCGGCGTGGCCGCGCGCCTGGAAGGCGACATCGGCCATGCGCACACGGCGCGGCAGTGGTTTCGCAGCCCCGAGGTGCTGGCGCTGCTGCCCTTCGACCGGCCGCGGCCGCAGCGCTCATGGGGCCTGGTGTGGTCGGTGCCGGCGGCGCGCGCGGATGAATTGCTGGCCCTGACCGACGAGGGCTTCGAGGCCGCCCTCGCGCAGGCCACCGGCGGTGCGGCCGGCGCGCTGCGGCTGCGCAGTCCGCGGGTCGCCTGGCCGCTGCGGCTGGCCCGGGCCGATCGCCTGTGCGGGCCGGGCTGGGTGCTGGTGGGGGATGCGGCGCATGTCGTCCATCCGCTGGCCGGGCAGGGTCTGAACCTCGGGCTGGCCGACGTGGCCTCGCTGGCGGGTGTTCTCGCCGCACGCGAGTCGTGGCGCTCTCCCGGGGACGAGGCCTTGTTGCGTCGCCACGTGAGGCACCGCCACCTGCCCACGCGCGCGATGGCGGGCCTGACCGACGGCCTCTGGCACCTGTTCGCCAGTCAGGCCGCGCCGGCCCGTCTGCTGCGCAACCGTGGCCTGTGGCTGCTGGAGCGCGTCGCGCCGCTGAAGAAGGCGCTCGCCGCGCAAGCCTTCGGCGGTTCGGATGCGCCACGGGGCCAAGCGTGAACCATGATCCCGCCGCCCCGCGCGTCGGCGCGGGCCCGGTGGGCGTTTTTCCATGATCGGCGTCTGGGCCCACCGGGCGCTGTCGTGTGCAGGAGGAAACCGATGACACCCGCGACAACCCGTCACGCCCCGTCACGCCGTACCGCGCGCGCGCTCGGATCGACCGTTGCGGCGCTTTGCGCTGCGCTGCTTATGGGCCCGCAGGCCTGGGCCCAGGAGGAGACCATCCGCAAGAACCTGGCCGAGCGTCTGCCCAACCTCCCCAAGATCGACGAGGTGCGCATGTCGC
The DNA here is from genome assembly GCA_964522465.1 of uncultured Rubrivivax sp. Classification (GTDB taxonomy): domain Bacteria; phylum Pseudomonadota; class Gammaproteobacteria; order Burkholderiales; family Burkholderiaceae_C; genus Rubrivivax. The sequence continues at coordinate 4,418 of CAZFVH010000189.1, read as the reverse complement.
CCTTGCCCGGCATCTGGGAGGTGCGGGTGGGCACCGACATCCTGTACGCCGATGCCGAGGGTCGTTATGTCTTCACTGGGTCCTTGCTCGACACGCGCGAGCAGGTCAACCTGACGCAGCAGCGCATCGACAAGCTCACCGCCGTCGATTTCTCGAAGCTGCCACTGAAGGACGCCGTCGTCGTGCGCCAGGGCAACGGGCAGCGCCGCATCGCCGTGTTCGCCGACCCGAACTGCGGCTACTGCAAGCGCCTGGAGCGTGACCTGATGGCCTTGAAGGACGTCACGATCTACAACTTCCTGTTCCCGATCCTCGGCGCCGACTCCACCGCGAAATCGCGTGGCATCTGGTGCGCCAAGGACCCGGCCAAAGCCTGGCGCGACTGGATGGTGTCGAACGTCCAGCCCCCGGCCGCGGACCCGAAGTGCGATGTCGCAGCCCTGGAGCGCAACCTCGCGCTGGGCCGTCAGCACCGCGTGCAGGGCACGCCGGCGATCATCTTCACCGACGGCACGCGAGCGCCCGGGGCGGTGCCGGCGGCCGAGATCGAGAAGCGCATGGCCGCCGCCGGCAAGGGCTGAACGCCCCAAGCGCCCGTCGTTTCTGCCTGGAGACCTCCATGACCCCTGAACACCTGATCGTCGAGGTGCGCGGCGACGGCCCGCACCGCACCGGCCTGATCACGCTGAACCGCCCCAAGGCACTGAATGCGCTGAACGACGCGCTGATGGACGAACTCGGCGCCGCGCTGCTGGCCTTCGATGCCGACGAGGGCATCGGCTGCATCGTCGTCACCGGCAGCGCGAAGGCCTTCGCCGCCGGGGCCGACATCTCGGCCATGGCCAAGCTGCAGTACCGCGAGGTCGTGCTCAACGGCTTCATCACGCGCAACTGGGAAACGATGCTGCGCGTGCGCAAGCCGGTGATCGCGGCGGTGTCGGGCTTCGCGCTGGGTGGCGGCTGCGAACTGGCCATGATGTGCGACTTCATCATCGCCGCCGACAGCGCGAAGTTCGGCCAACCCGAGATCAAGATCGGCATCATCCCGGGCGCCGGTGGCACGCAGCGCCTGCCGCGGGCGGTGGGCAAATCCAAGGCCATGGACATGGTGCTGACCGGGCGCATGATGGATGCGGCCGAGGCCGAGCGCGCGGGTCTGGTGTCGCGTGTGGTGCCGGCCGATCGCCTGCTCGACGAGGCGCTGGCCGCGGCGCAGACGATCTGCGGCCTCGGCCTGCCCAGCATCCTGGCCGCCAAGGCCTGCGTCAACCATGCCTTCGAGGGCTCGCTGACCGAGGGCATGGTCTACGAGCGACAGGCCTTCCACGCGCTGTTCGCCACCGAGGACCAGAAGGAGGGCATGGACGCCTTCCTGACCAAGCGTGCCCCGGTGTTCCGGCACCGTTGACCCTTTGTTGATCGGTCACAGGACCGGCGCGGCCGGCCCACCGGCCAGGAGGCTGTCGGGCTTGGGGCCGATTGGCAGCCGGCGATTCCCAAGTCCGACAGCCTCCTAGGGATGGCGCCTGCAACTGGTGAGGCGTACAAGACGGCATGGTCTTCATGTGAGGAGCGCGCCTGCCGATGTCCGTCACCGCCACCCTGTCCCCAGCCAAGGGGCTTGCCGAGCCCGTGGAGGCCCGCAGCGCGCAGCGCCTGCGTGCCCACTATGACATTGAGCGCGAACTCGCGGACCGGCTGCGCGACGCGCCGGCGCCGGAGCGACGTCGGCTCTACGCCACGCTTTACGACGAGCTGTTCCGGCGCGTGCCCGACCATCCGCAACTCACGGCGCATGGCACCGCGCCGGCGCGAGAGCGGGAGGTCGACGCGCAGATGCACTTGTTGGGGCGTTTTCTGACCCCACGCACGACACTGGTCGAGATCGGCCCCGGCGACTGCGCGCTGTCGTTTCGAGCCTGCGCGACGGCGCGCGAGGTCATCGGTGTGGACGTCAGCGCCGAGATCACGCGCCGCGACGACCTGCCGCGCAATTTCCAGTTGCGCTTGTCCGACGGGGTGACGGTCCCGGTCCCGCCGGGGTCGGCCGACGTCGTCTACAGCCATCAGCTGATGGAGCATCTGCACCCGGACGACGCGGCCGAGCAGTTGCGCGCGATCGTCGCCGCGCTGGCCCCGGGCGGCGTTTACGTCTGCGTGACGCCCAGTCGGCTCAGCGGCCCGCACGACATCTCGCGCCATTTCGACGTCGAGGCCCGAGGCCTGCACCTGAAGGAGTACACGGCCACGGAGTTGACCGCCCTGTTCGGTCGGGCCGGCTTCGCGCGGGCGTGCGCCTGGATCACCCTGCGCGGGCGCTGTCTGCCCGTGCCTGGGGCCTGGGTCCGGGCGGTGGAGCGCTCGCTGGCCGAGGCCTCGCCGCGGCGGCGTCTGCGGATGTTGCAGCGCGTGCCGTACCGCTGGTTCTCCACCCTCGCCATCGTGGCGGAGAAGGCGCGTCCGTGATTGCCCCGGCGCCACGTGCAGGGGTCCCGCCCCGGAGGCAGGCTCACTGCAGCACGGCCACCGCTGTCTTCTGCACCGTCGGCATCCCGGCCTTCTCCCAGGCCGCCAGGCCACCGCGGTACCACGACACGCGGGTGTAGCCGGCGCGCTGCGCGCGCATCGCGGCATTGGCCGACTGCCAACTGCGCGAATCGCTGCAGTAGAAGACGATCTCCCGCCCGGGCTCGGCGCCCGCGGCCTTCAGCATGGCCAGGAAACGCTGTTCGAAGCCGTTCTCGGTGCGCAGGTCCCGGAAGGCCCGGCCGCCGTTGACGAAGTGCAGGGCGCCGGGCAGCATGGCCTCACCGCCCGGGGCCACGTCGATCAGCAGCGGCGGCTGCGGCTGACGCAATGCCCGCGCCAGTGTGGCGGTGTCGAGCCGTTGCACCCCTTCCAGGCGCGCCGGGGCCGGGCTGCGCACGTCGGTGGTGCGGTAGGTCCATGGCATCTCCGCGGCGGCTTCCTCGTTCTCCGATGCCACGGCGCGCGGGTCGGGCACGGGCAGGCCGGGCAGCAACTCGGAGGCCCGGCGCTCGGCCTGGCTCACCAGATCGGGCACTTCGCGGTCGTCGACGGCGGCGACCCGGCACAGGCGTCCGCTGTTGCGCATGTGGTTGCAGGCGAACAGCGCGCGCAGCATGGCCTGGGCGGGGCTGTCGGCGTTGCGGCTGAAGACGTAGCCCGGCTGGTCCAGCCCGATGGCCACGGCGCGGTGGTACTCGGCTTCGAGCCAGCGCTCGGCCGCAGCATCGAACCCGCGCGCGCAGGCGACGCTGGCGCGGCAAGCCGGGCCTGACAGGTCGGCCAGACGCTGCGGCAGCGGCTCGCCGTCCTCGTCCAGGCGCAGGCCGAAGTAGGTCAGCGCCGTGCGCATCGACGCCGGCAGGTCGATCTCCACCGTCTCGCGGTGCGTGATCACGCCCAGCGTGTGGGCGTCGTGCCCGTGGTGCTGCGTGCACGCCGCCGGCGGCGTCTGCGCGCTGGGGCAGAACCAGGGCACACGGTCCTCGGGCCGGTTGCGCTCGATCTCGCGCAGGCGCAGCATGCCGGTGTGCTCGGTGATGGCGTACAGCGCCTGACCGATGATGCGGTCGTCGAACTTCGGCCCCAGGCGCTCGCGGTAGAAGCGCAGCATCAGCGAGGCCGCCTGCGGGCTGGGCTCCCGTGTGTTGCGGTTGTTCGGCCCGTGGATGCCCACCATGGTGCTGCGTGGCTTGCTGCCGGTGGCGAAGCGGCGCTCGCGCCCGGCCACGAAGATCAGCGAACAGGCGGAGTGGCACTGCCCGGACACCAGGGTGTCGATGCGCGCATCGCGCACCATCAGCGCGATCTGCAGCGCCGCCTTCAACTCGCCGCCCAGGGAGTTCACCAGGACCAGCCGCCTCGGCGCGCCGCGCGCGAACTCCGCCTTGAAGGCCTCGACGTCGGCGCCGACGATCGGACCGCTGGCGTAAAGGTCGGCCCCGACGCGCTCCAGCGTCATCGCGCCAGCGCGCGAGGCGCCGGCCAGCGCCACGGCAACGAGCGCGCCCGCTGCGAGCAGGGCCGCCGCGTGCCGCCTGCAGACCCGCGCCAACCACAGCCAGAGGCCGGCGCCCGCGCCGGCCGACAGGACCGTCGTGCCGCGCGTCGCGATCACGCTGGGCACAGGCATCCACGCTCCACTCGATGGGATCCCAGGCGCCTAGCCCCGCCCGTAGGTGTCCTCGAAGCGGACGATGTCGTCCTCCCCGAGGTAGCTGCCCGACTGCACCTCGATGATCTCCAGCGGCACCTTTCCCGGGTTGGACAGGCGGTGGCGCTCGCCCAGCGGGATGTAGGTGCTCTGGTTCTCGGTCAGTAGCAGCGTGCGCTCGCCGCAGCGGATCTCGGCCGTCCCGCGCACGACGATCCAGTGCTCGGCGCGGTGGTGG
>CAZFVH010000188.1:0-7121 GCA_964522465.1 uncultured Rubrivivax sp. | reverse complement strand
CCAGGTGGTGTGCTTCGGCATGCCGCACCCCAAACTCGGCGAGGAGGTTGCGGCCGCCGTGGTGCTGCGCGAGGGCCAGGCCGCCACCGAGCGTGACCTGCAGAGCTTCGTCGCCGGGCGCGCCGCCGACTTCAAGGTGCCGAAGAAGATCCTGATCCTCGACGAGATCCCGAAAGGCGCCACCGGCAAGCTGCAGCGCATCGGGCTGGCCGCCAAGCTGGGGCTGGCAGGATGAAGATCGCCATCGTCGGCGCCGGAGCCATCGGCGGCTACCTGGGCGCGCGTCTGTCGGCCGCGGGTGAGGACGTCACCTTCATCGCCCGCAACCGCAACCTCGAGGCGATCAACGCCCGAGGCTTCCGCCTGATCCTCGAGGACGGCAGCGAGCTGCACGCCCCCGCGGCGCGAGCCGTGCGCGACCCGGCCGACGCCGGACCGCAGGACGCCGTGCTGCTGACCGTCAAGGCTCACCAGGTGGTGGACCTGCTGCCCCGGATGCGGGATCTGTTCGGGCCCGACACCACCGTCGTGACCATGATCAACGGCGTGCCCTGGTGGTACTTCCACCGCCTGGAAGGCGCCTGGCAGGGACGCGGCCTGGACAGCGTCGACCCGGGCGGTGTGATTGCCGCCCATATCGAGCCCGAGCGCGTGATCGGCAGCGTCGTCTACCCCGCTGCCGAACTGCTGGAGCCCGGCGTGGTGAAAGTCATCGAGGGCAACCGCTTCACGCTGGGCGAGCCCGACGGGACGCGCAGCGAGCGCGTCGAGCGCCTGTCGCGCGCACTGATGAACGCCGGCTTCAAGGCCCCGGTCAGCAAGGACATCCGCAGCGAGATCTGGGTCAAGCTCTGGGGCAACCTCACCTTCAACCCGATCAGCGCGCTGACGCACGCCACGCTGGAGCAAATCTGCACCTTCGCGCCGACGCGGGAACTGGCCGTGCGCCTGATGACCGAGGCGCGCGAGGTCGCACAGGCGCTGGGCGTGCAGTTCCGCATCAGTCTGGAACAACGCATCGCCGGCGCACAGGCCGTGGGCGCGCACAAGACCAGCATGCTGCAGGACGTCGAGGCCGGGCGCGCGCTGGAGCTGGAAGCGCTGGTCGGCGCGGTCATCGAACTCGGCCGCATCACCAGCACGCCGACGCCGACGATCGAAGCCGTTTATGCGCTGACACGGCTGCTCGGGCAGACCTTGCAGTCGCAGCAGGGCCGGTTGGCGGTGCAGCGCACGGGTTGACCGGGCGGTCGACCCCCGATCCCTGCGCTCCGAACAGGGCGCGTGCGCTGGTCAGGGCTTGCGGCGTCGTCCGGCGGACAAGGGCGGGGCGGCTGCGCCGGTCGGCCGCGGCGGCAAGCCTGTGTGCTGCGTCAGCACACGACCCTGGGTCACGGTGGACACCTTGGCCCCGGCGGCCGTGGAGTTCTTGCGGCGCGCGCTCTGATAGCCCGAGCCGGCGGCGGGCTGGAAGGACGGGATGAGCTGGTGCTTGCCGTTGCCGATCAGGTCGGCACGGCCCATGTCCTTCAGCGCCTCGCGCAGCAGTGGCCAGTTGGCCGGGTCGTGCCAGCGCAGGAAGGCCTTGTGCAGGCGGCGGCGCTTGTCGCCGCGCACGATATCCACGCGCTCGGCGCGCCCCGCGTCGCGGCTGATGCCCTTGAGCGGGTTCAGGTTCGAGTGGTACATCGCCGTGGCCGTGGCCATCGGGCTGGGGTAGAAGGTCTGCACCTGGTCGGCCTTGAAGCCATTGCGCTTGAGCCACAGCGCCAGGTTCATCATGTCCCCATCGCTCGTGCCCGGGTGCGCCGCGATGAAATACGGGATCAGGTACTGCTTCTTGCCCGCTGCCGCCGAGGCCTCGTCGAACAGGCGCTTGAAGCGCTCGTAGGTGCCGATGCCGGGCTTCATCATCTTCGACAGCGGCCCGCCCTCGGTGTGCTCGGGGGCGATCTTGAGGTAGCCGCCAACGTGGTGGGTGACGAGCTCCTTCACGTACTCGGGCGATTGGACCGCCAGGTCGTAGCGCAGGCCCGAGCCGATCAGGATCTTCTTCACGCCGCGCAGCGCGCGCGCGCGTCGGTACAGCTTGATCAGCGGGCCGTGGTCGGTGTTCAGGTTCGGGCAGATGCCGGGGTAGACGCAACTGGGCTTGCGGCAGGCGGCCTCGATCTCGCGGCTCTTGCAGCCGATGCGCCACATGTTGGCGGTCGGCCCGCCGAGGTCGCTGACGACGCCGGTGAAGCCCTCGACCTTGTCGCGGATGTCCTCGATCTCGCGGATGATCGAATCCTCGCTGCGACTCTGGATGATGCGGCCCTCGTGCTCGGTGATCGAGCAGAAGGTGCAGCCGCCGAAGCAGCCGCGCATGATGTTCACGCTGAAGCGGATCATCTCCCAGGCCGGGATCTTGGTCGGCCCGTCGTGACGGCCCTGCGCGTCGGCGTAGGCCGGGTGCGGGCTGCGCGCGTACGGCAGGTCGAAGACGTGGTCCATCTCCGGCGTGCTCAAGGGGATGGGCGGCGGGTTGATCCACACGTCGCGCGCCGTCGGGCCGTCCCCATGCCGCTGCACCAGCGCGCGGGCATTGCCCGGGTTGGTCTCCAGGTGCAGCACGCGGCTGGCATGGGCGTAGAGCACCGGGTCGGCACGCACCTGCTCGTAGGACGGCAGGCGGATCACCGTGCGCTCGCGCGGCGGCATCGCGATGCGGCCGGCGCGGCGCGACACCGGCATCGCCACGACCGCCTCGCCGCCCGCCGGCGCCGCCGCCCCTTCGGCCTTGGCGCACGAGGCGCCCTGCTCGGCCGCGGCCTCCTCGGGCATCAGGTAGGGGTTGATGTGCTCGTCGATGCGGCCCGGGCGGTCGACCTCGGTGGAGTCGATCTCCATCCAGCCCAGCGCCGAGGGGTCGTCACGCCGGCGCACGAACGCCGTGCCGCGCACGTCGGTCATGCGCTCGATGGGCTCACGCTTGGCCAGACGGTGCGCGATTTCGATCACGGCGCGCTCGGCGTTGCCGTACAGCAGCAGGTCGGCCTTGCTGTCCACGAGCACCGAACGCCGCACCTTGTCCTGCCAGTAGTCGTAGTGCGCGATGCGCCGCAGCGAGGCCTCGATCCCGCCGATGATGACCGGCACGCCGTCGAAGGCCTCACGGCAGCGCTGGGTGTAGACCAGCGTCGCGCGGTCCGGGCGCCGGCCCGCCACGCCGCCGGGCGTGTAGGCGTCGTCGCTGCGGATCTTGCGATCGGCCGTGTAGTGGTTGATCATCGAGTCCATGTTCCCGGCGGCCACACCGAAGAACAGGGTCGGGCGGCCCAGCGCGCGGAAAGGCTCCGGGCTGTGCCAATCGGGCTGGGCGATGATCCCGACACGAAAGCCCTGCGCCTCCAGCGTGCGCCCGATCACCGCCATGCCGAAGCTCGGATGATCGACGTAGGCGTCCCCGGTGACGATGATGATGTCGCAGGCGTCCCAGCCCAGGCGCTCCATCTCCTGACGGCTCATCGGCAGGAAAGGCGCCGTGCCCAGGCGACGCGCCCAGTGCGGGCGGTAGGACGTCAGCGGGCGTGCGGTCTGTGCGGGCGGATCGGCGAGGACGGTGGACATGGGTGGGGCCGGAAAGAGACGCCGATTGTCAGGCCGCAGCCCATTCCGGGGTGCGCTGCGGGCTGTGTCAACCAGACATCACCCCATCCACGCCTGACCACGACGCCCAGCGTGGTCAACCCGTCTCCTCGCCCAGGAAGCCGCCGCTCTGGTGCGACCACAGCCGGGCGTAGATGCCGCCCAGCGCCAGCAGCTCGGCGTGGGTGCCCTGCTCGACGATGCGGCCTTCGTCCATCACCACCAGGCGGTCCATCGCCGCGATCGTCGACAGCCGGTGCGCGATTGCGACCACGGTCTTGCCCTCCATCAGCCGATACAGGCTGGACTGGATGGCCGCCTCGACCTCGCTGTCGAGCGCGCTGGTGGCCTCGTCGAGCAGCAGGATCGGCGCGTCCTTCAGGATCGCGCGGGCGATGGCGATGCGCTGGCGCTGGCCGCCCGAGAGCTTGACGCCGCGCTCGCCGACGTGGGCGTCGTAGCCGCGCCGGCCCTTGGGGTCGACGAGCTGGGCGATGAAATCCTCGGCCTCGGCGCGGTGGGCCGCCTCGCGCATGGCCGCCTCACTGGCGTCGGGGCGGCCGTAGACGATGTTCTCGCGCACCGAGCGGTGCAGCAGCGAGGTGTCCTGCGTGACCATGCCGATGTTCGCGCGCAGCGAGTCCTGCGTGACGTCGACGATGTCCTGTCCGTCGATCAGGATGCGCCCGGTCTGCACGTCGTGGAAGCGCAGCAGCAGGTTCACCAGCGTGCTCTTGCCCGCGCCGGAGCGCCCGACCAGCCCGATCTTCTCGCCCGGGCGCACGTGCAGGGTCAGGCCGTCGACGACGCGGCGGCCGCTGCCGTAGGCAAAACCCACGCCTTCGAAGTGCAGGGCCCCCTGGGTCACGCGCAGCGTCGTCGCCCCCGGCTTGTCGACGAGCGCCTGGGGCCGGGTGAGCGTGGCGATGCCGTCCTGCACCGTGCCGACGTGCTCGAACAGGCTGGCCAGCTCCCACATCACCCAGTGCGAGATGCCGTTCAGGCGCAGCGCCATCGCCGTCGAGGCGGCCACGGCGCCGATGCCGGCCTCGCCGCGCGTCCACAGCCATAGCACCACCCCGCCCGTGGCCGCGATCAGCAGCATGGACAGCGCGTGGTTGACCACCTGGAAGGCCGACACCAGCCGCATCTGGCGGTGCACGGTGAGCAGGAACTCCTGCATCGCCGAGCGCGCGTAGCCCGCCTCGCGGTGGGAATGCGAGAACAGCTTGACGGTGGCGATGTTGGTGTAGGCGTCGGTGATGCGCCCCGTCATCAGCGAGCGCGCGTCGGCCTGCGCCTGCGCCACGCGCGCCAGGCGGGGCACGAAGTAGACGGTGGCCGCCGCGTACAGCAGCACCCAGCCGAGGAAGGGCGCGAGCACGCGCAGGTCGAACCCGCCGAGCACCAGCCCCATGGTGGCGAAGTAGATCAGCACGTACACCAGGATGTCGGCCACGATCATCCAGGTGTCGCGCACCGCCAGCGCCGACTGCATCACCTTGGTGGCGATGCGCCCGGCGAACTCGTCCTGAAAGAAGGCCATGCTCTGCGCCAGCATCAGCCGGTGGAAGTTCCAGCGCAGCCGCATCGGCATGTTGCCGGCCAGCGTCTGGTGCTTGAGCAGGGTCTGAAGGCCGGCCAGCGCCACGCTGCCGGCCAGCACCAGGCCCAGCCCGACCAGCGTCGGGCCCCGATCGGTCCACAGTTGCGCCGGCGGCACTTCGGCCAGCCAGTCGACCATGCGGCCCATCACCGCGAACAGCGCCGCCTCGAAGGCGCCGATCAGGGCGGTGCTCAGCGTCATCAGGCCGATGTAGGCCCGCATGCCGTCGCTGCAGGCCCACAAGAAGGGGAACAGGCCCTTGGGTGGCAGGGCTGGCGGCGCGTCGGGATAGGGATCGACGAGCCTCTCGAACGCGGCAAAGGGCAAGGCAGGACTCCAGGGGCAGCGGATTATCGGCATGGCGAGCCGAACGCGAGAGGCTCGCCCGGCAGCCGTCCTGGCGGAGCCCTTCGACCCGCGCAGGACGAACGGTTCCGATGGGATGGCATCGATAAACTCCGGTCGAAGCGGTTGCTCCGACCCGCCCCCCTGTGTACGCTGCCCGCGTGTCCCGATGAACAGCCAGACCCTGCCGCACGATCACGATCACGATCACGATCACGACCACAGCCACCTCGACCCGATGGACGCCCGGGTGCGTGCGCTGGAGACGCTGCTGGTGTCCAAGGGCTATGTCGATCCGGCGGCCATCGATCGCCTGATCGAGACCTACGAAACCCGGGTCGGGCCGCACCACGGCGCGGCCGTGGTGGCGCGGGCCTGGACCGATCCGGCGTTTGCGCGGGCGCTGGCCGAGGACGCGACCGCTGCCATTGCCTCGATGGGCTTCAGCGGTCGGCAGGGCGAGCACATGGTCGCCGTCTTCGCCACCCCTGAAGAACACCATTTGGTCGTCTGCACGCTGTGCTCCTGCTACCCCTGGCCGGTGCTCGGGCTGCCGCCGACCTGGTACAAGTCCGCGCCCTACCGCTCGCGCGCCGTGCGCGAACCGCGGGCCGTGCTGGCCGACTTCGGCGTGCACCTGCCCCAGCAGACGCGCATCCGGGTCTGGGATTCCACGGCGGAAATCCGCTACCTGGTCATCCCGATGCGTCCGCCGGGCACCGAGGGCTGGAGCCAGGAGGCACTGGCGGGTCTCGTCACACGGGATTCGATGATCGGCACCGGCCTGGCGCGGGACCCACGGGGCCCACAAGGTTTCACCTCCGGAGGATGACGCGGTGAACGGCGTGCACGACATGGGCGGGATGCACGGCTTCGGGCCGGTGCAGCCCGAGACCGGGACCGAGAAGTTCCACGCGCCCTGGGAGCGACGGGCGCTCGGGCTCACGCTGGCGATGGGTGCGACCGGCGCCTGGAACCTCGACCAGGCGCGGCGCGCCCGGGAAAGCCTGCCGGCTGCCCGCTACCTCGCGGCGTCCTACTACGAGATCTGGATCCGAGGCATGGAGTCGCTGCTGCTCGAGCGCGGACTGGTCCGCGCCGAGGAACTGGCCAGCGGTCGTGCCAACGGCACACCGCCACCGGTGCCGCGTGTGATGCGTGCGAGCGATGTCGATGCCGTGCTGGCCCGCGGCGCCCCCACCGCAAGGCCGGCGGCTGCGCCGGCGCGCTTTGCCGTCGGGGACTGGGTGCGTACGGTCAACCGCCACCCGGCCGGCCACACCCGCGTGCCACGCTACGCGCGTGGGCGGCGCGGCGTGGTCGAGCACTTGCACGGCACCCACGTCTTCGCCGACGCGCACGCCGCCGCGCCGCCGGGCGCGCCCTTCGACGAAGCCCCGCAATGGCTGTACACCGTGCGCTTCGATGGCGCGGAGTTGTGGGGCGAAGACGCCGAGCCCGGGCTGAGCCTGAGCATCGACGCCTGGGAATCGACGCTTGAAGCCTGCGACTGACGCACCCTGCCACCCGACTGCGGCAC
>CAZFVH010000187.1:0-7242 GCA_964522465.1 uncultured Rubrivivax sp. | reverse complement strand
GGGGTGGCGGGGTCGAGCACGAGCAGGTCGGCGCGGGCGCCGGGCGCCAGGCCTGCCGGGGCAGGGCGGTCGGGCGATGCGCCTGCAACGGGCCCGAAGGCGCTGAAGCCTCCGAAGCTTCCAAAGCCTCCAAAGGCACCCGCGGCACCCGCGGCCCCGAAGGCCGCGCCGGGCCCGGCCGCCAGTGCGGCGCCGAACAGCCGCTCGGCGGTCGAGGACTGTCCCTGTTCGGGCGCGGCAGCGACATTGCGGCGGCGCAGGACCAGGCGCTGGCCGTATTCCAGGCATTGCAACTCGCGCGCCCAGTGGCGGCAGACGTGGCTGTCCGAGCCGATGGACATCGGCACGCCGTGGGCCAGCCAGCGCGGCAGGTCGAACAGGCCGTCGCCGAGGTTGGCCTCGGTGGTCGGGCAGACCACGACACCGGCGCCGCTGCGCGCCACGGCGTCGATCTCGGCCGGCGTGGCGTGGGTGGCGTGCACGAGGTGCCAGCGGGCGTCGAGCACGCCCTGCGCGGCCAGCCACTCGATCGGCCGCTGGCCGGTGGCGGCCACGCAGTCGTCGACCTCGGCGGTCTGCTCGGCGATGTGCAGGTGGATGGGGCCCGGGTTGTCGGCGCAGCGCCGGGCCAGTGTCCGGATCGACTCGGCCGAGGCCGCGCGCAGCGAGTGGATGGCCACGCCCGCATGCACGCCATCCAGGCCCCAGGCGCGGATCTCATCGCGCATCGCCAGCACCTCGTCGACGGTGGTGGCGAAGCGCCGCTGGTCGTCGCGCAGGCGCGGCTGGGTGAAGCCGGCGCGCTCGTACAACACCGGCAGCAGCGTCAGGCCGATGCCGACATCCTGCGCCCCCTGCGCCAGGGCGCGCGCCATCGCGCAGCGGTCGGCGTACGGCCGGCCGTCGGGGGCATGGTGCAGGTAGTGGAACTCGCAGACGTGGGTGTAGCCGCCGGCCAGCATCTCGGCGTAGAGCTGTGCCGCCACGGCGCGCAGCGACTCGGGTGTCAGGCGCAGCGCCACGCCGTACATGCGGTCGCGCCAGGACCAGAAATCGTCGTGCGCACCCTCGCGCCGCTCGGCGCGGCCGGCGAAGGCGCGCTGGAAGGCGTGGCTGTGCGCGTTGACCAGGCCGGGCAGCACCGGCCCGGCCAGCGTGTGGGCGCCCGCCGGCCGCTCGCGCACGCCCGGTGTGACGGCGGTGCAGCGGCCGTCAGCTCCGATGTCCAGCCGCACGTCGGCCTGCCAGCGCCCGTCGACCCAGGCGTGGGGGGCGTGCAGCGTCGTGGCCGCCACGGGTGCGTCCGGGCTCACGCCGGCCTCCAGTCGATCAGTGTGCGCACCAGCTCACGCAGCAGCGGCTGCACGCCGGCCGCACGGTCGGCGTCCCAGCGGTAGGGTGGGGCCTCGTCCATGTAGGCGCTCCAGGCCATCTCGAGCTGCACCGCGTGCCAGCCGGCGTCGGGCCGCCCGAAGTGACGCGTGATGTGGCCGCCCTTGAAGCGGCCGTCGAGCACGTGGGTGTAATGCGTCTGCCGCTGGAAGACGGCGTAGGCTGCCTCGCGCAGCGAGGGCGCGCAGCTGCGGCCTTCGGCGGTGCCCATGTTCAGGTCCGGCAGCCGTCCCTCGAACAGCCAAGGCAGCTCGCCCTTGATGCTGTGGGCATCGAACAGCACGGCATGGCCATGCTGCGCGCGCAGGCGTCCGAGCTCATCGCCCAGGGCCTCGTGATAGGGCTGCCAGTGCTCGGCCACGCGCTGGCGGATCTCGGCCTCGTCGGGGGCGCAGCCCTCGCGGTAGATCGGGTCGCCGGTGAAGAAGCGCGTCGGGCACAGCTCGGTGTTGTTGCGCCCCGGGTACATCGGCTGGTTGTCGCTGCCGCGGTTCAGGTCGATGACGATGCGGCTTTCGTGCGGCACGATCAGGCTGGCGCCCAGGGCTTCGACGAAGTCATACAGGCGGTCGAGGTGCCAGTCGGTGTCCTCGACCGCCAGGGCGCGCTCGACGAGGCGCGGTTTCAGGGTGTCGGGCAGGTGCGTGCCGACGTGCGGCATGCTCACGAGCAGCGGCGTCGTGCCGCGGTGCAGGCGGAAGGTCATGGGGGCGTCCTCGGCGGGGTCCGGTGCGGGCGTTCAGGTGGTCGGGCGTTCGCCGTCGGTGAGCCGATCCGGCCGGCCGGCGAAGACGCGCAGGCGGCAGGGCTTGTGGCCGAATCGGTAGGCGAGTTCGCGCGGGTGCTGCGCGTCCCACACCGCCAGGTCGGCGCGCAGGCCGGCGGCCAGCCGGCCGCGGTCGGGCAGGCCCAGCGCACGCGCCGCATGGACGGTGACGCCGCGGAAGGCTTCCTCGGGCGTCAGGCGGAACAGCGTGCAGGCCATGTTCAGCATCAGCAGCAGCGACAGTGCGGGCGAGGAGCCGGGGTTGTGGTCGGTGGCAATCGCCATCGGCACGCCCGCAGCGCGCAGCGCTGCCACCGGCGGCAGTTGGGTGTCGCGCAGGAAGTAGTAGGCCCCGGGCAGCAGCATCGCCACCGTGCCGCTGGCTGCCATGGCCCGGACGCCGGCGTCGGACAGGTGCTCGAGGTGATCGCAGCTGAGCGCGCCGTAGCCAGCGGCCAGGGCCGCGCCGTCCTGGTCGCTGAGCTGCTCGGCGTGCAGCTTGACCGGCAGCCCGAGCGCGCGCGCGGCGTCGAACACGCGTCGCGTCTGCGCCGGCGTGAAGCCGATGGTGTCGCAGAAGACGTCCACCGCGTCCACCAGCCCGGCCGCCTGCTGCCCGGGCAGCCAGCGGCACACGGCCTCGATGTAGTCGTCGGCACGGCCGGCGTATTCCGGCGGCAGTGCGTGCGCGCCCAGCGAGGTGGTGCGCACCGTGAGCGGCAACTCGCGCCCGAGCCGGCGCGCCACGCCCAGGCAGCGCGCCTCGTGCGCCTCGTCCAGACCGTAGCCGGACTTGATCTCGATCGTGGTCACGCCTTCGGCCATCAGCTCGCGCGCCAGGCCGGCGGCGCGCGCGAACAGGGTGTCGTCGTCGGCGGCGCGCGTGGCCGCCACGGTCGAACGGATCCCGCCGCCGGCGCGCGCGATCTGCTCGTAGCTGGCGCCCTGCAGGCGCAACTCGAATTCGGCCGCCCGGTCGCCACCGTAGACCAGGTGGGTGTGGGCATCGATCAGCCCCGGGGTCATCAGCGCGCCGCGCAGGTCGTACTCGGCCTGCGGCGCGGGCAAGGGCAGACGCTGGAGTGCGGCGGGCAGGTCGGCCTCGGCGCCGACCCAGGCGATGCGATCGCCCTCGGTCAGCAGCGCGCCGTCTTCGACCCAGCCCCAGGGCTCGGGGCCGTCCAGCGTGGCCAGGCGGGCGTGGCGCCAGAGGGTGATGTCCGTGCACGGGGTCGGGGTGGTCTGCATGTCGGTCTTGCTCGAGGGAAGGGCCTCTGGTGCCGCGTCCACCGGTGTGCGCGCGCGGGGGCGAGTTGGTGCGGTCATGCGCCAGCCTCCTGGGGGCCGGGATCGAGCGCGAGCCAGAAGGTTTGAAGGCCTTCTAGGAGCCGCCAGGGGTCGTCGGCGTCCTGGACGGCCGAGGGCGCCTGCCAGCACAGCGTTCCGGGCTCGAGCGCGACGACGCGGCCCTGCGCGGCCAGCCGGCCTCCGCCGTGGGCGTACAGCGCTCGCCAGCGGCTGGGTGCCGGGCCGGGGCTGCCAGGCAAGGCGCACCGCATGGCGGCGTGCCCGGCGTGGGCCTGCACCATCAGGTTCAGGTCCAGCGTAGGGCCGTCGAGGAGGCGGCAGCCCGGGGCGTCGGCGCCGTCGAAGCGCAGGGCCTCGTTGCCCGGGCGGCACACGGTGTCCCCCTGCGGCCACGTGAGCACCACGCCACGGCCCTCGAGCACGGCGAAGGCGCGGTCGACGGCGGGGTAGGGCGAGAACGGGCCGTCGCGCGCGATCTCGGCCACGCTGACGCGCACGGTCCAGGACACGGGCGGCGTGCCGGGCACGGCGGCCTCAACCAGCGGAGGCGCCCACGCCAGCAGCTCCCGCGTCAGCCCGCCTCCGTTGCGCCAGGGCTGTGCCGGGCAGTCGGCCAGGCGCACCTGCTGCAGGGCGCGTGGGCCCCTGTCTGCGCCGCCAGGCGACGGCGTCGGCGCCACGGGGCGCGTGGCCAACGACGGACCCATCGGGGAGGTCGAGGGCCGCTCGGCCACTCCCGAGGCCAATGCACTCCGGCCTTGCGAGGCCTCATCCATCGCCATCGCTCCACAGCAGCGGGAACAGCGGATGGTCCATCGTCGCCCCGGCCGGCAGCTCGTCGGCCAGGCCGGGGAACTCCGGCGAGGTCTTCCAGCGCCGCGGCGCGTGGCGCATGTCGTCGCCGAGGAAGCGCACCGAGAACACGCGCCGCCGGCGCCCCGGCTCGACCCCGCCCGTGGCGTGCAGCGTCAGCATGTGGAAGGCCACCGCGTCGCCGGGCTCGAGCGCCCAGCCGATGATGGGGTGCGGTGCGTCGGCGCGCCCGCGCGTGGCCTCGATGTCGGGCAGCTCGGCCAGCGTGCCCTCGGGGAACCAGCGCGCCTCGTGCGTCATGAAGGTGCGCGGCATCAGCCACGGGCCCCGGTGCGTGCCGGCGGCGAACTCCAGCGTGGCCGCGCGGCTGACGGGGTCGGCAGGTATCCAGAAGCTGACGTTCTGAATGCCATCCACGTTGTAGTAGGGCTGGTCCTGGTGCCAGGGCGTGGGCTGGCGTGTGCCCGGCTCCTTGGTCAGCATGTGGTCGTGGTACAGGCGCGCGGTGCGGCTTTGCATCAGCCGCGCGGCCACGGCGGCGAGCGCCGAGCCGAAGATCAGCTCGCGGTAGGGCGCGATCTCGCGCCAGTTGCAGAAGTCCTCGATGAAGAAGCCCGGGTCGTCGGGCCGGCTCGCGACGATGGCGCGCGGGCTGGGCGCGGCCAGGTTGGCGTCGATGCCGGCGCGCAGCAGCGACAGCTCCGCCGGCGTCAGCAGGCCGCGCAGGCACACCGCGCCGTCACGCGCATAGGCTTGGGCCGTGGCAGCGTCGACGAGCGCTGCCGCCCGGTCCGCGGCCTCGCGTGTATGACGGCCAGCCGGCGCCGGGCTGCCGCAGAGCGGCGCCTTGTGGGTCGCCCGGGCCGCGGCCTCGGCCGTCATGGTCACCCGGACAGGCGGGATGGGCGGAGCGGTGTTCATGGCGCGAATTCTCCCGACAACTGGTAGCGCGAGCCGGGGTGCACCAGCCGGCCGAGCGTGATGACCGCGTCCCGCGTGAAGGTGCGGCGCACGACCACGAGGCAGGGCGCAGCGGGGCCGATGCCCAGCAGCCGGGCCTCCTGCCGGGTGGGGCGCGAGGATTCGATGGTGTACTGCGCGCGCCAGAGCTGGGTGTGCGCGAACAGGTACTGCGTGGGCGTGGTGCGGGTGAAGTCCGCCTCCAGGTAGCCCGGGGCGCAGGCCGGGTTGACGTAGCGGTCCTCGCACTGCAGCGGCACGCCGTCCTCCAGGTGCACGATCAGCGTGTGGAAGACGCGCGCGCCCGGCGCCACGCCGAGCTGCGCCGCCAGCGCCTCGGGTGCCGGCTCGGCCTGCCGCAGGTGGACGACGGCGTCGTGCCGATGGCCGCGCGCGGTGATCTCCTCGTGCAGATCGCGGATCGTCAGCGTGCTCGAGACGCGGTGCAGCGGGGCGGCGAAGGTGCCCACGCCCTGGGTGCGCAGCACCAGCCCTTCGGCCTGCAGCTCGCGCATCGCGCGGTTGACGGTCATGCGGCTGACGCCGAAGTGCGCCACCAGCTCAGCCTCCGACGGCATCGGCGTGCCGGCGGGCCACAGGCCCTGGGCCAGCCCGTCCTTCAGGTGCTGCTTGACGCGCGCGAACGGTGCCGCTGGGGCCGCCGTGGCGTTGGCGGGCGGCTCCGCCAGGGCTGGCGCGGTGCCCTTGGCAAGGACATCAGGGGAAACCATAGGCGCACTCTACTTGTACAGACCTGTCTAGACAAGTAGAGTCCAACCCTGATCGCCCACCCTGCCGACGCGGCGCGTCACGACCGCCCCCCTGACGCCGACCGCTGGAGCCCGAACGCCATGACCGACCTGTCTCCCCTGCACCGCATCGCCCAGCCTCGCCCCGTCCGCGCGCCGCGCGGCACCGAGCTGGAATGTGCCAACTGGCTGATCGAGGCGGCCTACCGCATGATCCAGAACAACCTCGACCCCGAGGTGGCCGAGAACCCCGACGCGCTGGTGGTCTACGGCGGCATCGGCAAGGCCGCGCGCAACTGGGAATGCTTCGAGGCCATCCTCGCCACGCTGCGGCGCCTGAAGCCCGACGAGTCGCTGCTGGTGCAGTCGGGCAAGCCGGTGGGCGTGTTCCGCACCCATGCGGATGCGCCGCGGGTGCTGATCGCCAACTCCAACCTGGTGCCGAAGTGGTCGACCTGGGAGCACTTCCACGAACTCGACCGCGCCGGTCTGATGATGTACGGGCAGATGACCGCGGGCTCGTGGATCGAGATCGGCACCGCGGGCATCGAGCAGGGCACCTATGAAACGTTCGCGGAAGCCGCGCGCCAGCACTACGGCGGCAGCCTGCAGGGCCGCTGGATCCTTACCGCCGGCCTGGGCGGCATGGGCGGCGCGCAGCCGCTGGCGGCCACCTTTGCGGGGGCCTGTTCGCTGAACATCGAGTGCCAGCAGAGCCGCATCGATTTCCGCCTGCGCACGCGCTACGTGGACGAGCAGGCCGCCGACCTGGACGACGCGCTGGCGCGCATCGCGCGCCACACCGCCGCCGGGCAGGCGCGCTCGGTGGCGCTGCTGGGCAACGCGGCCGAGGTTCTGCCCGAGCTGGCGCGCCGCGCCCGCGCCGGTGGCCCGCGGCCGGACCTGGTGACCGACCAGACGAGCGCGCACGACCTGGTCAACGGCTACCTGCCCGCGGGCTGGTCGCTCGAGCAGTGGCAGGCCGCGCGCGCCGACCACACCCGGCACGCGGAGCTGCGCGAGGCCGCCCGCCGCAGCTGCGCGGTGCACGTGCAGGCCATGCTCGACTTCCACGCCATGGGCGTGCCCACGGTGGACTACGGCAACAACATCCGCCAAGTGGCGTTCGACCAGGGCGTGACAAACGCCTTCGACTTTCCCGGTTTTGTGCCGGCCTACATCCGCCCACTGTTCTGTGAGGGCAAAGGGCCGTTTCGCTGGGTGGCGCTCTCGGGCGACCCGGAGGACATCTTT
>CAZFVH010000186.1:0-7252 GCA_964522465.1 uncultured Rubrivivax sp. | reverse complement strand
CGCGCCGACGAGCAGTTGCAGGACTTGCTGAGGTCGATGAAGACGCAGCGCTGAGACGCACAGAAAGCAGCGAACGGCGAACGGCGAACAGCCGACGCGCCACCGCCGTCAACACATCGGCTGCGCG
The DNA here is from genome assembly GCA_964522465.1 of uncultured Rubrivivax sp. Classification (GTDB taxonomy): domain Bacteria; phylum Pseudomonadota; class Gammaproteobacteria; order Burkholderiales; family Burkholderiaceae_C; genus Rubrivivax. The sequence goes on along the minus strand of CAZFVH010000186.1, from coordinate 7,125 downwards.
CCAGAGTCGATCGCCTGCGCCCACCACGCTGATGACAGGGCGCGCGTGGGACCGCCGGAAGCCTGCGGATGAATCAGTGTGAGCAAGAATATCGCTATTCACTTTTTCATCAGACCGGGGCTCCGATCTGTCCGCACATGCCGGAGTCACTGCCCATGACCCACGTCTTCACCTCTCTGGACAGGCTCGCCGGCATGGATCTCGACCGCCTGCTCGGTCAGCCGCTGCCGCCGTGGATGGGGGCACTGTTGCGCGAGCAGTTGGCGTCCGAACCCGAATGGGCGTCTTTCCTGGCGCGGCTGCCGGGCTTCGACAGGCTCTGGGAGGGTGGCGACGACCGCGTGTGGCAAGCCCCCCTTCCCGGTGATGCGCCAGGCAGTGCCGATCCGCCGGTCGTGCTGCCGGTGTTCTCCGTCGAGTCCGAACCCAACGACTCGGTGGCCCATGCCAGTGCGATGCAGCTCGGCGTGCGCATGGATGCACGCATCGGCTCGTTCAAGGACGTGGACTGGTTCCGTATCGACAGAGTCGACGCCGGCGCGTACCGCCTGCACTTCGAAGCGGAGCGTTCGGGGATCGGCCTGCTCGACAGTTATTGGATCGGCATCGGCGGTGCCGACGGTCGCATCCTGGAGCGGGTGCCGCTGGCGCGGCAGCAGGACGTGCGGCTCGATGTCAAGGAGCCGATGGAGGCGCTGACCCTGGTCGTCCAGTCGTCCACCGGACTGGTCGTCGGACAAGGGCGTTACTCGCTGGAACTGGACGCCCTTGCGCACATCCCAGAGCCCACGCCCACGCCCACGCCCACGCCTGCACCCGCGCCGGCCGACCGGGAGACCGAACCCAACGACAGCGCGGCCTCGGCCGATGACCTGCTGGTCGGCAAACGCCTGGCGGGAAGCCTCGGGCATTTCCTGGACGAAGACTGGTTCCGGATCCTGCCGGAGGCCGACGGCCGCCTGCGGCTGACACTCGACACGCGCTTCGACAGCCGCTGGTTCAAGCGTTTCGAGTTCGAGGTCCTGGATGCCCAGGGCACCGTGCTGCAGCAGATCACCACCGGCGGCGACGCGGTGCTCGAGGTCGATGCGACGCCGGGCGACGCGCTCTTCGCCCGGGTGTCCGGCACCGGTCTGCTGGCCGATGCCAGCGCCTACACCGTGTCGGTGGCTGTCGTCCGCCCGGTCGAGCCGGCGCCCGAGGCGCTCACGGGCAGCAGGCGTGCCGACGTTCTGGTAGGCGGCCAGAGCGACGACGTGATCGACGGCCAGGGCGGCGACGACCGGATCGACGGCGGCGCCGGTGCGGACACCGTCGTGTTCCATGTCGACACCGCGGCCCTGGAAGTCCAGACGGCCGCCGGGCTGACCGTGGTCCGTGGCGCCGCCTCCGCGGGGCCCTATGCGGGACATGCCGCGCGGGTATGGAACGTCGAGGCGCTGGCGACAGCCGACGGCTCGGTCAGGCTGGACACCGGGGCCGACGCACTGGTCCCGAGGGTCGGAACGGGTCGTCCCGAGCGCCTGAACGGCACCGACGCAGACGACCTCCTGGACGGCGCCGGCGGGTCGGACACGCTGGTCGGGGGGGCCGGCACCGACACCTGGGTGCTGCTCGGCGCCGACGGGGACTTCGCGATCGCCTCGATCGCCGGCATCGCACGCGTGCAGGGCCTGTCGTCCGCACACGAATACGCCGGCGCCCTGAGCGTGGGCGTCGGCATCGAGCGCATCGTCACGACCTCCGGAACAGTGATCGACGTCGTCGCCAGCGACGGCACCACGCCCGTGCTGGGCACCCGCGCGCGCGACCTGCTGCGCGGAACCGACGCGGACGAGGTGTTCGACGGCCTGGGCGGCAATGACGTGATCGACGGCGCCGCGGGGCAGGACACACTGGTGCTCTTCGGCCCGCGTGAGGCCTTCGCACTGTCGTGGTCGGTCGCGGGCGACGACACCCTGCGCATCACCGGGCTGCCCGGCAGCGGGCTCTACGAGGGCAGCACCCTCGTCGTGCGCAACGTCGAGGCATTGCGCTTCCTGGACGCGATGGTGCCGGTGCTGCAGCCCGCGACGCTCGTGCTCGACCCTTCCGGGGTCCAACTGGCCGAAGGCGCGGGCTCGCAGACCGTACGGATCTCCTTGTCCACCGCGCCGTCGCAGCCACTGGCGCTGGCCATCGAAGGCACGAGCGATCTGCTCGTCGGGCCGACGACCGTGGTGTTCACCCCTGACGACTGGGATCAGGCGCGCGTGCTCACGGTGTCGGCGGTCGATGACGACATCGTCGAGCCCACCGAGATCGCCCGCGTGCAGTTCACGCTGCGCCCGGCGGACGCCGATGCGGGTGCCGCGGTCGACGTGCGCAGCCTGGCCTTCAGCATCGCGGACAACGACGCCGTGCTGACCGGATCGGTCAGCGGGCGGCTGTGGCACGACGCCAATCTCGACGGGCAGATCCAGGACATCGAGGAGGGCCTGGCGGGGTGGACTGTGTTCGCCGACGAGAACGGCAACGGACGCCTGGACGCAGTCGAGCCCGTGACCCGCAGCGACCTGGACGGCCGCTGGCGCCTGACGGACCTGGCCCCCGGCGTGCACGAGGTCGTCGCGATGGCGCGCGCCGGATGGGCGCCCACCAGCCCCGCGGGCCCGGCGGACAGCACCGCCACCTTGCTCGATGCCGACCCGGGCGACGCCAGCCTCACGGTCGAGGATCTGCAGGCGTGGCAGGTCGATGCCGCGCAGGCCCTTGCGCTGTCGAGCCAGATCGGTGTCAGCACTGGGCTGGCGTCGTTCCGTGCCGATCCGCGCTTCGCGGGCATCGACGGCAGCGGTACGGCCATCGTCATCATCGACACCGGGATCGATCTCGACCACCCTGCCTTCGGGCCGGACGGGGACGTCGATGGCGTGGCCGACCGCATCGTCTACCAATACGACTTCGTCGGCGCGGGCGACGCCCTGGCCGCGGACGGCCACGGACACGGCACCCATGTCGCGGGCATCGCTGCGGGCTCGGATGGGACCTTCCCCGGGGTGGCGCCCGGCGCCGACCTGATCGTGCTGCGCGTGCTCGGCGACGACGGCTCGGGCCGCTCGGGCGATCTGCGCGAAGCCGTCGACTGGGTGGTGGCCAACGCGCAGCGCTATGGGGTGGTGGCGGTCAACCTGTCGCTGGGCTTCGGCGAATTCGACCAGGCGCCCACGTCCGGCTTCCTGTCCTCGCCCTTCAAGGCGCTGACCGACAACGGAATCGCCGTGATCGCCGCTTCCGGGAACGGCTACGCACAGCGTCCGATCCAGGGCGTGGCCTACCCCTCGTCAGACCCCTGGGCGCTGTCGGTGGGCGCGGTGTGGTCCGGCCATGGCGCGTTGGCCGGGCTCCAGGACGGCAGCGTGGACGCCATCGCCGCGTTCTCCCAGCGCGACGACACCGAGTCCGACGTGTTCGCCCCGGGGGTGGGAGTGGTCTCAGCGGGGCTCGGCGGGGGATGGACGGCACTGTCCGGCACCAGCATGGCGGCGCCTCACGTCACTGGGATGGTGGCCCTGGCGCAGCAGCTCGCGAAGCAGACGCTCGGACGGCACCTGACCGTGGCCGAGATCCGCGGTCTGATCGAGGACACCGGGGCGGTCATCGTCGATGGCGACGACGAGGCCGACGCCGTGCCCAACACCGGCTTGTCCTTCGATCGCATCGACATGCTGGCGTTGGCGCAAGCCATCATCGAGCAGCCCGCCCCGACGGCGCTGCGGGTCGAGGTCGTCGGCGGGCAGGTGGTGGACGACATCGACTTCGGCTTCGCCCCCATCCGGGCACCTGACGCCCCGCCGGGAGACGACTTCATCGTCGGAACAGCCTGGGCCGAGGCGCTGGACGGCGGTGCCGGACACGATCGCCTGCAGGGCGGCCAGGGCGACGACACCCTGCTCGGTGGCGATGGCGACGACTGGCTGGTGCCGGGTGAGGGCAACGACCTCGTCGACGGCGGCACCGGGCACGACACGGTGGCCTACCCGGTACGCAGTGCCGACGTCACGTGGAGGGTTTCGGCCCAGGGCGAGGTCGTCGTGCGGGCGGCCGATGGCTCGATCGACACCCTGCGCCAGGTCGAGGCCCTGGCCTTCACCGACGACCTGGTGCTGCTGGCGCCGGGCACAGCCGCCGCCGAGACGCTGGCGCCCGGAGACACCGGGACGTCATCGGCCGCCGACGTCGGCACATCGGGGATCGGCCTCTCCGATGCGGTGGCCATCCTGCGCATGATCTCGGGCCGGCGCACGTCGGCGTCGGATCCGGCCGTGGATCTGCGGCAGTCCGTGGCCGCCGACTTCGATGGCAACGGCACCGTCAGCCTGTCCGATGCGCTGGGCGTGCTGCGGCACGCCGTCGGCCTGAACACCGCGGCACCTTCCTGGGTGCGCTTCGACCCGACGGACCCGGCGCTGGCGGCACGCCCACCCCTGCTACCGGGCCGGATCACGGTAGCCGATGCATGGCTGCAGGACATGCTGCCCGACGGGCTCGAACTCGTCAGCGTGATGCGCGGCGACGTCGACGGCAGCGCGCTACGCACCCCTTACGGCGTCTACGACATCTGATCGGGCGCACGCCTTCGTCCCGCCATCGGACCGAACGAGCGGTGGCGTTTCCCGCCTGAGATGAACGGCGCATCCGCAGTGGCGCTCGACGAGGCGCTGTCCCGGGTCGACGAGCAGCTGCAGGGCCTGCTGACGGAGGTGGCAGCTCTGACTGCAACGCTTCAGTTCAGTGGTAGTCGTCTTCCAACTGATGGCGCACGGCCAGGATCTCCACCGAGGCTGGACCGTCGATCTCGTAGAGCGCCACGTAGCCCGTTGCGCCGAACGGAATCAGCAAGTCTCGATGGAAGGGGCCGTCCCCGGCCTTGCGATAAGCGAAGGGGGCGCGGCTGAGGCTTCGTTCTACCGCTTCACGAATGGCGTCGATGGCCGTTTGCGCAGCCTCCAAATGCTCCGCTGTCCTGGCCCGCTCGAGCAGGACGTCGAAGAGACGCAACAAAGCCTGCCAAGCCGCTTCGGCATAACGCACCTCGAACACGCTGCTCAGCCCAGGACCGGCTTGCGCCTGGCGTCCAGGCGATGTTGCAGTTCCAGGCGAACGGCGTCGGCAGCGTGTGTGATGCCCGTGCGCTGAACGTCCTCACGCGCACGCAAGCCCCTGGCGATGAAGTCCTCGTGCCGACGCCGGCGCTGGATGGTCTCGCGCACCGACGTCTCGATCAGGCTGGTGAGGGTCTCGCCTTCGCGCAGCACGCTCTCGGCAGCCTCACGCAACTCGGGTTCCACGCGCAGCGACGGGAAGGAGGAAGACTTCATGGATTGCGCTGCTTTTGCGTTGCAATACCAAATCATGGCCGCGGCGATTGCGAGCACGTTCTCGGCCACCACGGCACGCCGGGCCCCTCGGCACGCCGGCTACGCGGACTGATCGCCGTGGGGTCCCGCACGCGCGATCTCGGCCTTCAGCGCCGCGATGTACGCGCCGCGCGCCGTCTCGAACACGGCCACCTCGTTGCGCAGCTTCTGCAACTGCGCCTCGGTGAACTGCAGGCTGCGCAACTGCGCCTGTGCGGTCTCGGACAGCGCCTCCACCTGGTAGTCGAGGCCGTCGATGTTGAATTTCAGCATGGGGCCGCCGTCGTCAAAAGGTGTCGTTGTCGTCGTCGCGCAGGAAGAACGGGAGCCCTCCCGCACCGGTGCCCGTCGCCAGACCGGCAGAACCGATGACCGTCGTGGCCCTCGGGTCCGCGCCCGAACCAGGCCGCAGCAACTCGGCTTTCAGGTCGGCGATGTAGGCGTTCTTGGCTTTGGTCAGCATCGCCTGCTGGTTGTGCAGCTCCTGCAGCCGCTGCTCCACATAGCGCAGCCGCCCCAGGATCTGCCGCGCCTCGGCGCTGAGGCTGTCCACGTCGTGGTCGACGCCATCCAGGCGCAGGCGCTGCTTCATGCCGTCACCGGTGAGGGTTGATGCAAGCCCTCCACCCAGGCGATCTGGCACGGCAGGCACACCGTGTGCAGGTCATAGCCGGCCACCGCGCGCTCGCGCGCCGCCGCCCCCAGGCGGGCGCGCTCTTCGGGGCTGTCCAGCAACCCACAGACCGCCTGCGCCAGCGCCCCGGGGTCGAAGAAGTCCACCAGACGACCGGTCACACCGTCGGTGATCACCTCGCGCACGGGGGCGGTGTCGCTGCCGACGATGGCGCAGCCGATGCTCATCGCCTCCAGCAGGCTCCAGCTCAGCACGAAAGGGTAGGTCAGGTAGACGTGCACCGTGGAGACCTGCAGCATCGGCACGAAGTGCTCGTACGGTACGTGCCCGGCAAAGTGCACGCGCGCCCAGTCTTCGTCGGGGATGCGGGGCCGCACCTCCCTGACGAACACCTCGCGCCAGGAAGCCGCGCCGTGCACCTGGGCGTCCGGCCGGCTGCCATAGCTGACGCCGGTGCCGCCGACGATCAGCACCCGAGCCCGCGGCCGCGCGCGCAGGATGTGGGGCAGCGCGCGCATGAAGACGTGGAAGCCGCGGTAGGGCTCCAGATTGCGGTTGACGAAGGTGATGACCTCGTCTTCGCACGTCAGCCGCAGCTGCCGGCCCCCCTGGGTGCCGAGCTGGATCGCCGCCTGGGCGTGCGGCCGCAGGCGCGCGGTGTCAATGCCGTCGTGCACCACCTCGATCCGATCGCGAAAGCGCGGCGGGAAGGTCGACGCCTGCCACTGCGTCGGGCTCAGCCCGGCGTCCGCCGTCTCGAAGTGCGCCAGGTTGTTCAGGTTCTTCAGCTCGAGCCGGCAGCGGTCGGCCAGCGCGTCCTTGGGCGCGAACTCGGGGTCGAAGCCGACGTCGGCCCCATCGGCCGCGTAGAAGAACTCGCAGTAGATGCCCAGCCGCGCGCGCGGCCACAGCGTCTTCAGGAACAGGCTCTCGCCCCAGCCCGGGTGCGCCACGATCACATCGGGCGTGAACCCCCCAGCATGCAGCCGCCGCGCCGCCGCCAGACAGGCCTCCCCCCGGATGACCTTGGTTTCCATGTCGGCCAGCCAGGGGTGTACCTCCTTCGAGGTGCCGCGGGTAGAGGCGTAGCGC
>CAZFVH010000185.1:0-7262 GCA_964522465.1 uncultured Rubrivivax sp. | reverse complement strand
GAGGTTGAGGTTGAGGTTGAGGTTGAGGTTGAGGTTGAGGTTGAGGTTGAGGTTGGGGTTGAGTTTTGAGTTGAGGTTGTTTTCGTAGATGACTTGTATGGATCAGAAATGCCCGTCTTTTGCCGCGCCAGCAGCACCGCGCCCAGTGGCGTCGGGGCGCAGGCGAGGACGGCGCGATGCCCCAGCAGCGCGAGCCTGTGGCGCAGATCGGCGGCCAGTGCTTCGAGCCCACCGAACAGGCGCAGCGTCGAGGCCACCTCCAGCAGCACCGTGGACGGGGCGTCCAGCGTCACCGAGGGCGTGAAATGCAGGGCCGCGAGCGCGGCCACGCGCAGGGCCTGGGTATCGCGGACCTCGTCGGCCTGCGCCAGGCACAGCGTCGGCGCCAGCGCCAGCGCCGTCGCGCGGCGCTGGCCGGGCCGCACTCCCAGGGCCGCCGCGGCCGAGTCCACCGCGACGATCCCGCTGCGGGTCTGCAAGGCCACAGGGAGCTCACGCGCCTGGGCATCGAGCGTCGCGACGAAGGCCTCCAGAGAGAGGTCGGGCAGATGGGCCGCCACCCAGCACGCCGGCACATGCGTCGTTGTCGCAGGCAAGGCCACGGGAGATGTGGCGGCTGCTCCACCGCCTTCGCAAGACAGGGCCGGCCGGGGAAAGGTGCAGGCTGCTGCCTTGCTGGAATCACGACCCTGCGCCGACCGCAGGCCTTGCGGTGCAGGACTGCCGTGGCCGAACAGGTCGTGGGTGGGTTGCTGGCCGGCAAAGGACAAGCGACGGCGATGTTGCATCGTGCACGCTTCCGCAGCCTTGGCCCTGCATGGGGCTTCAGCGATGCAGGCTCGCGGCCGGATCCGGCCGTACGGAGGCGCGCGACACCGTCGCAGCAGCCGCACCTGCCGCCAGACCGGTGACCCCCGCGGCCTGACGCTCCCTGGCCCGAGCACCGACCACCCCCGCCAGCACCGGGGGCAGCGCCAGACATACAGGATGCGCCCGCGCGGGCCCTCGCCGCTTGAGCAGGTGCACCGACAACACATCCGGGTCGGACTGTGGATGCAAGATCAGACGCAGGGGAGCCGGGCTCGGCTGCAAGCGGGCCTCGAGGCTGCGCAGCACGAAAGCCGGCGCTTCGTGCGCCTGTGCGGCCAGTTGCAGGCGGCGCAGTCGATCGCCCGACAGCGGGCCCGGCAACCAGGCCAGCAACAGACCTGCGGCGCCGCTGCGCAGGGTCTGCTCCAGTGCCCACAACAGATCGGTCGCCACAGGCGGCGGCCGGCCACGCCCTGCCAGCGCATCGCTGGACGCAGGCCCGGGCACGACGACCAGATGTCGCACATCGATGCCCATTTGCCCCAGAGCCTGCGTGCACGGCAGCGCGGGAGGCCAGAAAAGCATCGCGCGACGTGCGGCACCCCGCTCGGTCTGCCGCGGCGCGGCCAGCACCGGCGCCAGCAGCCGCACCTCCCCGATGCCCGGGCGAGGCAGCAGCAGTTCGGTCAGCGCCTGACAGGGCCAGCCCCCACCGGGCAACTCTGCGTCCAGCGCAGCGAAGCCGCTGCGCCACACCACCGCCGTGCCGGCACGGCCCAGGCGGTGCGCACGCCACAGCCCGGGGTGCAAGGCCTCGGGGTCGTGCGGGCCGGCGCAGGCTGCGCGGGAGGGAGGGAGGCTCGTGAAAGACACACGACAACTGTATCTTCATACAGTACTCAAGTCCATCCCTGGCGAACTCCCGGACGCATCCCACGCGCATCCATCGCGCATCCCATGCGCATCTCATACGCATTCCACGGACCCTTCCCGCACACCACGGCGCGCCTCGCCGGAGCAGGGATACCCGCGCACCGGCCCCTACACTGGTGCGCCTTGTCCGACGTCACCCGCCCACCCGGAGCGCCCCATGCTCGACCCCCAGGCCCGCGCCTTCATCGACTTCATGATCGCGCGCGGCGCCCAGCCCGCGCACCTGATGACGCCCGAGCAGGCGCGTCGCGCCTACCATGAGCGGCGCCCCTACACCCAACCCGACGCCCCGGAGGTGGCCGAGGTGCGCGACCTGTCGGCCGACGGCGTGCCGATGCGGCTGTACCGATCGCAGCCCGCCGTCCCCGGCCAACCGCAGCCGGTGCTGGTCTACTTCCACGGCGGCGGCTGGGTCATCGGCGACCTCGACACCCACGACGTGCTGTGCCGCCAACTGGCGCTGGCAGCCGGCGCGGCCGTGGTGGCGGTGGACTACCGCCTCGCTCCCGAGCATGCCTTCCCGGCCGCGCTGGACGACTGCATGGCGGCCACGCAATGGGTGCGCGCGCAGGCCGATGCCTTGCAACTGGACGCCTCACGCCTGGCCGTGGGCGGCGACAGCGCCGGCGGCAACCTGGCCGCCGCCGTCTGCCTGGCCCTGCGCGAGGCAGGGCAAGCCCTGCCCGCCTTCCAGTTGCTGATCTACCCCGTCACCGACATGCGCCAGCAGGCGCCCTCCTACACCGCCAACGCCCAGGGCTACCTGCTCACCCGCGATTCGATGGCGCACTACCGCCGCCTCTACACGCCCGACGAGGCGCACTGGGTCGACTGGCGCGCCTCGCCGCTGCTGGCGGCCGACCACCGCGGTCTGCCGCCGGCGCTCGTGCTGACCGCCGGCTTCGACCCGCTGCGCGACGAGGGACGGCAGTACGCCGACGCGCTGTCGGCCGCGGGCGTGGCCACCCACTACGTCTGCTTCGAGCGCCAGGTGCACGGCTTCATCGCCATGCCGCGCGCCATCGAGGAGGCCGACCTGGCGATCGCGCTGTGCGGCGCGGCGCTGCGCCGGGCCTTCGCCTGACGCCTGACGCCTGACGCCTGACGCCTGACGCCTGACGCCTGACGCCTGACCCTGGCATTTGGCAACTTGCACCAGACAGCAGACACCAGACAGCAGACAGCAGACAGCAGACAGCAGACAGCAGGAAGCAGGAACCAGGAACCAGGAACCAGGAACCACGCCCCGTGGACTCGGCCTCCAGCAGTCACCGCCCCAACGATTCGCCTCAGGCCCGACCGATGCCCACCGCCGCCCCCGCCGACCCCTGCCCCTGCGGCCTGGCCGCGGCCTATGCCGACTGCTGCGGCCGCTGGCATGCCGGGCCGCTGCACCTGGCGGCGCCCGACGCCGTCACGCTGATGCGCTCGCGCTACAGCGCCTACGTGCGCGGTCTGCGCGACTACGTGCTCGACACCTGGCATCCGCGCACCCGGCCTGCGGCCCTCGACGCCGACCCCCCGGGCCTGCGCTGGCTGGGCCTGGAAGTGCGCCACCACGGCGTGACCGGTGCCGACCACGCGACGGTGGAGTTCGTCGCCCGCAGCAAGCTCGGCGGGCGTGCCCACCGGCTGCACGAGACCAGCCGCTTCGAGCGCGTGGCCGGCCGCTGGCTCTACGTCGACGGCATCGTGCGCTGAGCGTCCGTCACCCGAGGATCGGGCGCCCCGCTGCCCACCCTCGGCCTCGCGGTCGATCACCCCCGCATCGGTCAGCCCACCGCGGGATGGCCGGCAGTCGCGGGCGCAAAATCCCGTCCACGGTCCGTTTCCGACGGGCTGCGCCCATGCCCCTGCCACACCGCCACGGAGATCCCCCATGCGCATCGAAACCCTCGCCGTCCACGCCGGCCAGAGCCCCGACCCGACGACTCACGCAGTGGCCGTGCCGATTTACCAGACGGTGGCTTACGCCTTCGACGACACGCAGCACGGCGCCGACCTGTTCGACCTGAAGGTCGCGGGCAACATCTACACCCGCATCATGAACCCGACGCAGGACGTGCTGGAAAAGCGTGTCGCCGCGATGGAAGGCGGCATCGCCGCGCTGGCGCTGGCGTCCGGTCAGGCGGCCGTCACCTATGCCATCCAGACCATCGCCGAGGCGGGCGACAACATCGTCGCCTCGTCGGCGCTGTACGGCGGCACCTACAACCTGTTCGCGCACACGCTGCCGCAGTACGGCATCGAGGTGCGGTTTGCCGACTACCGCGACCCTGGCGCCTTCGAACGTCTGATCGACGAGCGCACCAAGGCGGTGTACTGCGAGTCCATCGGCAACCCGTTGGGCAACATCACCGACTTCGCCCGGTTGGCCGAGGCGGCACACGCCCGCGGGGTGCCGGTGATCGTCGACAACACCGTGCCCAGCCCCTACCTGCTGCGGCCCTTCGAGCACGGTGCCGACATCGTCGTGCACTCGCTGACCAAGTACATGGGCGGGCACGGCAACTCGCTGGGCGGCGCCATCGTCGACTCCGGCAAGTTCCCCTGGGCCGAGCACAAGGCCAAGTTCAAGCGCCTGAACGAGCCCGACGTGTCCTACCACGGCGTGGTCTACACCGAGGCGCTGGGCCCGGCGGCCTACATCGGCCGGGCGCGCGTGGTGCCGCTGCGCAACATGGGCGCGGCCATCAGCCCCTTCAACGCCTTCATGATCCTGCAGGGCATCGAGACCCTGCCGCTGCGCATGGACCGCATCTGCGACAACGCCTTGGCCGTGGCGCGCCACCTGCAGGCCCACCCGAAGGTGAAGTGGGTGCGCTACGCCGGCCTGCCCGGCGACCCGGGCCACGCGCTGGCGCAGCGCTACATGGGCGGCCGCGCCTCGGGCATCCTGACCTTTGGCGTGGCCGGCGGGCGTGAAGGCGGCGCGCGCTTCCAGGACGCCCTGAAGCTGTTCACCCGCCTGGTCAACATCGGCGACGCCCGCTCGCTGGCCTGCCACCCGGCCTCGACCACGCACCGCCAACTCAACCCCGAGGAACTCGCCAAGGCCGGCGTCAGCGAGGACACGGTGCGCCTGTCCATCGGCATCGAGCACATCGACGACCTGAAGGAAGACCTGGACCAGGCGCTGGCGGCGGTGTGAGGCGTGAAGCTTGATGCGTGAGGCGGGAGGCGGGAGGCGGGAGGCTTCCTGCGGGAGGGTTCGGCACTGGCTTGTATCGGCCCCGACCCGACAAGACCGTGTGAAGAAGGGTGCAGTCGGTTAAAGTACACACGTTGTACATCAGCCGCACCCACACCATGCACACCACACGCGCCTTCCGCAATGGCAACTCGCAGGCGGTGCGCATCCCCGCCGACCTGGCGTACGAGCGCACCGACGTCGAACTCGAGATCGAACGTGTAGGCGACGAGATCCGCATCAGGCCGGCTCGACGTTCGCTGAGCGGGGTGCTGGACAAGTTCTCGCGCTTCTCTGCCGACTTCATGGCCGAAGGACGGGGTGAGCACGCGCAAGCCGAACGGGATCCGATGTGAAGCCGCGCTACATGTTCGACACGAACATGTGCATCTACCTGATGAAGCACCAGCCTGTCGAGGTCGCGCAGCGTTTCGCCCAGTGCCATGTCGGCGACGTCGTCATGTCTGCGGTGACCTATGCCGAGTTGGCCTTCGGCGTGACGGTCTGCGCCGATCCTGTCCGGGAAGGTGTGGCGCTGGCTGAACTGATCGAGGATATCCCCGTGGCTTCCTTCGATGCCGCCGCCGGCGCGGCCTACGGGCCGATACGGTGGGCCACCCGAGAGTCGCGCAAGGACCATCTCGACAAGCTGATCGCCGCCCATGCCGTCGGCCTGGGCGTGACCTTGGTCACGAACAATCTACGGGACTTTGCGCGGTATCCCGGCCTGGCGCTGGAAAACTGGCTGGAGGTCGATCCTCGGCACTGACAACGCCCCCGAGGCCGGGCAGCGCCTGCGCCGCTACCGATCCCGCAGCGCGCGGTACAGCGTGTTCACGCCGACCATGGCCGTCACCACGGCGAACGCCCCTTCCGGCCAAGAGCATCCCGCAGTTCTCAAGGTAGGGAACAACTTTGGCAGCCCGCGTCTTCCCGGGCGGCCGACGTCATGTCCCTGGGCTGGTCACCAACGGCTGCAGCGCCTGGAGTGCGCGGCGCACCCAGCCGAAGCCGATGCGCTCCTGCTCCAGGCGCAGGCTTGGGGCGATGTGGTGATGACGCAGCTCGTCGTACAGCGCCTGCTCGGCATCGTCGAGGCCAGGCAGATCGTGGGCGACGGGTTGCGGCTCCTGGCCCCACAGCGGGCGGTGGGCCATCAGGGTCGGGCGGTCCATCAGCAAGGAGCGCGTGTGCGGCAGGCGCGCGCGCCAACGCGCCAGGATGGCGAAGCCGTGGGTGTCGAGGTCGCCCCAGTAGTGCACCTGGGCCTGTGCAGCCCAGCCCGAACACGCCAGCGCCTGTGCGGCCTCCACGCCATAGCCGGCACCGAACAGCGCCACGGTGTCCGGCACCGGCGGCAGGGCCAGAAAGGTGATCTCGTTTTCCACCACCACGACATGCCGGGCGCGCAGGTGCAGCGCGGCGAAGCTGTCCGCATCCAGCGTCAGGTCGGCCAGCCCCGTGGTGGGGTGGGCAAACCAGCCCGGCGACAGGCCCGGGTCCAGCAGCCGCAGCCGCACTCGCGCCGGCTTGTCCAGGAAGCCGTGCCGCGCCGCGAAGCCGCCCACGCCGGTGTGCCGGGTGTCGATGGCGCCGGCCGGCAGCAGCAGATCCATCCAGGCCGACAACACGGCGCGGTGCGCCTCGATGAACTTGGTGTGCAGGCCTGGGACGTCGATCTGGCGCAGATAGACCCCGGGGCGCGGATGCGCCCCGAACCAGGCGGCCGCCGCCAGCAGGTGGGACCAGTCGGCGGCGAGTTCGAGCGCCTGCAGCGGCCGCTGTGCCAGCCAGGGCAGCAGGCGGGGCTCGAGCGCGCGCGTCTGTGCTGCCAGCGTGCGCAACTGCGCCGCCTCGGCGCGCCGGCCAGCCAGCACGAGCGCGTCATCGAGCGTGTCGACCCAGGCCGCCACCGGCAGGCGCTGCGCGCCGTGGACGCGGTGACGGATCTCGCGCCACTCCAGCCGCACCCGCGGCAGCGCCTGCAGCGTGGCGATCCAGCCGCGCACCGCGTCGAAACGATCGGCGATCTCGGCGGTGTCGGGGCCGCGCAGCGGTGTGCGGTGGGGGACGGCCAGACCGGCGGGGGCCGCGCGCGCGACGTCCGCGGCACCGACGGCGTGGCTGCCGACGGGGCCACCGGCCTGTTCGACGACGGCCCGTGCCAGATCCCCGCGCGCCCAGCGCCGCTGCCAGGCCGCTTTCAGGTCGACCGGGGTCGTCCAGTTCATCCTGGCGTCCCGCCTCCGCCTCCGCCTCCGCCTCCGCCTCCGGCATCCGCATCCGCATCCGCATCCGCATCCGCATCCGCATCCGCATCCGCATCCGC
>CAZFVH010000184.1:0-7299 GCA_964522465.1 uncultured Rubrivivax sp. | reverse complement strand
CCGACCCCCTACATCCCGCCTCGCGTGTGGACCTGGAACCGCGCCAACGGCGGGCGTTTCGCCAGCATCAACCGGCCCGTGGCCGGGCCCACGCACGACAAGGCGTTGCCGGTGGGCCGTCATCCGCTGCAGCTGTACTCGCTGGGCACACCGAACGGCGTCAAGGTCACGGTGCTGCTCGAGGAACTGCTGGCCCTCGGCCACGCCGGCGCGGAGTACGACGCCTGGCTGATCCGCATCGGCGAAGGCGATCAATTCGGCAGTGGCTTCGTCGAGGCCAACCCGAACTCCAAGATCCCGGCGCTGGTCGACCGCAGTGGGCCGGAACCGGTGCGGGTGTTCGAGTCAGGCGCGATCCTGCAGTACCTGGCGGAGAAGTTCGGCGCCTTCCTGCCAGCGTCCGGGCCGCAGCGCGCCGAGTGCCTGAGCTGGCTGTTCTGGCAGATGGGCAGCGCCCCCTTCCTCGGCGGCGGCTTCGGCCACTTCTACGCCTACGCGCCGGAGAAGATCGAATACGCGATCGACCGCTATGCCATGGAGGTCAAGCGGCAGCTCGACGTGCTGGACCGCCGCCTTGCCGCGACCGCCTTCCTCGCCGGTGAGGCGTACACGATCGCCGACATCGCCGCCTGGCCGTGGTACGGCGCGCTGGTGCGCGGCGAGCTCTACGAGGCCGCGGAGTTCCTGCAGGTGGCCGACTACCGCCATGTGCAACGCTGGGCCGCCGAGATCGCTGCGCGGCCGGCGGCGCAGCGCGGCCGCATGGTCAACCGCCTGCGCGGCGAGCTGTCCAGCCAGTTGCACGAGCGCCACGACGCCAGCGACTTCGACCTCCGCACGCAGGACAAGCTGCAGGCGGCCGCGCGCAGCTGAGCGCCCGAGCAGCCGAGCAGGCAGGAGCGTTCCGCCCCCGGCCCTCGGAGCGGGCCGCGAGGAGCACCGAGAGGACCTTTTGTCTCCGTTCACCGCGAGGTCGGACTGCCGCGGGAGCTGCCGGCCCCTGGAACGCTCCGTCGGGGACGTCGACACATCCCCCGGCCCGCCCATACGACCCGACCCGATCCGACCCCATGCAAGACATCGTCTCCGTCACCGCGCCCTTCTTCGCCCTGGTGCTGTGCGGCTGGCTGGCCGCGCGCCAGAAGGTGCTCCCCGAGAGCGCGATCCCCGGGCTCAACGGCTTCGTGCTGTACTTCGCGCTGCCTTGCATGCTGTTCCGTTTCGGCGCGAGCATGCCTGTGGCCGAGCTGCTCAGTCCGGTGCTGATCGGGCTGTGGCTGCTGAGTGCGCTGGCCATGGTGGGCTTCACGGTCCTTGCCACCCGTGGGCCGCGCGTGCACCTGAAGGACGCGGCCTTCGGTGCGCTGGTGGCCGCCTTCCCCAACACCGGCTTCATGGGGGTGCCACTCCTCGTGGCCCTGCTCGGTCCGGCGGCGGCCGGGCCGGCGATCAGCACCATCCTGGTCGACATCTTCATCACCAGCTCGCTGTGCATCGCGCTGGCGCAGGCGCACGATGCCTCCGGGCAGGGCGCCCGGCAGGCGGTGGTGCGCGCGCTGCGTGGCGCACTGGGCAACCCGCTGCCCTGGGCCATTGCGGTTGGGGCGGTCAGTTCTGCCAGCGGCCTGGTGCTGTGGGCGCCGGTGGACGCCGTGGTGAAGATGCTGGCCGACGCGGCCTCACCCGTGGCCTTGTTCACGATCGGTGCCGTGCTGTGGCGCGCCGGCCAGCATGCCCACGCCCGCACGCCGCCGTCGCTGTACCTGCCGATCGCCGCCGTCAAGCTCGTCGTCCACCCCCTGCTGGTGCTGGCCCTGGCGGCCGCTGCGGCGGCCCTCGGGGCGCCGATCACCGGGTTGCAGATCCTGGTGCTGACGCTGGTGGCGGCGCTGCCCAGCGCGAGCAACGTCTCTCTGCTGGCCGAGCGCTACGGAGCTGACAACGGCCGCGTGGCGCGCATCATCATGGCCAGCACGATCGCAGCCTTCGTCACCTTCCCGGCGCTGGTCTGGGTGTTGGGCCCAATGGTCAGGGGCTGAAGTCGCGGTGCGCCGCGCACCGCGCCGCCACCCCCGCATGCGGATCTTCGATCAGCGCTGCATCAGCCCGCGGCTGCGCGCCACCGACATCAAAATGCCCAGCGCCAGCCCCAGCGTGACCATGGCGGTCCCGCCGTAGCTGACGAAGGGCAGCGGGACGCCGACCACCGGCAGGATGCCGCTGACCATGCCGACGTTGACGAAGGCGTAGGTGAAGATGCTCATCGTCAGCGCGCCGGCCAGCAAGCGCGCGAACAGCGTGGGCGCCTGCGCCGCGATCGTCAGGCCGCGCAGCAACAGGAAGCAGAAGCCCGCCAGCAGCACGAGCACGCCCAGCAGCCCGAACTCCTCGCACAGCGCGGCGAAGATGAAATCGGTCGTTCGCTCCGGGATGAACTCCAG
Source organism: uncultured Rubrivivax sp. (assembly GCA_964522465.1). Taxonomy (GTDB): domain Bacteria; phylum Pseudomonadota; class Gammaproteobacteria; order Burkholderiales; family Burkholderiaceae_C; genus Rubrivivax. Next base: position 4,858 of record CAZFVH010000184.1, on the reverse strand, counting down.
GTGCGTCTGCGTGCCCTGCATGAAGCCCTTGCCGAAGAAGCCACCCGAACCGATGGCGATCATCCCCTGCAGGATGTGGAAACCCTTGCCCAGCGGGTCGCGTGTCGGGTCGAGCAGCGTGCACACGCGCTGCTGCTGGTACTCGCGCAACACCGGCCAGCGCACGCCTTCGGCGCACAGCCAGGGCTCGCCCACCACCAGCACCACGGCACCGATCACACCCAGCGCCAGCACGGGCACGATCAGCTTCCAGCTCAAGCCGGCGAAGAAAAGCACGAACAGGCCGGAGGCCAGAATCAGCAGTGCCGTGCCGAGATCGGGCTGGCGGAACACCAACGCCACCGGGACGACGAGGATCAGGCCCGCCACGACGAAATCCTGGGTGCGCAGGTGCCCCTCCCGCCGCTGGAACCACCAGGCCAGCATCATCGGCGCGGCGATCTTGAGGATCTCGCTGGGCTGGATCACGATGCCGACATCGAGCCAGCGGGTGGCCCCTTTCTTCGTGATCCCGAACGAGGCCACCGCCAGCAGCAGCAGCACACCTGCCGCATACAGCGGCACGGCCAGTGCCATCAGACGCTGCGGGGGCAGCTGCGCCACGACCATCGCGACGGCCAGTCCGATGCCCAGGTTGCGCGCGTGGTCGACGAATCGCGTGCCGTGGTCGAAGCCGGCCGAGTACATCGTCACCAGACCGATCGCGGCCAGCAGCGCGATGGCCAGCATCAGCGGCGGATCGAACCCTCGTACCAGCCCTGCGGCAAGGTGCCAGTGCGAGGGCCGCTGCACGACGGCGTTCATGGTGCCGTCCCCGGTCGCGCGTCGCGCGAGGCCATCAGGTCGGCGGACTGCCGCATCCCCGGGCGGGCCGCGGCCACGGACGCGTCGATCCCTGGCAACGGTACCTCGGACGCCGGTCGTGGCGCCCCCAGTGGCTGCGCCGCGCGGCCGGCACGCACGGCTGCGATGTCCTCCTCGCTCGGGTATTGGCCGAGCAGCAGGTAGTCGAAGACGCGCCGCGCGATCGGCGCTGCCGCGCGGGACCCGAAGCCGGCGTTCTCGACGATGACCGCCAGGGCCACCGTGGGTGCGTCGATCGGTGCGGCCGCCATGTACAGCGAATGGTCGCGTTTGCGCTCCTCGAGCCTGGCGGCGTCGTAGCGCTCGTTCTGGCGCACGCCCACCGCCTGAGCGGTGCCGGTCTTGCCGCCGCTGGCGTAGGGTGCACCGGCGAACACCCCGGCGGCCGTACCCTCGGTCGTCACCCCGTGCAGCGCGTCGCGCAAGGCGGTCACGTGGGTCGGCTTCAGCGGCAGCGGTGGCAGGGCTGCCGGGCCCATGGCGCGCCGCGCACCGCTGTCGGCGTCCTCGATCTCCCGTACCAGTCGGGGCTGGTACCGCTGGCCACCGGCGACCAGCGTCGCGGTCGCGCTGGCCAGTTGCAGCATCGTGAAACTGTTGTAGCCCTGCCCGATGCCCAGCGAGATGGTCTCCCCTGCGTACCAGCGCTGCTGCTCCGGTCGCTTGAACTGGCGCCGCTTCCACTCGGTGGACGGCAGGACGCCGGCTGCCTCGCCCTCGAGGTCGATCCCGGTGCGCTGACCGAAACCGAACGGGGCAAGTTGTGCATGCATCAGGTCGACGCCCATCTCGTGGGCCAGCGTGTAGTAATAGACGTTGCTGGACTTGACGATGGACTCCCGCAGGTCCACCATGCCCAGGCCGGTGTCACCATGGCTGCGGAAGACGTGGTTGCCAAGTTCGAAGGTGCCGGCATCCCACACCGTCTGCGTAGCCGTGCGCTTGCCGGTGTGCAGTGCGGCCATCGCCATGAAAGGCTTGAAGGTCGACCCTGGCGGGTAGGCGCCACGCAGGGCTCGGTTGACCAGCGGACGGTCGATGGATTCGTTGAGCTCGCGCCAGCTCTCGACGTCGATGCCGTCGACGAACAGATTGGGGTCGAAGCTGGGCATGCTGACCAGCGCCAGCACCTCGCCGTTGCGGGGATCCAGTGCCACCAGGGCGCCGCGGCGGTCCCCGAAGAGCTGCTCGACCAGGGCTTGCAAGCGGATGTCGACCGACAACACCAGCTTGTCGCCCGGGGTGGACGCACGGCTGCCCAGGCGGCGCACCGGTCGCCCGCCCGCGCTCGTCTCGACCTCCTCGAAACCGGTGAGGCCGTGCAAGGCCTGCTCGTACGCCTGCTCCAGGCCGGACTTGCCGATGACCTCGGTGCCGCGGTAGTTGGCCAGACGGTCTTCATCCCACTCTTCCATCGCGCGCTGGTCGGCCTCGTTGATGCGACCGATGGTGCCGATCAGGTGTGCGCCGATCTCGCCCATCGGGTAATGCCTGAACAGCCGCGCGCTCACGTCCACCCCCGGGAAGCGGTGCCGCTGAACCAGGAAGCGCGCCACTTCCGCATCGCTGAGGCGGGTGCGCAGCGGCAGCATGTCCGCACCCTTGAACTCCTCGCGCAGACGACGGAATCGGCGCAGGTCGCGTGGCGAGACCTCCACCAGCGGCTGCAGGTCCTGGACCAGTCGCTCCAGGTCGGCCGAGGCCAGACGTGGCGACACCTCGAGCGTGTAGGCGGAGAAGCTGCTCGCGAGCACGACCCCGTTGCGGTCGACGATCTGGCCCCGCGTGGGCACCAGCGGCACGACCGTGATGCGGTTGGCTTCGGCCTGCAGCGCCAGATCGTCGTGCCGCACCACCTGCAGCCACACCAGACGGGCGCACAGCAGGGCGAAGCACAGCAGCACGAGCCCGCCGGCCGCGATCACGCGGCTGCGGAAGAGGTGCAGGTCCTGCTCGACGTTGCGGATCTCGGACATCGGGTCGCGGTCCCGTGCTCAGAGGGGCCGGTGCTTGTCGGGATCTGGAGGCCGACGCTGTGGCATCAGCAGGGCCCAGGACACCACCGGCCACAGCAGCGCCGACAGCAGTGGCGACCACAACAGGCTCCAGCCGGGGAACATCCCCCCCGCCAGCAAGCCCACGGCCAGGCACACGGCCGTTGCACCCGCGAACAGGGGCAGCACTTGAACGGCCTGCTCGACGGGGCTGAACCAGCGCAGTCGCCGGTTCATCGTGACCGCAGCGTGGCCGAGAAGGGTATAGGCCAGCGCGTGCTGGCCGAGCAGTGCGCCTTCATGCACATCCACCAGCAGGCCGAAGAGGAAGCACAGACCCACCCCGACGCGGCGCGGCTGGTGCACGCACCAGAAGGTCAGCACCAGTGCCATGGGGTCGGGAGCGGCCGGCAACCGCCCCCAGGGCACCAGTGTCAGGGCGAGCCCACCCACCACGGTCAGCACGATGAAGACCGGGTTGACCGGCAGCAGCAGGGTGTCACCGGCGCGTGGCAACATCAACGCGGCCCCTGTGGCGTTTCGGTCGCCGTCGATACCGGGGGCTCCGTTGCCGGATCGGCAGGACGACCAGCCGGCCACTGTGCAGACACCGGCTCCAGGACGAGCACATGACGCACCCGGTTCGCCGGGGCCGTGGGCGTCAGGCGCACGCGGGCGAAACCCGATTCGGCTCGTCGCTCGATCGTCGTCACCCGTGCGACCGACAGCCCGGGCGGATACACCCCGTCGAGCCCGCTGGTGGTCAGCAGGTCTCCTTCCTGGATGTCGGCGTCGGCGGCGACGTAGCGCCACTCCATCCCCGGGTTTGCGCCCCCGTCGACGCCTCCGAAGGCGGCGCCGCGCGCGCCAGTGCGGGTGTTCATCACCGGGATGGCGGCATCCCGGTCGGTCAGCAGGGTCACCTCGGCGTTCAAGGGGAAGACCCGCGTGACTTGGCCCAGCACGCCACGGTCGTCGACGACGGGCGAGCCGCTCATCACCCCGTGGGTGCTGCCGCGGTCGATGACGATACGCCTGGAGAACAGGTCAGCCGACTCGCGCAGCACCTCAGCGGGCACCGACCGGACCGTCAGCGAGGGACGCAGATCCAGGAGCGCGCGCAGTCGCGCGTTCTCCTCGCCCAGACGATCGGCCTGATCGGCCCGCGCGACCAGGCGCACCAACAACTCGCGCGCCGCGTCCTCGGCGACCTGGGCTTCGCGCAGGCTGCCGAAATAGGCGCCGGCGTGGTCCCAGGCCTGCACCGGCAGTGCCGCTGCGTGTTCCAGCGGCAGCAGGGCCGTGGACAGGGCCAGGCGCAGCGGGTCGGCCACTCGCCAGCGCGCGTCGGCCAGCATCAGCAGCACCGCCAGACCCGAGAACACCCCCAATCGCGCCAAAGCCGGCAGGCCTTGACGGAAGAAGGGCGGGGGTGTGCGGTCCAGTGTCTCGAGCGGCATCGCGATCGAGCCCGTGTTCAGCGCGTGTTCGACATCAGGCGGGCGCGTGCAGGCTCACGACCCGCGACGCCTGTCACTCGTAGGTGAAGATCGTGCTCAGACGCTCCATCCGCTCCAGCGCCATGCCGCAGCCGCGCACCACACAGGTCAGCGGATCCTCGGCCACGAGCACCGGCAGACCGGTCTCCTCGGCGAGCAGTCGGTCGAGGTCCCGCAGCAGCGCGCCGCCGCCGGTCAGCATCATGCCGCGCTCGGCGATGTCGGCGCCGAGTTCGGGCGGCGTCTGCTCGAGCGCGTTCTTGACCGCGCTGACCATCTGGTTCAGCGGATCGGTCAGGGCTTCGAGGATCTCGTTGGAGCTGACGGTGAAGCTGCGCGGCACACCCTCGGAGAGGTTGCGGCCCTTGACCTCCATCTCCTTGACCTCGCTGCCGGGGAAGGCGCTGCCGATGTTCTTCTTGATCGCCTCGGCCGTGGGCTCGCCGATCAGCATGCCGTAGTTGCGGCGGATGTAGTTGATGATGGCTTCGTCGAACTTGT